>JAAYDT010000032.1 GCA_012729145.1 Synergistaceae bacterium | reverse complement strand
CGAAGGTACCGGTGGGTCGTCTGGGGCACAATGGCCCTTGCATACATAATAGTTTTCTTCCACCGCCTGGCCGCCGGAGTGGTGCGGGAGGATCTTGCCGCAGCCTTCGGGATATCGGGAACGGCCTTCGGCAACCTGGCCTCCATGTACTTTTACGCCTACATGGTCATGCAGATCCCGGTCGGTATGCTGGCCGACTCACTGGGGGCAAGGATCACCGTCTCGGCAGGGATCTTTCTTTCCGGTGCCGGGTCATTGATCTTCGGTCTTGCCCCTTCTATCGGGTGGGCCTACATGGGAAGGTTCATCGTGGGCATAGGTGCTTCGACGGTCTTTGTCTGCATGTTGAAGATGCTATCCGAATGGTACAGCGAGAAGGAATTTGCCACTATGTCAGGGGTGACCACCCTGATAGGGAATTTCGGCGGGCTCATAGCTCAGACACCCCTGGCTCTGATGGTTGGTATTTTTACCTGGAGGATGACCTTCGCTGGGATAGGAGTACTGTCCTTCGTCATAACGGGAGTATGCCTGTTTTTGATAAGGAACAGGCCGACAGAGATGGGCTTTGAGCCCGTCTCATCCGGGGGGCCCGAGAAGTCGGTTCACACTTCAGATCTCATGCCGGCCCTGAGGGCTGCGCTGAGATCGAAGGGGATATGGCCTGCCACTGCCCTTGGCGCACTCTTTTCAGGCGCCCAGCTCACCTTTACCGGTGCCTGGGGGGTTCCCTGGCTGGTTGATGTCTACGGCCTGTCGCGGAATGAAGCCTCCGCGATCGTCTCACTGGTGGTTATCGGGGCGATGACCGGAGGGGTGATGATCGGGAAGTTCTCAGACATGGTGGGGGCCAGGAGATGGCCACTGATACTGGTGGGCTCTTTAAACGTTGCAGCGTGGAGCGTAATAGTCTTCTGGGGTTCAGGAATGCCCCCACTGGTCATACTGAAGCCCACCCTCCTGTTGATGGGTATCTTCTCTATGGCGATGGTCCTTTGTATAGCCGTTACAAAGGAAACGAACAACCCCCGCTACACGGGGGTCGCACTTTCGGTCCTCAATATGGGTTTTTTCATAGGCATTGCGGCCTACCCGCCAGCCATGGGCGCGATGATCGACCTCCTGTCCTCATATTCGCCAGCGATACAATACAGGGGCGCTCTTTCCCTCTGCCTGGCCGGGGCCGTTGTGGGTCTTGCCCTTGCCTTCAGGGTCCCCGAGACCCACTGCCGGAACATCACAATTTCACAGGGCGGGGCCTGTAGCCACGATCAAACCCCTACGACCGGTCCTGGCAATGGTCACTCCGAGCAGTAGAGGTAACGTATACCGTTAAATCTTTCCGGCTCGTTTCTGCTCTCGAGGATGACCCTGTCCTCCTCCTGGATGACAGTCTTCAGGGTAAGGGGGAACACGAACTCGTTGAGGTCGATTATCGGCTGTATCTGGCTGATGGCCCTGTCGGTGAGTACTTCGGGCAGATCAACCCTGTTGACCTTCATGGTGTAGTCCTCGAGCCAGACCTGCTTCCCGCCCACAATACCGAAACGGCCCTCGAGCTCGATGAGGATGTCCAGCTTGAAAAGCAGCCTGACAGTGTAGTACCCACTGGCGTAGACTCCGTTCTTGCGGAAGTCGAGGAAGAGGTTGTGCCAGTTGCCGTCCTCGTCGCCGAAGACGGCGTCGGAAATGGCCCTGTTTACGTCTTTTTCAAGAATGGTGGCCCGGGCATTGACGAAGAGCATCTCCTCTACGTCCGGTCCGGAGGACTCCCAGCTGCATGGGTCGGTGAAGTCGGTGTCGAAAGCCTCGATCTCGAGTCGTTCAATTCTTACGCCGCCCAGCTCGCATCCGTAAAGGTCGAGGAACAGGTGGCGTACGCGCCCCGTCTCGTCGGGCTCCTCGTCAAGGATCATATCCATCGACTCGGGGTTCAGACCTTCTGCAAAGGCCTTGAAGAGCAAAGCGCCCCTTGTGTGGCCGTCGACTTTTCCCCTGAATTGATGGTCCCGGCCGGCAAAGGCAGTTCCAGCCATCAGAAGGATAACAAGCAGGGCAGCAAGTATGATTCTCGGGTTGCGCATCGTGAGACCTCCGATCCTGTTCGGGGGATGACCACGCTAGAGAATGATATCATACCAACCTTTGTACACAACCGGATTTCTGGTGGTATGCTGTATACGTACTATTACTGAAGGGTCGGTGCTCGAATTGGACGAGAGAAAGAGGGTCCTTCTTGCCGATGGAGCAATGTTCACCATCGCCATATTCTGGGGGTCGGGCTTTGGCGTGACCAGCTGGCTCCTGGGTTTCTTCTCGCCCATGTGGCTTCTTACAGCCCGGTTCATGCTGAGTACGGCCATACTGCTGGTACTGTTCCGTAAGCGCCTCAGGTTCCTGGGGAGAAGGGACATCCTTCTCGGCTGCTTCCTCGGCTTCCTCCTCTTCCTGACTTTCGTGGCCCATATAATCGGCCTGGTTTTCACGACCGCCGGGAAGCAGTCCTTCATAGCTTCCTCAAATGTGGTCATGGTTCCCTTCCTCTTTGCCCTCTTCTACAGGAGATGGCCCTCAAAAATAGCCACAGTCGGGGCTTTCCTTACGACGGCAGGACTGCTGGTCATGGCCTTCACTCCGGGGATGACCTTCAACTTCGGTGATTTCCTGTCCCTTGTCCTGGCCTTCGGTATTGCCCTGCACGTCCTTGCCGTGGGCAACCTGAGCCGGAGGATGGATCCCATTGCCCTGACGGTCATCCAGCTGGCCTCGGCAACGGTCTTTCTCCTTGCCAGCGCAATTTTCTTCGAGCCCTTCCCCGATGTCAGTGCCATCGCTCCCGCGGCGTTGCTGGGGCTTGTCTATGTAGCCGTATTCGTTACGGTCATCCCCTTCCTGGTCCAGACCGTTGCCCAGAGGTTCAGCCCCGAGGTCCATGCCGCCATTCTTCTCTCCCTTGAAGGCCCTTTCGGCTATGTTATTGCCGTCATGATCGGCCAGGAGGTCCTGAACTCCCAGGTAGTCCTCGGGGGGGTGATCATCCTTCTCGGGGTTATTCTTGCTGAGTGCGATACCTTCCTCAGGAGAGCCCTTCACCTCCCCGGGGCCGATGTTCATCTGCCGGGCTCTGCGGAGGGCGGACCCGATGCATAGGGTCAGGAAACTGCTTCCAAGGATGGCAGGAAGCAACTTCGCAATCATGAGCTTCAGCTACGTCTACTTTCTGCTGCCCCTATACCTGGATCACGCCGGGCTGAAGTCCCAGGCAACGATAGGCTGGATCCTGGGGGCCTACTACGCCGCTGCGACCCTCCCTCGTCCTTTCATGGCTCTGCTGGTGGAACGCTTCCCCTTCAGGGTCAGCCTGTCGGGGGCCGCTATCTGTTGCGCCCTTGGGAGCACCGGACTGGCTCTCTCCGGGGTCTCCCTTCCGCTTCTGATCCTCTCAAGGATACTCATGGGTTTTGGTTTCGGGCTATTCCTCGTGTCCCTGACCACCTACCAGACCATGGTGATCCCCCAGGAAGTCCGGGGAGGGGCCTTCGCCCTTATAACCATTGGCGCCATGGCGCCTTTCCTGGTGGTGGTGCCTTTCCTGGACTGGCTGCTTCGTCATGACGGCTACGGTATCTATGTCTGGATAGGTCCTGTGGTTGCCCTGGCATGCGCCATGGTGGGAGCGACCTTCTCCAGGGTGGACAGGGACAGGGCCGGGAAAAAGGAGGTGTGGGGTACCTACCCGGAACTTTTCCGTCTCCCTGGAGCGAGAGTGCTCTTTCTTGCCGTTTTTATCTATGCCATGACCGATGCTGCAATAATCTCGATCCCGACGCTGGCCATGAGCAAGGGGCTCCTCTCATCGTTCTTCATGGTGGCTTTCGCAGTGGGGGCCATTCTGATAAGGGTCGTCGGTTTCAGGCTCATGGACATATTTCCCAAGGATGTCATCTATACCGCAATGACTGCGTTGACCTCCCTTTCGCTCTTCGGCACGTCCTTTGCGGGTTCTTCAGCGAGTTTCGCTTTCTGGGGTTTCGTCTACGGCATCGGGGTGGGTGTTGGATTCCCCCTCTCGCTGGCCATGATAGGGGACGTTGCTCCTCCTGAACTGCGCCCGAAGGCCACAGCCCTTGTCTGGTTCATCCTCGACGGCTGTTTCTTCATAACCCCCGTTATCCTGGGGTATGCTTCTTCCTTCCTGGGGGTAGCCGGGGCGTTCCGTGCGATACCCGGTATGCTCTTCTTCGCGGCTCCGGCTGTCTACTTTCTTCTCTGGAGGCCCATCGGTAAAAAAGGGTTTTAATGATATCATTTTAAAACATTACCGAAAGGAGAGGACGGCAGTTGACCAATCCCCTTCTGGGTTCCATTTCAGGACTGCCCATGGTCTCCCGGCCGGCGGCGGTGGAATACTCGACCCTGAAGAACGAGATAGTGGCAAAGGTCGATTCCATCATGGAATCGAGGGATGATATATTCTCCCTGATAGGCGGGAACCAGGTGAGCACCATGCGGGTCAATCATGCGAACCACGCCGGGACAATGGCCGTTGTTTTCCTGTACAACAGGTTCGATCTTCTCGCTCTTGCCGTGCCCTGGGTATACAGGACCTACATTTCCCACGGCTTCTCCACGGAGTACTTTCCCTTGCTCTTCCAGACGTTCATCACATCCATAGAGAGGACGGTGTCCCCGGGGGCGGCCGGCGAGATAATGCCGGTCTACCTTTGGCTGCTGGAAAACCATGAAACTATCCTCAGGACAAGGTTCGATGCTGACGAGATCGGGTTAACATCAAGCCCGGAGAGAGAGGCCGAGAGAGTGGCCTTCAGGGATGCCCTCCTTACCGGCGATCACGGTTTTTGCCTCAGGGCGGCAGAGAAGGATCTCGCTGAACGAGGGGGGATCCGTGATCTCTATGTCCATATCCTCCAGCCATCTCTATACGATATAGGAAGGATGTGGGAGAGAGGCGAGGTATCAGTTGCCGAGGAGCACCTTGCCTCGGCAGTGGCGGGAAGGGTCATGTCCGCGCTCTATGCCAGGATAGCCTCCTCGGAGAGGACCAAGAGGACCTGCGTGGTCACTGCCGTGCCGAATGAACATCACGAGATAGGCGCAAGGATGGTGGCAGACCTCCTGGAGGAGGACGGCTGGAGCGTGTACTACCTTGGGAGCAACATAGAACTGTCAGGTGCCGTGTCTTTCATAAAGGAACGGAATCCCTTCCTGGTCGCTGTATCTGTTGCCTTGCCCTTTACCCTGCAGGGTGCGGCGGAACTGATCTCGGAGGTAAAGAGCGATCCCTTTCTGGCTGATGTGAGGTTCATGGCAGGAGGCCTTGCCTTCTCCGGGGCCGGTGATCTCTGGAAGTCCATCGGGGCCGATGGATATGCAAGGGATGCCTCGGAGGCAGTTGAGTTGGCGCGTCAGTGGTTCAGCGAGGGGGACAGGAGGAGAAGTGGACAGATCTGACCCTTCAGTCGAAAAGGTGATCAAGAAGTTTTTCGGATCCGAGAGCAGGACCATACTGTTGACCCTCGACCCGCAGGGGCTGATCGTCAGCTCCAACGGGGGGATGGAGAGGATCTTCGGGCTTCCCGGAGGCTTCTCCATGGGAAGGAACATATTCGACTTCATCCTGCCTGAGAACAGGGACCGTTTGAAAGGAGTTTTCGAAACTCTCACAAAAAAATCGCCCCCTGAAAGTCCTCAATGCCCGTTCCGGAAGGAGACCCTCAACTTCCGCCACTCCTCTTCGGCAGTCTACACCATGGCCTGTTTCTTTTCCCGCTGTGGAGGGACCGTTGTCCTGATCGGAGAGACCAGGAGAATGTCCGACAGCGAGATCATTATCAGGATGACGGACCTCAACAACGAGCTAGCCTCCCTTTCGAGGGAGCTCACCAGGAAGAACGTGGAGCTTGAGAGGGCCAACGCGACAATTAACCGGCTTCTTAACACCGACCACTTGACAGGAATCGCCAACAGGAGGGCCCTGCTTGAGTTTCTCGCGGAAAAGATCGAGAAGGAGGACGAGTTGCCCCTTTCCCTGGTAATGGCTGATATAGATCACTTCAAGAAGGTCAACGACAGTCTGGGACACAGTACTGGCGACGAGGTCCTCTCAGCTTTCGGAAAGATCCTCTCGGGGCAGGTCAGGGAGAGGGATCTCTGTGGAAGGTACGGGGGGGAGGAGTTCCTTATCGTCCTTCCCCGCACGGAAATCCATGAAGCCGAATCCGTCGCGGAGAGGGTGCGAACGACCGTGGAAGAGGCCGAGACAGGCGATCCTCCAGTCAGGGTGACAGCAAGCTTCGGGGTGGCCGTTTCCATTGCAGGGGGAAGTTCAGACGACCTCATCGGAAGGGCCGACAAGGCCATGTACAGGGCCAAGGCTTTGGGACGGAACAGGGTGGTCACGCAGGATTGACGGGCGGCTTCGCCTCCTGGCAAGTCCGTAACCTTCTTCGTTCTTCCAGCTGACCTTCCCGGATCTCCCGGTCGATCTTCATCCTGAGGGCTACCTCGTCGTCGGTGAGCCAGAAGTATTCAGGGGGGAGGTAGAGGATATCCTCCATCTCCGATTCGGTGAACATGATACGGAACCTTCCGCTGTGCCCTACCTCGACGTTGGTTACAAGCACCTCGCAATCCTCGCAGTCAAAGTAGACCTTCAGGTACATTCTGCACAGTTCGGCAGCCCGCTCCCTCACCTTTTCTCCGAGCTGGATATAGTGTTCGACCTCAAGCTTCAGCACCTTCCCCGCCCCCCTTGATCGCTCTCAGGAGGGAGTATAACATACTATCCTAGTAAACCGCTACCTTGGGGTTGGAGATATGATAAAAAAAGGAGGCAGACATCAGGAAGGGCAAAAGCTTAACTCGTGACTTGCAGGATCAAGAGTGAAACAGTGAACGGAAAATGCAAGGGTTTGTCATTCCGAGGAGGGAAACGACGAGGAACCACGACCTGGTTCCTTTAGATCCCAGATCTTCACCACAGACAAGGTCGTATGCCGTAACGGCTGCATATCTATTCCCCTCGTTAAAGCACCTTCCTCGTTAATTCACCTCGGGACCTTGTCGGGGCTATGCCGGGGCCGGGTCCTTCAGGCAAGCTGAAAGGTAGGCTTCGCTCTGACCAGGTTCGAGCACTGCCAACGCAGGTTAGGACGCAGATAAAAAATTGATTTTAATTTTGTCCTTTCGAGTCACGTGTTACGACTTTCCTGCTTCCAAGCCATCCAGAATACTGGCATAGGGAGAAGGGGGAGGGCCCCGATAATTATTAGGACTGCGGTGAGACTGGTGCGGTCCGCCAACGCTCCAATGGGGGCGAGAAGAAGACCAGCCAGTCCGAAGGAGAGTCCCGTGACCATGGATGCGGCAGTACTCCTAGCCCCCGGGGCCATCTCCTGGGCGGCGGCCCCGGTGACGGGAAGGATCCCCTGGAGAAGGGCATTCCCTATCATGTAGAGGGAGATCGACAGGAACCCGCTGGTAAGGGCTGCTGGGACCAGGAAGAAAGGCGAGAGGGCCATGGTGATCTCAATGACTTTTCTGCGCCCGAACCTGTCGGCGATGGGGCCTCCAAGCATGGGTGAAAAAGTCCCGACGGTGTTGATCAGAAAAAGGATAGTGCCGATATTGACAATGCTTCCCCCCCGGGAGGCTATGAAGAGGGGGAGAAAGAACCGGATCCCCTCGACTGCGGTATCCCTGCAGACGCAAACGATCCAGACAGGGAATATCACCCTGAAGGTCTTGCTGAAGGATCTTAAAAATCCCATGGGGGAGGGTGTGCCCTCGGAACCCTCAGCCTTGAGCGTAGGGATGTAACGGATCACCAGCAAGGCCCCTATGGAGACAGGGACCATAGCTGCGACTGGCATCAGTGGTCCGAACCCGAAAACCTTTGCCAAAAAAATCGCGTAAAGTGGGCTGAGGGTCGATCCGAGGATCCCTCCCACGGAGAATACGGCAAGGTAAAATGCCAGCTTCCCAGGATTACCGACGTAACCCACGCTCCCGTGTCCCAGGGGGTGGTATACGGCGCTCCCGAAGGCCCAGAGTCCCACTATGATGAAAGTGATCCCGTAGGTCGGTCCCAGGGGCAGGAGGGCAGCTCCAAGGGCGGTCATAAGTGGTCCTACGATTATCGCATAGGGGCGTGAAAAGAGGTCCGAAACATAACCTGCCATGGGCTGAACGATCATGTGGATGATCCCTGACAGGGATTTCAGAAGCCCTGCCTGGGCATAGGAGATCCCCAGGCGGCTGACTATCACTGGTATGAAGGTAGGTAGAAAGGTCCCATGGATATCGTTAAGAAAATGGGTCAACGCCAGTATAAGGAGCTTGATATTGAAAGAGGGTCGTTCCAGGCGCATTTTCATGATCGGGACTTCCTTTCAGGAGCATGACTGACGGCTCCAATTGTATCACTGCATACATGCATATCACCTTCCTTCAGGGTGGTATTATTGAGCTGACTTTTTCCTCTTCGATGGGAGCGAGGTTCGGCAATGGAGAACGCAAGGCAGGACATTCTTGATCTTCTCATGGAACTGGTCGGGATACCCAGTGTCTCCTGTACACCCGCCGAGGCAGAGGCGGGCAGATTCATTCACTCCAGGCTCGGAGAACTTCCCTACTTCCGTGACCATCCCGGGAACCTTCAGCTTCTTCCCGTCCCGGGAGATCCCTTTGGCAGGGAGGTGGTCATGGCCTTTGTGGAGGCAGTCCCGACCGTCAAGGGTACGGTAGTCCTCACGGGGCACTACGACGTGGTAGGTGCCGAAGACTTCGGATCTCTGGAGGACCTTGCCTTCTCCCCCCTGGAATACACTTCCGCTCTGAAGGAGAGAGGTCTTGACGGGGAGGCCGGAGAGGATCTCAAGTCGGGCGACTATCTCTTCGGCCGAGGGGTCATGGATATGAAGTGCGGTCTTGCCGTTGAAATGGCGCTGCTCTCCGAAGCGGCGCAGGAGCAGTCCAGCCTTGGGGTCAACCTTCTCTTCCTGGCCGTCCCCGACGAAGAAGTGGGTTCAGCCGGGATGAGGGCGGCTGTTCCCGCCCTGTTGAAGATCAAAGAGGATAGGGGTCTCGACTATCTCGGGGCCATACTTACAGAGCCTGGCAACGCGGGCGCACCCGATGCCGAAGGAGAAGTGGTCTTCCTGGGTGCGGTGGGAAAGGTAATGCCTTTCTTCTACTGTGCCGGTATAGGGTCTCACGTAGGGCAGTACTTTGAAGGCCTGAGCGCCTCCCTCCTTGCGTCCCATATCTCCCTTCTTGTCGAGGGCAACCCCCTGATGGCAGACAGGGCCGGGGATGAGACGGCACCTCCCCCGGCATGCCTCTCGATCAGGGATATCCGTAACAGCTATTCCGTAACGATCCCCGACAGGGCGGCGATCTTCTTCAACTACATGACCCTGGCAAAGACGCCGGCGGAGATCATGAAGGAGATGAAACAGGTCGCCGAAGACGCCTGTGAAAGAACGGTGGGACAGATCAGGGAAAGCGCTTCCAGGCTGGGTCTTTCCGCTGATGTTCCCCGCCCCCGGGTGGTGACCTTCGAGGAGTTTGCATCCAGGACTGACCTGGTTCGGGGAGGCGGAGCAAAGGCCGGGGTAAGGGAACTGGTCAGATCCATGGACCCGGCCCTGGACGATCGTCAGCGTTCACTGGCGGTCGTCACGGAGATGCTGGGGTGGGCTCCCCCGGAGGGGCCGTTGGTGATTGTGGGCTTCCTCCCCCCCTATTACCCTCACCGACGGAACGACGGACAAAACCCGGGCGACCTGAGGGTGCGGAGAGTGGCTGAACGCGTCATAGAGTTGGCACACAGGGATCACGGCATCGCCATGTCATCCAGAGAGTTCTTTGCCGGTATATGCGACCTCAGCTACATGGGCTTCCAGGGGAGTGCCATGGACATGCTCTGCATGGCATCCAACACTCCCGGGTGGGGGAGTGTCTACAGGGTTGCTCTAAGGGAGATCATGGGACTGGATATCCCGGTACTTAATCTCGGTCCCTCAGGGAAGGATCCTCACAGACCGACCGAGAGGCTTTGCCTCTCCTACTCCCTGGAGGTCTTCCCGATCCTGCTGCGCGAGGCGGTAGTGTCCCTGGGGCTGTCGCACCCGATGTTGACACCTTGAAGGGGAGTTGGATCCTTTCATGAACGGCGACAAAAGCGTCAGGGAGGGGGCGGGCACCCCCTCGGTACGCCTTGTCAGGGCTGCCTTGATTGGCGGTGTTTATGCGGCCCTGACCCTGATCTTCGCCCCGTTGTCCTTCGGTCCGATGCAGGTTAGGGTCTCCGAAGCCCTGACGCTCCTTCCGTGGATATGGGCCGAGGCGATCCCAGGTCTTTTCGTGGGTTGCCTCATCTCCAATTTTGTCGGCGGTTTCGGTATAATCGACATGGTATTCGGAAGTGCGGCAACACTAACCGCTGCCATACTTACCTCCAGGATGCCCAACCGGTACCTCGCCGCCGTACCCCCAGTTGCCGTCAACGCCCTCGTTGTAGGGGGCTATCTTTCCGTTCTCCTTGATATTCCTGCAGTCCCGACCATGATCTATGTCGGTACAGGTCAGATGATCGCGTGCTTTGGTCTGGGGATACCTCTTCTCTCGTTGTTCGAAAGGCGGTTTCGCCGTGGAGGATGTTAACAGATTTTTTAACGTCGATGCTTTCTACGAGACTCTTATTGATCAGGCCCCGCTGGGTATTGCCATCCAGCTCACGGACGGTAGAGTGATCCGTGCGAACGATTCCTTCTGCAAGATGTTTGGTTATACCATGGACGAGGTTGTGGGGGGCCAGCTTGATGACCTCGTCGCACTTGAAGGGGACATCTACGCTGAAGCTGGGGACGTGACAAAAAGGGTCGTCCACGGAGAGAATATCTTCATCGAGGCGGTCCGGACACGAAAGGACCGTTCCAGGATCCCACTCTCCATATGGGGTGTTCCAATCAGGGAGGGTGGAAGGACCCTGGCGGTATACGCCATCTACGAGGACATAAGCGAACGAAAGGCAGCGGAGAAGGATCTCAGGCGAGAAAGGGCCCTCCTTGAAAGAGTGCTGGTAGATTCACCGGACGGAATAGTCCTCTTCGATGAGGAGGGGGTAGTCTTTCGTACCAATCCCGCCTTCGAACATCTCTTTGGACTGGACCCGGGGGAAGCCCTGGGGCATTCACTCTGGGAGGTCGTAGGCAGAGGGGAAAAGGATGCCGATATTCGCGACAACATCAAGAAGCTGAGAGATAAGAAGAGAGTGGACCACGAGGCTGTCAGGGTTCGCAAGGACGGCAGCAAGGTCCACCTGTCAATAAGGGGGGCGGCTATATCCCGTTTCGACTCCTCCGGGGAATATCTCGCCATCTACAGGGACATAACCGAGAGGATAAGGTCGGAACAGGAACTGGCCAACGAGAGGATCTACTTCGAGAACCTCTTCATGAACAGCCCCCTGGCCATAGCGCTCGTATGCGATGATGGCGTCATCCAGCGGGTCAACGAGTCCTTTGAAAAACTGTTCGGATACAGCAGCTGGGAGTGCGTCGGGATGAACCTGGATGATCTCATAGCGCCGGGAGAGGCCCGGGACGACGCCGAAAAGCTGACCAGGGACGTTGCAGCCGGATCCATCCTCAAGACCGAAAGGACCAGGCTTAGAAAGGACGGAAGTCGGGTGGATGTCCAGATCAATGCCGTGTCATTCCCCGTCGCCGGAGGGCAGAAAGTGGTGTACGCCATATATCAGGACATAACCGAGAGAAAGATCCTCGACGAGAAGATCCGGCACTTCGGCTACCATGACGCCCTGACAGGACTTTACAACAACGCCTTCCTCGAAGAGGAACTCAGGCGCCTGGACACCTCAAGACAGCTCCCTATCAGCCTTATCATGGCCGACGTGGACAACCTGAAACTTATCAACGATGCCTTCGGTCATATGGAGGGCGACCAGTTGATAATTGAGGCCGGGGCGATCCTGCGGTCCTGCTGTAGGCAGGAGGACCTGATCGCCCGCTGCGGCGGCGACGAGTTCATCATGCTCCTGCCAAGGACGTCCCTCCTGGAGGCAAGGTCGATCTGTGACCGCATAAGGCAGGCCTGTGATCGTGCCTCGAAGGGGATGATCCCCCCGAGCATCGCCCTTGGTGTTGCCGCCAAGGACGAGGTTACCCAGGATTTCATGCAGGTCAGGAAAAAGGCCGATGACGACATGTACCTGGACAAACTGATGCGGAGCGAAAGGTCCCGTTCGGCCATATATTCCCGGATCGTGGACTTCCTGGGCTCCGACCCCAGGAGAAGGGCTCATATTTCAAGGCTTAAGAAGCTGGCGGAGTCCTTCGGGACTTTTCTTGCCCTCCGACAGGACGAGATCGAAAACCTTGACCTTCTCGCCCAGTTCCACGACATCGGGCTGATGCCGATACCGACGGATGTTCTCTACCGCGAGGGGCCTCTTGACCCCGAAGAGTGGGAGGATGTCCGTAAACACCCTGAAAGAGGTTACCACCTTGCCAGGAACCTCGCCCCGATATCTCCCGTTGTCGAGGACATCCTGTGCCATCACGAGCACTTTGATGGATCGGGCTACCCCAGGGGGCTTTCCGGGGAGGATATCCCCCGACCTTCCAGGATCATTCACCTGCTGTGCGCGTACGAGGTTATGACCGGTTGGCGTTCCTACAGGCAGGCTCTATCCCCCGAGGAGGCTCTCGAGGAGATCGCCTCCCAGGCCGGAAAGCAGTTCGATCCCCGCATGGCCGGGCTCTTCATCAAGCTCCATAGGACCATGGAGCTTGATGGCCGCCTTATCTAGCTAACCTTTCAAGGGACTCTTTCCCGACGTTCCAGCAGGCAACACTCCTCGAAGGCCAGGCCGTAGTCAAAGAGGGTGCCTGCCTGCACCGCTCCGTCCTTGTCGGGCACATCGGGGCGAAGGGGCAGCCCCCGAAGGACCGATCTTTCACCTCCACAGGCCGGGGGGGTCTTATCCCCTTCCCAATGCCGGGCATGGCGGAGATAAGGGCAAGGCTGTAGGGGTGGAGGGGGTTTTCGACCACCTGGTCAGGGGGGCCTGTCTCGACCACGGTGCCTTTGTACATGACCACAACCCTGTCTGCAAAGGCTGCCGCGAAGGGGAGGTCGTGGGTTGCCATGAGAAGCCCCATCCCCTTCCTGGTCCTTCGGCGGAGGATCTCCATTACTTCGCCCCTGTTGGCCGCATCCTGCATGCTCGCCGGTTCGTCGGCCAGAAGTAGCTCCGGATCGAGCGAGAGGGCCCTGGCTATGCTGACCCTCTGTCTCTGCCCACCCGAAAGGGAAAGCCTGACCCTCTCCTTCCAGAGATCCTGGTCGTCAAGGCCCAACTCGGCGAGGAGCTCCCTGGCCTTTTCCAGTGCCTGCTCCCTGTTCCCTTTCCCGGTTATCCGGACGGGCTCTGCAGCGGCATCAAGGGTATTCAGCGTGGGTGGGACGCATCCGAAGGGATCCTGGGGGACGTAGCCGCAGCGCCTTCGTAACGTTACAAGTTCCTTGCTACCACAGAAAGACAGGTCCCTGTCGAAAAGGGTCACCGACCCCTCAAACATTGGGACCAGGCCCAGGCACGCCCTGAGCAGCGTTGTCTTTCCGCTCCCTGACTCCCCGACCACTGCCACGCAACCGCCGGTGGGAACATCCATATCCACTCCCTTCAGGGCCTCGGTGGTGCCCCTTGGCGACAGGAAAGAGACCGATACTCCCTTCGCAGAGAGAAGGAGTTCTCTCATGGTCTGGCCCCTCCCTTGAAGCTGAAGGCCGACAGCAGTTTCCTTGTATGTTCGTGGGAGGGGGATCGCAGGATCTTCGAGGGGGTTCCCGTCTCCACAATCCTGCCTTCGTACATCACTGCCAGATCGTCACAGACGGAGTTCGCCAACGGGAGGTCATGAGTGACCAGAAGGAGTCCCATCCCCTGATCCCGGACCATTCCCACGAGGGTCGTGACGACCTCGGCCTGGGTGATCATGTCCAGTGCACTTGTCGGTTCGTCGGCTATCAAAAGGCCCGGAAAACAGGATACGGCCATGGATATGACTGCCCGTTGCTTCTCACCCCCGGAGAGTTCGTGGGGAAATTTTCGGGCATGGATCTGGGTAAGGTTCGTCATCGCCAGAAGTTCGAGGGTTCTTTTCTCGGCCTCCCTGCGCGACAGCCCCAGCCTGACCTGGAGTACCTCGGATATCTGATAGCCTACGGTCAGGACCGGCGTAAGCGAGTTCATCGCGCCCTGGGTGATCAGGGCCGCTCTCTTCCATCTGAACTCTCTCATCCACTCCTCATCGGTTGAGACCAGGTCTGTCCCGTCGTAGAAAATGCTCCCCGACAATTCGGTCCGGGGAGGGAGGAGACGAAGGATTCCATAGATCAGGCTGCTCTTGCCTCCCCCCGATCCCCCAACGATGGCGGTTATGCGTCCCGCCGGGATCTCAAGCGATACATCCCTGACCGCCGGGACATTTCGGGCGGGGGTCCGATAGGTGATAGACAAACCTCTTACGGATATCAGCCCTGGCCACCCCCTCTCAGTCGGGGATCGGCCATCTCTTCTATGGAACGGCCCATGTCGAGAAAGACAAGGCATATGATCGAGATCCCAAGCCCCGGCGGAATGATAAGCCACCAGGCCCCTGCCGTGAAGGCTCCGAACCCGTGGGCCTCATGGAGCATCCTCCCCCATGAGATGATCCTGGGATCTGAAAGCCCGAGGAATGAGAGGCCCGCTTCGGCCAAAATTGCCCCCGGCACTCCCAGGGACACCGCAGCGAGAACTATCGGCATAGCTTCAGGAAGAAGGTGTCGGTAAAGGATGTACCAGGACCCGGCCCCTATGGAGCGGAGATTCTCTACGTAACAGGACTCTCTGAGGGAGAGGGCCAGGGATCTGACCGTCCTTGCCGTACCCATCCAGGAAAAAAGTCCCAGGATCAGCACAAGTTGCCAGAGTCCCTTTCCCCAAATTCCCACGAGGACCATCAGGATCGGTAGAATGGGGATCGACAGAAGCACATCCACGATCCTCATGATAAGGCTGTCCGCAACCCCCCCCAGGTAGCCGCTTGCAAGCCCTATGGAGAGTCCCAGCAGTGAGGCGATGAACGTGGCCGAGATCCCCACCAGAAGGGACACCCTGATACCCACGATAAAAAGCGAGAGGACATCTCGCCCTCTCTGGTCGGTCCCCAAAAGCCCCCATCTTCCTCCGGGCAGGACGAGTTCCAGGGATCCCTCCGATGGAGAAGGACCCTCCAGTGAGAGAGCATGGAGCCCCCTTGAGGGAAAGAGCAGGGATGTCGCGCTGGCAAAGGGGGGAATGCCCAGAACCGTCTTGAAGGTCATGTCCCTCGCGTCAAGGTCGATGGACCACACCCCGCTTCCATGGAAGGAGGAAAGGGTGTACTTGCTCCCCTCCGGGGTCGTCCATACCAGTCTTGCCACAACGTCATGGTCAAAGGTCAGTTGTCCCCTGAGGGTGAGGTTTTCGGGGGCATCCCAGTCCCATTCGATGTTCATCTCTTTCGAGTTCGGCGAAAGATTACCGGAGAAGGGTGGCGGAGCATCTCCACCGGACCATACCGGTGGCGCGAAAGGTTTGGCAACGGTCTCCTGCGGTCCTTTGGAAAGGCTCATGGGTCCGATGACCGCTATGGCAAGGATCAGGAAGAACGTTATGAAACTCCAGCGGGGGACCTTCATCACCTCTGGGCCCTCCTCCCGACCCTGATCCTGGGGTCCGCAAGGGCGTAGGCTGCATCGGCAGCAAGGTTGGAGACAATGGTCAGAAGGCCAAGGATGTAGAAGGCTGCCCCTGCGGCGGGGTAGTCATGCCCCATTATCGAATCCAGGAGGTACTTCCCGACGCCGTGGAGGGAAAATACCGTTTCCGTGATCACTGCGCCCGAAACTATGCCAGGAAGGGCCAGCAGGAAGATTGTGAGGACCGGCGGCAAAGCCGACCTGAAGGCATGGTTCCAGAGTATCCTGCCCTCGGGAAGCCCCCTGGCCCTGGCCAGGAGGATGAAGTCTTCCCCCAGGGTCTTCACCATGAGGTTCCTCACGTATATTGCCCAGGAGCCGAAACCCAGGAGTACCAGTGACCCAACCGGTAAAAGAAGGTGCCACAGGTAATCCAGTGCTCTCGCGAAAGCGCCCTCCGGGAGGGGGATAGATACGCTCCCTCTGAGGGGAAAGACCGGGAAGGTGTATGCGAAAAAAAGGAGAAGGACCAGCTGGACGAAGAACGAAGGAAAGGAGAAGGACACCGATCCCGATACAAGGACAAGTTTTTCCGTCAACCCCCCTCTTCTTCTGGCCGCCTTGACGCCCAGCCATATTCCCAGAGCCGACGAAAGAAACAGGGCCGATCCAAGGAGGGCAACCGTATTGGGGATACGGCTCTTCAGTTCTTCCCAGACGGGTCTTTGGGAGAGGAAGGATATCCCGAGATCGAAGGTCAGCATCCTTCGGACATAGATCAGGAACTGACGGTAAAGGGGGAGATCGAGACCGAATAGCTCCCTCAAGCGTTCCTTGGCCTCCGGGGAGAATCGGGGGTCGACGATCGTAGATACGGCGTCGCCGGGCATGACCCTGAAAAGGAAGAAGTTCGCGGCTATGACCAGCAGCAGTACGGCTACTGCGCCCAATGCCCTCCGGGACCAGTAGGACCACAAGAGCTAGTCACCTCCGATCAGCCAGAAGTCCTCGTTACTGACAAAGTGGACGTACTCTCCCTGGCGGTACTCCCTGAACACGAAGGGCCCTGTCCCCACAAGGGATGTCAGTCCCTTCACAGAAGGGTGGGGTTCTGCAGCAGGCTGCCATGTCTCCCATTCGTCAACTCCTTCAAGGAGGTGGGCTGGGAAGACAGGGGAGCCGCCGATGTTGTGGAGATGCCAGAAGGAAACATTCTTCATCGTTACAATGACCGTCAGGTCGTCAGGGGTCTCCACCTTCAGGATGTCCCTGACGTTGTCGAAGTACCTGGGTATTTCGTTGTCCCTGAGGAACTCCAGGGTCTTTCCCACGTCCTTCGATGTAAAAGGGGAGCCGTCGTGCCATTTGACCCTGTCCCTCAAATGGAAGGTCAGTCTCGTATGGTCTCCGTCCTCTCCGCTGACTGTCTCCACCTCCCACTTGGTGGCCAGCCAGGGTATATCATCCAGGGTCTCCGGGTCCACGGCGATCATGCCATCGTAGATCAGACCGAGCACCTGCCAGTCGTAGGCTGAGCCAGTACTCAGTGGGTTTAGTGATCGGGGTTCATCGGAGAGGCACCAGAACACGGGTCTCTCGCTGCCATCGGAGGACCTCATGTTGAGAAGGGTCCAGATGTTGTCCGCCGAGGTGGCCTGGGTGCTGATCACGCCATCCCACCCCTTTCTGACGGCGGCCACCATGTAGCGTGAGTAGACCGGTATCCACGGGGATATCTCCGATAGCATCTGCTGGGCCTTTCGGGCCGCTCCCTCGGCGGTCTGCCTGTCAGGGGCCCACCGTAGTTCTTCCAGCACCTCGTCCAGCAGAGGGTCGTGAAGACCCTGTATGTTGTACCCTCCCGTCACATCCATGGAGGAGTGGAAAAAGGCGAAGAGGCTGTCGGGATCCCTGGTTAGGCTCCAGGCCATGACGAAGAGATCAAAATCGTGGAGGTCGAGCCTTCTGATCATGGTAGAGAAATCGAGGGGTTCCACCGAGACGGGGATCCCTATTTCCTTTAGAGCGTTGGCGATCCTGCTGGATATCTCCGCTGTGGTGGGGGCCACCTGGGCCGTAGGGGACAGGATCTTGACCCCCTTCAGGGGAGATTCCTCCCCCGGAGGGATCAGCCTTCCGTCGGGTGACCACCTCCAACCTTCTTCCTCGAGAAGCACTCTTGCCCCCCTGGGGTCATGTTCCCAGGTCGTTACGTCGGTCTCATGGTAGGGCGATACCGGGGGAAGATAGGTGTTTACGGGTTCGCTGTATCCGGAAAAGATGTCCCTCACGATCTGAATGGACGGGATGGCCATTGAGGCCGCCTGCCTTAGTGTCTTGTCATTCCATGGTCCCTTGCGAAGGTTGAAGCCCATGAAAAAGAGATGGAATCCCCTTGATATTGAAAGGTTAACGTCCTGGTTGGACGACAGTCGCTCGATATCCGAGGGGCGGGTTACGTCTCCGAGTACGTCAAGCTCTCCCTTTTGAAGCGCCAGTATCTGGGAGTCGGGATCCCGGTAGATAACCATGTAGAGGTCCCGGATATGAGGTCCCCTCACGGCGGAGACGTCAAAAGCCGTGGAAACGGTCGCGTTAAGGATGACGGACACCAGCACGAGGAATAGAAGAACGGCTCTTTTGAGTATCATTTCCGTCACCCCCAGAAAGGTTTCGGATATCATAGCACAGGGTAAAAAGATCAAGCGTGAGACGTGACGCAAGAACAGGACCTGTTACTCGGAACTCGTAACGGGGGGAAGAAAATAATCCCCGGTGAACGGTAAACCGCAAGGCCAGGAGCGGATGCCTACTGTTGACCGTTCACCGTTGACTGTTTAGCGTTTACGCCTTTTAACCTGCGAGTAACCAGTGACTGCTTCCCCTGTTCACGGGTTTTGTTACTCAGCGATCACCGCCAGGAAGACCAGCGGTTCGTCGCCTGTGTTGATTATGGAATGGCTATGCCCGTCAAGCGTAACGGCCGTATCCCCTGGGCCTACCTTAACCTGGACTCCGTCCTCGATGAAGATCCCCCTCCCGGAGATGATGTGATAGACCTCTTCGTCGCCAGTATGGGTGTGCTCGCCCACGGCCGCACCCGGATCGAGCTCTACTCTGGCCACCATTTTGAGGTGGCTGCCCTCGGGCTTTTCGCCCGGGGCTATCAAGGGGTAGAACATTCCACCGCCGGGTCCTCCCTGGAGATTCTCCCTTCGAATTGCTCTCATATCCTTGCAGCTGCAGAACATGGTATGACCTCCTTTTTTGTAGATCGTGAAACGTGAGACGTGAGACGTAAGAACAAAAAAGCGTGAACAGTTAAGGGCAAGATTAAAGCAGGTCTCTCTGCGACTTCTGTTTACGGTTGACCGTTTACCGTTCACGCTTTTGATCTTTCGAGTCATGCGTCACGCGTCATGTCCCACCTCTGACGTTCCACCGATCTTCCTCATCGTTCCGAAGATCACTACCGCCATACCTCCTGCCATGACGGCGCCGGTAGTGAATACAGCCTCTATTCCCCTGGATGCGAAGACCATACCGAACAGGGGCGGCCCCAGGGTCTGCCCCAGCCTCAGGGACATGCTGTTAAGAGACATCACCATGGCCCGGTTCTCTTCAGGTGTGTTGTTGGTGAGTGTTGTAAGGAGGTTGGGGATGTTGATCCCCTGTCCAATGCCGAAGAGCATCGCAGGGACTATCATCCCAGAACAGCCCGACACGTGAAGGATGAAAAGCAGCGCCGAACAGTAGAGTATGAATGCTATCGCCATCAGGGAGCGGCTACTGAATCGGGCGGAGAACCATCCTGCCCTGTAAGAGGTGACAGCGCTCGAGATGGACATTGCGGCCGATACCAGCCCTATGGTCAGGGGTGTAGCGCCGTAGCCTGATTCCAGGTAGAAGGGAAGAAAGGTGAGGAACCCCCCGTACTGGATGACGAAGGTCATCATGCTGGCAAATAGCAGGACTGGGACACCCTTTCTTGCAAGTTCCCGCAGGAGCGGCCGGGGAGCTCCTCCTGCTGATTGCCCGCCAGGTGGAAACCGGTCTCCCTCATTCAGGCCAAGGTATGCCCAGAATCCAACTGGAAGGGCCACCAGAGCCAAAAGAAAAGGGTAATTCCAGCCCGCCATGGCCAACAGTCCTCCAAGAGCCGGGTAGATGGCGGTACCTACACCAATTACACTTGTGTTGTATCCCATGGCGGCCGATCGGTCGTTGCCCTTGAAAAAGTCCCCTATAAGGGCGACGTTCAGGGCGTTGAGCGGGGCCGAGCCTACCCCCTGCAGGAACCGGAGAAAGATCAGGGTGCGGAAGTCACGGGCAAGAAAGCACGCCCCTCCTGCTATCCCAAAGAGGAAGAGGCAGGGGATCAGGATCTTTCTCCTCCCGTAACGGTCTGAGAGAAAGCCCGTCACAGGAGTGAACAGAAGTCCCGGGATCGTGAATGCGGAGATAAGCCATGCCGCGTCCTCCTGGTGGACACCCAGGGCACGGATTATCTCCGGGAAGGCCGGGGCAACGCTGGCTACTCCCAGAACCGAGATCAGGGTCACTCCGAAGACTATGTTGAGGTTGGGGTCAAAGAGAACAGGCTGGTTGTCCTGTGAGGATCGGTCCTTCGAGATGGGTTCCCTCCCCCTTTGCTGCTACCACCGGTTTCTGTGCACTCTTGCTGCGTCGTATCTCTCCGAAGGCCCCTTCCCCTCGTCAGGATATCCAAGAGAGATGATGGAGAAGGGGGTGATGTCAGTGGGGACAGCCAGCAGTTCAGAGAGCCTGGATACAAGTTCCTCGTGGGGGAATACCCCTAGCCACACTGATCCGATCCCGAGGGCATGGGCGGCCAGCAGGATGTTCTCGGTGGCCGCTGCACAGTCCTGGGGCCAGAATTGAGGGGCGGGGATATCCCTGGTGATACCGCATACCACTATCGCTGCCGGAGCCTTGAGAAGCATTCTGGAGTAGGGGTGGAACAGGGGAATTTCTTCGAGGGTCTTCCTGTCGTCGACGACGATGAACTCCCAGGGCTGCTGGTTGTGTGCGCTGGGGGCGCTCATCCCGGCTTTCAGGAGGGTCTCGATGGAAGAGTCTTCAACAGGCCTGTCGGTATACCTTCTTATGCTTCTTCTGGAAAGGATCACTTCCAAGGTATTATTCTGCATGGTCTACCTCCTGGATACCCCCTGTGGTATTATGGCCACAAGGCGGGTGAATAATATGTGAATCCTCTTCAAGGCCGTGGCTTCGGCCATCACATGGATATGGGATCTCATCCGGGGTCTGTTCATCCCTGGTTGAGGATCCCTCAAGGGTGCGGGAGGGGGCCTTTCCCGGGCTCCCTTCCTCCTATCTTTCCTGAAGTCTCATGTCAGTTTCAGGCCAGTGCTCTGGCTCGATCCTGGGGTTGTCAGGATCCACGATCGAGATGTTCCCCAGGGGGGAGTGCTTGGATCGGTAGAGGGCTGTGTCTGCGTTCACCAGTACGGCCTGCTGGGTGATCCCGGGGATAATCTTGGTCACACCCACCGAGACGGACCTGAATTCAGGGATAACCTCCCCTACGGCCTTCCTGATCCTCCTGGCCACCGTCTCGGCCAGGGAAAGGTCGCCACTGTCAAGGACCACTACGAACTGGTTGCCCCCGAAACGGGAGACGATGTCGCCTGACCTGACCGATTCCAGTACAGCCTCGGCCGATCTCTTCAGGTATGCGTCGCCAACAAGGTGACCGTGGGCCTGACAAACGTTCTGGTAGTCGTCGAGGTCGATGAAGAGAAGGGCCTTTTCGGTCTCGTTCTCTGTGAGGACCCTCAGAAGGTTGTCACAGTACCTCCTGTTGTAAACGCCCGTCAGATCATCCCTGAGAGCCATGTTCTCGGCGTCCTTCTTGGCGGAGATAAGAGAGGACACATGGCCCAGGTTCATCCTCAGGATGTCCAGGAAGAAGTAGGAGAACAGGAGGGTAAAGGAGTAGGTCACTATAACGTAGGCCATGGTCTCGTCCAGTTCCCTTACCCGAAGAATCGGGTAGTAGAAACAGAGGGCGTTGTACAGAAGCACAAGGAAGAAGGCGAATCCCTTGGGTTTGATGAAGTAGGGACCCACCAGCGCGCAAAAGAGAAGGGTCATGACCTGCCTTAGAAGAAGGATCGTCACCGGGATCCCCAACAAGGTGAAGGAGAGCGGGAAGGAGGATATGAAGAGCAGGCCGGCAATGGCGGTTATGCCCAGAAAAGACCGCTTCCTCTTCGAGGATACGGAGGCAACGGCAAATGAACATATGAAAAAGAACAGCGCCAGGGCACCGTCGATACTCACTATGGGGTGATAGCCAAAGAGGGTGTCGGTAATATACATGGTAGCGAACCAGCCTGATAGAACGAAACAAGTCGCTATCTTCCTTTTCCTTTGCTGTTTCTGGAATTCTGCAGCAGTCTTCCCCATCTCGGACCGATCCATCGGTAACCCCCCGTTTTCGAAAAAAGACCCTGACAATAAGGATACTATTTTAACCCGGATTAGGAAAGGAGAAGGAGTTCCGCAAGTGTCCTCCTCCTGCCGAAGAGACCCATTTCAGGGCATCTTCCCGGTTTCTGACCTCTCCGAGAGCTACCGCCTCGTCCAGGTCGTCCATGATCCTGCCTATCTCCGGTCCGCTCTCAAGACCGGTTAACGCCATTACCTCCTCTCCCGTGATCCTCTTGCCGAATGACTGCAGGCGTACAATGAAAGGTATCGACCCCACCCTCCTTTGGACCCAGACCCCGGTGTCAGGTTCACTGTTCAGGCTGAAGATGAACCCCAGAAGTGACAGCTTCCCGATCCAATCTGCCCCCCTTGATCTGAACAGCCGTGCCCAGGTGCGGACATCACAGCCATCAAGGGCCACCGTGAGATTCTCTACCAGCGCTGATATCTCCCGTGACAGACTGTTCGGCCAGTTCCATGCCGATAGAGTTCCTGTTACTGTTGTTCCTTCATCGGCAAGCAGGGTGGCCGCCCGGACAGCCGGGTCGGCCGTCAGGGCGCAGGCATTGCGGATCCTTGAGAAAACCTGATCCCTCTGGAACGGCGAAAGACCCTTCAGGCAGGGCAGGATAGGGTCAAGGATACCTCCCTGTTCCAGAGTCTCCAGAAAGGCGGGCAGGTCACCTTCAAGGGCGTGGAGAACCTCTCTGCCGATCCGGGGAAGGGGCATGACAGCCACCCGGCTTGCGAACTCGCGGCAGGTTTTCAGGGACCCCTGACCGACCCTGAACCCGGGGAGTTCCGAGACAAACCTGGCGATCCTTACCGCTCTCAGAGGATCGGCGATCAGTCTCTCTACAGGGTCGCCTGTGAACCTGAGCAGCCTCCCGGCAAGATCGCTCCTCCCCCCCCAGGGATCGATGATGGTCCCGTCGGGGACCATCGCCATGGCATTTATCGTGAGATCTCTCCGCCCCAGGTCCTCTTCCAGGTCCTTGCCCTGGAAGGTGGAGACATCTATCCGGCACCCCCTGGACAGAACGATCACCGTCACGGCGGGCGGTCGTCCCAGGACGGGTGATCCGGGCCAGATGTCCAGGATCTCATCCATAGGGGCCGACGTGGCAAGGTCCGCCTCCGTCGCCCTCCGGGAAAGGAGAAGGTCCCGGACCGCGCCTCCGACAACGGCCGCCTCGTGACCCCGTGAGACAAGCATTGACGAAAGGGAGAGGGCCGCCAGGATAGCTTCCTGCAAGGGTCTCATCACCTCTCATGAATTGTATCACTTTACCGCAGCGGCGAGGTCTTTTCAGAGAGGATACATATCCGGTCTGAAGAATCTTTCTCTGAGGTTCCCGGTCCATGGAAAAAGCAAGGCCCGGAAGGCTGTAGAATAGAAAGGCGATAATATTACCGACGTCAAAGGGGGTCATGGAGACCAATGATCATTGCGTGGGTGCTTGCGGTTCTGCTCTTCTCCCTTTCCTGGCTTACCGACACAGAGAGATCCATTGAGGCCGCCAGGACTGCCTGGTCACTCTTCCGGAGGATCCTTCCCATGTTCGTTATTGTCCTGGTGCTCACTTCGCTGAGCCTGGGTCTGATCAGCGAGGAGGTCCTCCTTGAACTCCTGGTCGGGAAAGGGCTCCTTGCGGGGAGCGCCATCGGGGCTGCTGCCGGTTCCGTAGCAGCCATTCCGGGTTTCGTGGCCTTCCCGTTGTCGGGAATTCTCCTTGGAAAAGGCGTTCCCTACACGGTGATCGCGGCTTTCACTACCACTCTCATGATGGTCGGAGTGGTCACTTTCCCCCTGGAAAGACAGTATCTCGGTGTCAGGGCGGCTCTGGTGAGGAACCTGGCCGGACTGGCAATGGCCCTTATCGTCTCCGTCGCCATCGGGGTCTTCTTCGGGGAACTACCATGAAGAAGGACAGAGGATCGCCATTCCCTGCCTGGGCAGTGCTCATTGCCTTCGCGATCTTCGCGGCCCTTTCGGCGTATCTGGGTTTTGAGCCCGGAACGAGAAGTGCCTCCAACTTTCTCTCCTTCGTAAAGTCAATGACGGGTCTTCTCCCTCCAGCCTTTCTCCTCGTAGGGCTTTTCAACGTCTGGGTGAGGAGGGAGACCGTGGAGAAGCATCTGGGAAAGGACTCCGGGGTGAGGGGTTATTTCTGGGCCATCGTGCTTGCGGGGACCATGGTAGGAGGTATTTACGTCGCCTTGCCCCTCTGCGTGGTCCTCCAGAGGAAGGGGGCTTCCCTGGGGGTCCTGCTTACCTTTCTCAACGCTGCGGCGATCTGCAGGGTCCCCATGACCATATTCGAGGCCTCTTTTCTGGGTGTTGGCTTCACCGTCATCCGGTTCGCCGTATCTATCCCCCTGGTAATCCTGACGGCCAGGGCCATGTCCTCCTGGCTTGGAGAGGGTTTCAGGATCACCGGGTCAGCAGGGAATAAAAGCTGATACTATCCCTGGCAGGGACTGGAAGCCCCGATCCCTCCTGTGTGCCTGGAAACGGATTCAGCGAACTCTCGGAAAGATCTTATGCTGGAGGCCAACATCGAGACGACGGTCCCCCGGTCGGCCGAGCGGCAGCTGTTGAGAAAGATGTTCCGAAGTTCGATGGACCTCTTCATCCCTTCTGCCAGTTCGGGTGAAAGCACCTTTTTCATAGTCAGGATGTCGAACCTCTCCGGCATGGAGGTTGGCGACGGTGCGGAATGGTCTGAGAGGATTATGGTCGATGCCATGTCGAGGCATATCTGGAGGCCCTGTTCCAGGTCAAGGGCTATTACGTCCTGGAGCTCGGGATCCATCGCCCCCTTTCGCTGTTCAAGTCTGGAAATGCATCTTCCAAGCGTCTCCAGTTTCTTCCCGATCAGGTCGACGTTCATTGCTCCTACCTCCTGCTCTCAGCTTCGGCCACAGCTTCCTACCGCTCTCTCTCATACCCTCCTGTCCGTTTCCCTTCCCCAGTACATCTCAGGGGGGAGTTCCGCTTTCAGTTCCCTTCCGAAGAGGGATTCCACCATGCACTCCGGAGTGACGCCGTCGTAGAGGATGCGATGGACCGCCTCTGCAAGTGGGAGTTCGACGCCAATCTCCCTGCCATGTTTCACCAGGGCATCCACAGTATAGGCCCCCTCGGCCACCTGACCCAGTGATTCCATGGCCTGGCGCAGTGTCATCCCCTCTCCGACAGCCTTCCCAAGCTTGTAGTTCCTTGAGAGGCTACTGAAACAGGTTACCATCAGGTCGCCCACTCCTGCGAGTCCTGCCAGCGTCAGAGGGTGAGCCCCCCACCTTGCGCCCAGCCGCATTACCTCGGCCAGTCCCCTGCTGGCAAGGGCTGCCAGGGTGTTGTAGCCCATCTCCCTTGAGGCGGCTATACCGGCCGCAATGGCGATGACATTCTTTACAGCGCCTCCGATCTCCACCCCCGCAACGTCATCGCTGGTGTAGACCCTGAAGAGACTTCCCGAGAAGACCTCCTGCCACAGCTCCGCTTCCCCTGGGATCGAAGAGGCTACCACGACGGCGGTGGGTTTGCCGGCGGCTACCTCTTCCGCATGGCTGGGACCAGAGAGCACCGAATACCTCGAACCGGGAAGGATCTCGGAAAAGATCTGGCTTATCCTCTTCCCGGACACGATCTCTATACCCTTCGCCAGGTTGCATACCCTCAGGTCCCGGGACCAGATCTTTCCGGCTCTTGACAGGAATTCCCTTATGGATTGGGTCGGAATGGCAGAGACGTGCATTTCAGAAGCTTCTGTCGCCTCTTCCAGATCAGAGGTCACTGTCAGGGTAGGGCAAAGCCGGACATTCCTCAGGTAGTCCGGATTACTACCCGTGGAATTGATAGCTCGCGCCTGCTCTTGTCTCCTGCACCAGAGAAGGGTCTGATGCCCCCTTCGGGCGAGCAGGTCAGCAACGGCGGTACCCCAGCTTCCTGCTCCGTAGACGGTTATGCTCTCCATTATGCCTCCTCCCGGATCCAGCCCTACAGGATCGACTCTTCCCAGTCGAACCAGCAGTAGTTCTGTTCCGGCTTGGTTATGTCCAACATTCCGAAGGGCAGGTCGCTGGCGAAGACAACGTCCCGTCCCGACTGAAACTTCAGGAGCTGCCGATCACCCTTCTTGGCAAATGGACGGCCGTCGTAAAGGCCTACAAAGTTGGAATTGAAGCAGGCCAGTACCGGGGGAAAGGGCAGATCCATATCCACGATCATCCTTGCGATGAATTCGCTGTCGGTTTTGTCGCCGATCAATTTCCCGAGGGCGGTCATATGGGTCTCGTTACCGTTCACCGCCATAACGAGGTGGTGCTTCCCCTCGATCACGAAGGGGTGGCAGTTCTCGTCGTGGACGGATCCCACGCTTGCCTCTCTTGAGTGAAATACGGCCCACTCGTAGTCACGTCCCTCAAGGATGGCCGCAGCCCGTTCGGGCTGCATGTCAACCCCTCGCTCGTAGTGGAGGACCGATCCGTCGCCGAAGAGTACCACTCCGTTCCCGTTCCCGCCATCGCGGATCTCCAGCCCCCTCAGAAAAGAGGCCAGATCATTGCAGTTCGGGAACTCCGAAAGTCTTTCCACGAGCCTGGAGATCCCTGACCTGTTAGCTATAAGCATTCTGCACAAGATCTCAACCCCCACTGGTGGCCTCACGGGCCTTGTGAAACATGATATACCAGCAAGGCCGACAATAGAAGCTAGTCATTCCCTTGTTAAGGAAATTGAGGAGTGTATATAATAAGAGTTCAATGAAAAACAGGGGGGGCAATAATTGGAAAAGGACGTCCTTTTCAAGTACATGAGTAGCGTAGATCGGGCCAGGACAGTGGAGGAGGCTTGCCGGGCCGCTGTTTCGGCCATAGCCGATTACACCCGTTTCTCGAATCCTTCACTATTCCTGGTCGATCCTGAAGGACAGAACCTTGTACTGGTGGCACACGTAGGCTTTACCCCTGGTACTCTCGCCATCCCCCGGGGCAGAGGGGTCTCCTGGATATCCCTCGAGACAGGGAAAAGCGCCCTCATTGATGATGTGACCCTCGAAAATGACTACCTGCCCGGCCTTGAAGGTTCACGTTGTGAACTCAGCGTCCCTGTGATCTGGGGAGATCGCAAGATAGGGGTCTTCAGCATCGAATCAAGAGTACCTGGGGCGTTCACCACTGACGATGCCCGTTTTACGAACCTCCTGGCGGCCATTCTCGGGAGTGTTATAGTCCATCTCGAGACCGAGACCCGCCTGTCGGAAAGCCTGAAGGACCTGGAGATGACGGCCAGGTACCGTTCACTTTTCCTTGAGCTCTTCTTCGAACTTTTCTCGATGAGGGAAAGGGATGTCTTTCTGGACAGGGTAGTGGACATACTCGGCGAAGTTATGAGGTATGACAAGATCTACCTCTTTCTCAGGCAGACCAGGTCGGGTCCCTTGTGGCTTAGGGCTTTCAGGGGAAAGAACATTGGCGAAAAAGCTATCCGGGATATTATCGAGAAAGGCATGGGCATCACTGGAAGAGCCATCAGGACAGGGGTGGCGGTCTTCTGCAACGACACCTCGAAGGATCCCGATTTCTACCTCGATGACACCAGGACCCGGTCAGAGGCGGCTTTGCCCATACGTTTCGGGGACACCCTCTGGGGTGTCCTGGTGGTTGACGAGTACAGGCCTGACGCCTTCTCCCCCTCCGACAGGGAACAGCTGACCATCCTGGCCGGCATGATCGGGGTGGTCCTCGAGAACATCCATCAGTTCAGAAGGCTCCGTGAAGAACTATCACTGATGGAGGTCCTGCACAGGATAATTGCTGTCGTCGCCGGAGAGAGGGATCTCAGGGGTCTCTGCCACGAAACTGTCCGCCTTCTCAGGGAGAACACCAGGTACCATTTTGTAGAGATCTTCGAGGTAGTGTCAGGGATAACGGGAGAGGTCCGGATAATTGGCGGAGGGTCAGAAGAAGACGAATTCTACCGGGAGCAGGAAGAACTCCTCCGGGAAAGGGAGTGGGGGCTTGTCGGGCTGGCCGCCAGGACAGGCCGGCTTGTCAACGTCCCCGACGTGAGCAACTCCCCGCAGTACGTCCCGATAAAAAGAACAACTCGCTCGGAGCTTGACGTTCCTATCGAGTTCGGAGGGAATCTCTACGGAATCCTTTCACTGGAGAGCGATATCCCCGGGGCTTTCACCGAGGACGACGAGAGTGCCATGTCGATCCTTTCAGGTCACCTTGGAGTCCTGTGGGCTCACCGGGAACTCCTGGAGCGGACGGAGAGGCAGGCCATGCAGGACCCTTTGACGGGTCTATGGAACCGCCGCTTCATCTTTGGCCGTCTGGACGCGGAGATCGCACGATGCAAAAGGTACGGCTGCCGGTTCAGCATAGCCATGTTAGATCTTGTGAACTTCAAGGCAGTAAACGACCGCTTCGGCCACACCACGGGGGACAGGGTCCTGGTAGATACGGGTTCCTTCTTTGCATGTTCTCTCAGGGCCTGCGATATGGTGGCTCGATACGGAGGGGACGAGTTCCTGGTCCTGCTTCCCGAGACGGATCTGGACGAAGCCATGTGCATAATGGAAAGGCTGCTGGAAAGATACAGGGGTCTGACCTTCTGCGGAGGGGAGGCCCAGGTCTCATTTGATTTCGGTATAGCCTCTTTCCCGGCTGACGGAAGGGACCGGGGGTCTCTGGTACGAATGGCCGATGAGAATCTTTACAGCCAGAGAGGAATAATCACCAGACCGGAAGGCGGTTGATACCTTGAGTGTTTCGGGGAATCTTTTCTCTCTGCCGGAGACTCTCCCCGAAGAGGAGGTCTTCGAAGACCTTCTTCCGGGCTCTCCGGTCAGGATAGAGAGGATCATATCGACGGGGCAGGCTACGCCCGACGGCATCTGGCTGAAGCAGGAGATGGACGAGTGGGTAGTGCTCCTGCAGGGACAGGCAGTCCTGGAGTACGAAGATGGCCGGAGGTCGGATCTGGACAGGGGGGACTGGATACTCATACCGGCTTCCACCAGGCATCGTGTTGTCCTGACCTCCTCCTTCCCCCCCTGTGTGTGGCTGGCAATCCATGGAAAGCTTCTTGAGTGAGCTGCAGCAACAAGGAGGGGCGGGTTCTTGCCCGCCCCTTTCCGCTTGTCGCTGATATAAGATCTTCGCTTGTCCTCTACCTTCTACCAGGAACGATACTCTCTGGCGACCGGTCCCCAGGGTCTCGTCTGATCTCTACTTTGGAGATGGCTGGACAGTCGGGGTACCTACCTTGAAGACACTCCGTTGCCGCCCTTCTTCTTCACATCGTACATGGCGCGATCTGCCCTTTTGGTGAGAGAATCTATGTCGTCCCCCTCGCGGAAGGTTGATACTCCGATGCTCCCGGTGACCGGGCCGTACCCCTCGTGATCGAGGCCGAGAAGCAGTCCCTTGAGCTTTCGGGCAAGGGAGAGAGCCTGCTCCGTGTCGGCAGGGGTGGCCAGGATGAACTCGTCCCCTCCCCATCGGGCAGCGACATCGGATGAACGAATATTCTCGCTGATAGTCCGAGCTATCCCGGAGAGAGCCCTGTCGCCGGCGATGTGCCCCTTCGTGTCGTTAAGGCTCTTGAAGTTGTCAAGGTCTATCATGATCAGCGACAGGGGGGTCCCGTATCTCGAGGACCTGTCGATCTCCCTCTGCAGGACCTCGTCGAAGTGCTGACGGTTGAACAGGTCTGTCATCTTGTCGGTGGTCGCCGCTACAAAGAGCTCCCTGTTCAGCCTCCTGAGCTCATCCTCGGCTCTTACCCGGTCGGTTATCTCCCTGCAGATCCCCTGGTTGAAAAGGACCCTGCCCCTGCCGTCCTTTATGTACCTGGCGAAGTCCTCGACCCAGATGATCTTCCCGTCTTTTCTCTTCAGACGGTATGTCTCGAAACGGTCCACGAACTCCTCGTTGTAGTTGTCGTTGTGCATCTGTATCCTTTCGCTTTCGTGGACGTAGATGTCAGTGGGGATGTAGACGGAGCGCAGCTCTTCGAGGTTGTCGTATCCGAGCATCCGGATAAAGGCGGGATTCGCGTCAATGAAATACCCCTCAGGGGTGGATGCGTAGAAGCCGTCGGGCATGGTGCTGAAGAGGTCCCGGTATTTGGCCTCGCTCTCCCGGAGGGCACGCTCGGCCGTCTTCTGGGCAGTAATGTCTCGGTATATGCCGTATCCGAAGATCCGCCCGTCCGAGAGAATGACGGGAACACCAAGGAATGATACCTGAATAGGCGTACCGTCCTTCTTCAGTCTGGTCGCCTCGGCGGCTATGCTCTTGCCCCTTGCAGTGGTAGCCGACAGGTCCCTGGCCTCCTCCATGAACTCCGAACCCTTTGCTACCAGGTCATCGACCAGGTTGCCTATGACCTCTTCTCTGGAATAGTCGAACATATCGCAGAATGCGGGGTTGGCTTTGAGGACGATCCCTTCATGGTCGCAGAAGACTATGCCCTCCATAGCGTTCTCGAAGAGGGCGTTAAGCGACTCGCGTTCGAATGCCAGGGCTTCCTCTGTCCTCTGCCGTTCGGTTATGTCCCTCCCCATGGACTGGATCTCCGTCAGCTTCCCATTCTGGTCGAATATCCCCCGGTCGGTCCACTCAAGCCAACGGATCTCACCGTCCGCCATTACGTTCCTCTCCACCCCTGTGATGACAGGGTTCTCCTTGGTGAGGGACATCAGCTTGTCAAAGACGGCAGGTATGTCGTCGGGTAGTATGTGGTTCTCGAAACTCTTTCCTACTGCTTCTTTGTAAGTTATACCGTGGTATTCGCAGTAGGTCCTGTTGGCGTAGGAGGCGACCAGGTCCGGCGTGAACCTCAGGACCAGTTCCGGGAGTGAGTCCAGGATCTCCTTCATCCTTTCCTCCCTGGAGGTGATCTCTCTCTCATAGCGCCTTCGCTCGGTGATGTCCCTGTAGATGGTGAAGAAACCGCAATAGCTTCCGTTGGCCGAGACCGGGAAGGATGTTATGGACACGGGGAACCGGCTGCCGTCACTTCTCTGCCTCTCGGTCTCGACGGAGACCGAACCCCTGCTGGTGAACTCACTGAAGAGACCCCTTCCCTCCTCTATGAGCAAGGGGTCCCGGGAGACCACTTCGTCCAGGTCCTTGCCGAGGATCTCCATCCTTTCGTAGCCGAAGATCCGGCAGAATTCGTCGTTCACCTGGCATATCCGGCTTGAGGCATCACAAAAGACAAGCCCTTCAGGAGATCTCTCCAGAAGGGTTCTGAGGATAGCATCGTTGAGGCTTTCCGTTAAAGGGACAGGGCTTTGGTCCGGCAGAAGCGCTACCTCCAGGCATTATTCGTTTCTGGATTATACCACGGCTAAAAGGGGAAGGGGCTGGTCCTGCTGTGTATCCTGCGAACTATCCTCGTGTCCGGGACAGATCATAGAGCGAAGGGTCTGCTGAAAGAAACGTTAATTCTGCTATAGTTACAATGCAGGTGCCGTTTTGCCTGGCAGTTCTGAAATCAAAGGAAAGGGAGAGACCCTAATGAAGAAGACCATCACGGCAGTAAGGGCAATGGAGATCCTGGATTCCAGGGGCAATCCGACTGTCCGTACCTGGTGCAGGCTCGCCAACGGTGTCGAGGTTTCGGCCTCGGTCCCCTCGGGGGCATCGACGGGAGAGAACGAGGCTGTAGAGCTTCGTGACGGCGACCGGTCCAGGTACGGGGGTAAGGGTGTCATCCAGGCCGTTGAGAACGTGAACGGTGTCATCGCCCCACGCCTTGTCGGGATGGATCCTACCCGCCAGGAGGATATAGACCGGCTCATGATCGAACTGGACGGAACTCCGAACAAGGGGAAGCTGGGAGCCAACGCGATCCTGGGGGTGTCCATGGCAGTCGCGAGAGCCGCCTCGGAGGCCCTGGGTCTGCCGCTCTACGAGTACATTGGCGGTCCAGAAGCGGCAAGACTGCCTGTCCCCATGATGAACATCCTTAACGGGGGCAAGCACGCCGACAACAGCGTGGACCTCCAGGAGTTCATGGTAATGCCCATCGGGGCGCCAACCTTTGCCGAAGCCCTGCGCTACGGGACCGAGACCTTCCACGCACTGAAGAAGATCCTTTCTGCCAGAGGTTATGCTACCAGCGTCGGCGACGAGGGGGGGTTCGCCCCGGACCTCAAGAGCAACGACGAAGCCTGCGAGGTTATTGTCGAGGCCATCGAGGCGGCAGGTTATTCCCCGGGCAGGGACGTTGCGATAGCGCTGGACCCTGCAGCGAGCTCCTTCTTCCAGAACGGGTCCTACGTTCTTTCCAAGTCGGGACAGGGTAGCCTGACCAGCCGCCAGATGACAGCTCTCTACCGGGAATGGGTGGAAAAGTACCACATAGTCTCGATAGAGGACGGGCTTGACGAGAACGACTGGAAGGGTTTCCGGGAGCAGACGGCAGAGCTTGGAGGGAGGGTTCAGATAGTTGGGGATGACCTCTTTGTGACCAACTCCCGGTTCGTGGAAAGGGGTATCCGCGAGAGAGCGGCCAACGCAGTCCTCATAAAGTTGAACCAGATAGGTACAGTCACGGAGACGATCGAGACGATCACAATGTGCAGAAAGGCCGGTTGGGGTTATGTCATCTCCCACAGGAGCGGAGAGACGGAGGACACTTTCATCGCCGATCTCGCCGTGGCTATGGGGGGCGGGCAGATCAAGACCGGTTCGGCCTGCCGAAGCGAGCGCATGGCAAAGTACAACAGGCTTCTGGAGATAGAGGCCGAACTTGATGGGAAGGCCGTCTTCGAGGATCCCTTCAAGGTCAGATAAGGGACTGCCGGTCAGTCTTCCTGTGACTCCGGTGAGCGCCTGATCAGGGCGTGGAAAACGGGGGCCATGTCGGTCTCTGGAAAATCCACCAGGGCTTTGCCCGTTGAAGCCCTAAGGTAGTTGTCCACCCACCAGAAGACGTTCTGCCTGCGGATGCCCGCCCTCAGGCGGCGCATCCGCCCCTTTCTCTTTTCAACGGGCATGTTCACAGCTTCATTGATAGCCTTTGCCATCCCCTGAATGTCGTAGGAGTTCACCAGGATAGCGCCTCTTCGCATCTGAGCGGCCGCCCCCGCGAACTCGCCAAGCACCAGCACCCCGTCGTCATCGACCTGGCAGGCGCAGTACTCCTTGGCCACCAGGTTCATCCCGTCCTTGAGGGGTGTCACGAGCGCTATGTCTGCGAGCCTGTAGTAGGCTACCAGCTCTTCGCGGGGGATCGACTTGAACATGTAGTGGACCGGAACCCATCCAGGAGTGGAGAACTCTCCGTTAACGGAGCTTACCAGCCTCTCGATCTCCTCCCTCAGTTCATGGTAGGCTGGTACATCCTCGCGGCTCGGGACCACGATCTGTATGAAGGTGATCCTCTCCCGCAATTCCGGGAAGGACCTGAGGGCCTCGCCGAAAGCCCTGATCCTCTGGGGAATTCCCTTGGTGTAGTCCAGCCGGTCAACCCCTATGGCGATCTTCTCCCGTGGAAGCTGCCTCTTCAGGTCCTTGAGGATCCTTGAGATCCTGGCAGACTTGGCCATATCCCTGAAGGATCTGTAGTCGATGCTAATGGGCATTGCCGCCACCCTGATCCGCCGGCCACCGGAGGAGACAGTAGCAACAGGACCACGGCCGGAAACCTTCCAGCCGGGGATGAGGGCCCTGAGGCAGTCGGTGAAGTTCCTCCTGTCCCTCATGGTCTGGAACCCCACGAAGTCGTACTCGAGGAAGTCCTTCAGCAGCTCTTCCCTCCAGGGGAGTTTCAGAAAGATATCCGGTGGGGGGAAGGGGATGTGGAGGAAGAAGACGCATTTCCTCTTTACCCCCGAAGATCCCAGCATTCTGGCGACGGGGATCATCTGGTAGTCGTGGACCCAGACAAAGTCCTCGGCCCTGGTATACCTTGAGACAGCCCTGGCGAAAAGGCCGTTGACCCTCCTGTAGGACTTCCAGTACTCCGGTTCGAAACGGCACCGGGTCTGAAGATCATGGAAGAGGGGCCAGACAACCTCGTTTGAGAATCCGTAGTAGAAGGAATCTACATCTTCCCTTGACAGCCTGACAGGGAAGACCCTGTACCCGGCCTTGCTGGACGCGGGGCCGAGGATCTCCCTGAGGGTCTTCATGTCAAGCATCTCAGAGATCCCTGTCCAGCCGATCCATATGCCTCCACGGTCACGAAGGACCGGGGTCAAAGCCGATACCAGACCTCCTGATGAGTGGGTTACCTTCCACCGGCCAGGATGGCCCTCTATCCTGACAGGAAGCCTGTTTGAGACAATGACCAGCCTTCCCTTGTCTCCCATGTCCGTTCCACCCGTCATCGACGGTCCCTTTTGCCTGGTCTGGATCTTTTGTTCCAGAGCGGTTCCCTGAGGGTGTAGCTTGCCTCGAAGGATTTGAAGAGATCGAGGTAGTCCTCGAGGTAACGGGACATGAGGAACTTCTCCTGGACCGTCCTTCGGGCCTTCTCCCCAATACTGCGGCAGAGGTCCGGGTCCTTGAGCAGCATCACTATCCTCTCGGCGGCCTCCTCAACGGTATCCACCAGGAAACCGTTCTCCCCGTCGTTTATCTGGTGCCTTATCCCTCCGACGTTCCCCCCGATCACCGGTTTGCCCTTCCACATGGCTTCCGTCACGGTCAGACCGAAACCCTCCCGGATCGATTTCTGAAGGACCACGGCGGCCTTGCGCTGCAGTGCGTTCACCAGCGCGGTGTCCTCCACGGTGAGCATCAAAATGCCCTCTTCCTGCTTTCCCTTCAGTTCGTTGAAGATCTCCACTCCCTCGGGGTCGTCGGTGGCGATGTTGCCCAGAAGGACCAGGTTGCAGTCCACCTCCTTGCGGGCGATCTTGAAGGCCTCGATCACCCCTGCGGGGTCCTTCCACTTGTCGAAACGCGATACCTGGACCACCAGTGGCTTGTCGGTGGGGATGTCGTACCTGTCGAGCCTTTCCTTGATCTCCTCTTCCGAGAAGTCCCTGTTCTTGATGCTGAATGGGTCTATGGCGGGCTTGATGAAGACCAGCGGTGTCCGGGTGTCCTGCCTGTATTCGGGGATGCTGAAAACCGCTGCATCGTAGCGGTTCACGTAGTTCCTGATATAGGGCCAGAGTTTCCTGTTGGGGTTGGAGAGGTCCACGTGACAGACCCAGATCCAGGGGCCCTTCTTGTGGTAGTGACGGACCATCGGAAGGGGCTGAGGGTCGTGGATCACCACAATATCATGGTCGAGGTGGTTCCGAAGAACATTCTCGAAGACCACGTGCTCATATATCCTGAACTTCTTCCAGCTGAGGTTGATCTCCCCTCCCTGAAGGGCGTTGTGCATCTTCTTCGTGACGCTGAAGAAGTCAGGGGAGCCCTGGATGACCCTCCATCCCATCTGAATTCCGGCCAGGTTGGCCAGCAGGGTCATGGAGCCCAGCAGTTCGGCGACCCCTCCCCCGTAGTATGTCGAGTTGATGTGGACTATCCTTCGGTCCGACATCATTTCAGCCTTCAAAAGGATCCTCTCGACAGCCTCTTTGCCTATGTAGGGTTCATAATGCTCTAGCCTGGCGATGTATGGAAGTCCCATGCGGTATCTCTCCTTTCAAAGAACGGTGCCTGATGTCCGGCGAACGTGTCCGGGTTTTCAAGAGGATCCAGAGGATCTTCAATAGGGTGATCTGAAAAGGGCTGGGGATCGGCGCCGGTGTCACAGGGGAACCGCTGTAACGTATTTGTGTCATATTATAAGACAATTCCGTGAATTTACGAAATCACGCTCTCCTGTTGGGTTACCGGCCCGTATATGCAAGAATGTCTGGAGTTGGTCGTAAAGGAGTTGTCGTCTTGGTACTCGTCGGATTCGGCTGTGTGATACTCTCGGCCCTTTTCTTCGGCTCCCTCGGACCTGCTGAAAGGGTGGCCTTCGGGTATGGCGTGACCCCGGCCGGGGTCTCCCTGGTCAGGGCCGTTGTCGGTGCTGTGGTTATAGGTTCCTATGCCCTCTTCAGGGAGCCCTCGGCCCTTGTACCAGGGTTGAGGGATTCATGGAAGTTCGCTCTTGCAGGGCTTTTTGGTGTTGTCTTCGTATACTACCTGTCGAACATAGCCTTTGTGACCATACCTGTGGGACTTACTGTCATCCTTTTCTATACCAATCCGATATGGACTGCCCTGGGAGCCGCCGCCATGGGCAAGGAGCCCTTCACCAGGGCGCGTGCGGCGGCCCTGGTCGCCGGTCTCGCCGGAGTGTGGATCGCCGTCGGAGGTACTGGCGGTGCAAAAGTCGGGGAACTGGACATGACCGGTGTAGCGCTGGCCGTCGTCTCAGGGGTGGGGTTCTCCTTCTACATCCTCAACAGCCGCTACGGCACAGGAAGGGAAAGGCCCTTCAAGACCTTTGTACAGATGTTCCTGTGGGGGGCTCTTATGATGCTGGCCATTGTGCTTTACAGCAGAGAGATGCCGGACTTCCGGGACCTTCCCCTTCCAGCCCTTCTTTCTCTTGTCCATCTGGCCCTCTTCCCGACACTGGTATCCTACGGGCTCATCTCCTTTGCCCTCAAGTACATCCCCGGAACGGTGGCCTCCATAACCTCCATGTCGGAGATAATCTTCGCCGGGGTGATGGCCTGGGTCTTCCTGGATGAAGTACCCTCGCCGGACCAGATCAGGGGCGGACTGCTGATAGTGACAGCGGTGCTGTTGCTTCTCATGGAAGGGAGGATCTCCCGGTCTGGATCTGAAGGTGATAAAAAAAGGGGACCCCTCCAGAGGGGTCCCCGGGATGCTGCCTGATCTTTCCTAGAAAAGATTTTGTGAGAGTGCCCGTCCGTCGGAGAAGCGCACTATGACCCTGTAACTCGACGGGTTGGCGCTAAGTTTGCCGTTATCGGCGAGCCAGAGGTGGAACTCAGAGTTGCCCGAGACCTTCTTAGAGAAGGAGCCGTCGTTTTTGTTCAGGACCGGCCCTATGGCTGTCTCCGTTACGGCGATGTGCCATCTTCCGTTACCCGGGATGGTGTCCCAGTCTCCCCCGTTGCCGTTTAGGGATTCCACCGTCAGTGAATCTATGGTCCCGTTCAGTGATACCAGCCTCAACCTTATGTGGGCGTCGGGATTCGCATCGAGACCCTTGGTGATATCCGCAGGTTCTCCCTTTCCTATCAGGTTCCTCGGCCCTTTGCCCATATAGAAGGCCCTTACGCTGTCCGATTCCCGGACATTCTCGCTCCCCGGCGGGACAGAAGTCTGGGTGGCAGCACGTTCTATGAGCCTCTCAAAGGTCCTCCCGTCACTGAGGACGGCTATCACCCTGAACTTGTTCGCCCCGTCCGAAAGGGCGCCCGCGTCGTCAAGCCAGATAGAGAGATCCTTCCTTCCGCTCAGCGGGATCGAGACCGAACCGTTGGACGAGTTTAATATCTTGCCGGCTGAATCGGTGACCACGGCAATGGGTTTCTTGTTGCCCGGAAGAGTGTCCCACTCCGCAACGGAGCCCTCGATCCCCCGAACTATGAAACTGATGATGGTCCCCTCTCCGGCAACGGATAAAGTGATCCTCCAGTCAGGGGTGCCGTTGACTCCCGGGGTTTCGCCACGGTTGGCGATGTCGGTGGTCGCAGGGGCGTAGAGTACTGCCGAGAGGATATCCTCCACGGAGGCCTCCACCTCCGGGGTCCCAGGCGAGGCGATCTCGCGGAAGGTCGTACCGTCGTTGAACTTGATGATCACCTCGAAACGGGTCTTTCCGCCGGAAACGGCGCCGTTGTCTGCAACCCAGAGGTCAAGTGTCGTATCACCGTCAACGGCGAATCGCACGCTGCCGTCTGCCTTGTTCCTGAGCTTGCCTTCCTGGAACACGGCAATCGCCCACGCTCCATTTCCGGAGACGGTGTCCCACATGGCGTTGGTTCCGTCCACGTTGCGGATCGTTATCTGATCCACTACTGAAATGGTGGTGAAGCGGACCCGGAAGTGGGCGTCGTTGGTCCCGTCCTTGCCAAGGGTCTCCCTCTTCCCGGCGACATCCCGGTTTCCGATCCCGTAAACCGTTGCGGTCATCACACCGCTCTCAGGCTGAAGCGGTTCGGGAGAGCCGAAAACATCAGGCATCCCCTTGACCTCAATTTTCGCCGAAGTGGTGCTGCCGTCGATGAACTTGACCGATACCTCGTATTCCCGTGTCTCGGAAAAAGCTGTGCCGTCGTCGGAGACGTAAAGGTTGAGCGTGGCAAACCCCAGGAAGGGGGTTATAGGCATCCCCGACTCAGAAGAGACCGTCTTTCCCGAAGTGTCCCTTACCACCATGGTCCAACGGTCACCGGAAGCGGCGGGTGACCATTCTCTCTTGCCGTCCACTGTCCTCAAAGAGACATCGGAGATAGCTCCGATCCCCTTTAGAGAGAGCACGAAGTGGGCATCGGGTTTCCCGTCCAGTTCAAGGGATCTCTCCAGACCGAGCACATCGTCCTGTGCTGTTCTGAAGGCAAAGGAGGTCACCTCTCCCATGGCTCCCCAGGCCGTTCCAGACACAAGGACCGTCAAAGCAAGAAAGGCGGCCGTGAAAAGCATCCTTGCAGTTGTTGGCTTCATTTCCTGTCCCTCCCCGGACCTTCTTTTTTTCTTCCCAACTTGAAACGATTATAACATTAACGGGTTCAAAGCCTCTGGATGGAGCGTCAACCCTTGAGGATCCTCATCACCTCAGCCATGAAGGCAGGAAGATCAGAAGGCCTCCTGCTGGTTATGATCCGGTCTGATACGACCACCTCCAGGTCCATCCACTCCGCTCCAGCCAGGACCATGTCGTCCCTGAGGCTGGGATAGCTCGTCACGGTCTTGCCGTCGAGTACTCCGCAGGATACCAGCAGACTGCCCGCATGGCATATCCCCGCAACGAATCCGCCCGACTCGTAGGTTCTTTTAACGAGGCCCACTATCTCTGCGGACATCCTGAGGCGGTCCGGTGCCCAGCCTCCCGGAATGATCACACCGGCAAGGGATTTCCCGGCTATGCTGCCGGCGTCATAGGCTGCTTCGACGGTTGTCCCGTACTTGCCCCTGTAGACTTTTGGAGCCGTGGGGGCGACGATGATCGGTTCATGCCCCGACTCCTGCAGCCTGTAGTAGGGGTACCAGAACTCTATGTCGTGGAAATCGTTCTCCACCAGTACTGCTATCCTCTCCGACATTGGCAGTCTCCCCTCTCGTGAAGGATCGGCATTCCTGTCTCTTGTCAACAAAGATT
>JAAYDT010000031.1 GCA_012729145.1 Synergistaceae bacterium | reverse complement strand
TTGATATTCTTATTAATAATAGGAATGCATGGACAAATTGTCAATATGTCACGTTATTCTGCTAAAAGGAGGATTCGAATACGAGCCTCTCCAGGTCCTTGGGGTCGTGGGCCCGTGCCTTGGCCGTGTCGAAAGGGATCATCCCATCCCTTACCAGTCGGCCCAGGTCCTGGTCCATGGTATGCATCCCGAAGGACAACCCCGTCTGCATGATGCTCGTCATCTGGGAGACCTTGGCCTCCCGGATCAGGTTCCTTATGGCCGGTGTGGCGAACATCAGGTCCGTTGCCACCACCCGCCCCCCTCCGGGGACAGGGATGAGCTGCTGGGTACAGACCCCTATGAGGACAGTGCTCAGCTGCTGGCGGATCTGCTGCTGCTGGTGCGGGGGGAATACGTCGATTATCCTGTCCACCGTCTGGGCGGCGCTCTGGGTGTGAAGGGTCGCAAAGACAAGATGCCCCGTCTCCGCGGCGGTCACAGCTGCAGAGATGGTCTCCAGGTCCCTCATCTCTCCGATTAGGATAACGTCTGGGTCCTGCCGCAAAACCCGCTTCAGTGCCTCGGAGAAGCTCCTGGTGTCGGCCCCGACCTCCCTCTGGTGTATCACCGCCATCTCCGAGGAATACATGTACTCTATGGGGTCTTCGATGGTGACTATGTGGCAGGGCCGGGTCAGGTTTATCTCCTGGATCAGCGACGCCAGGGTGGTGCTCTTGCCGCTCCCCGTCGGCCCAGTCACCATGAAGAGGCCGCGGTGCTTCTTCGTCACCTCTATGATAGGCTGGGGAAGCTTCAGGTCCGAGATGGTCCTGATGCTGGTGGGGATCGTTCTCAGGGCAACCCCCAGGTTTCCCCTTTCGTAAAAGCAGTTCCCCCTGAAGCGGGAGCTTTCCCCCGTCGGGCCAGTGAAGGTGAAGCTGAAGTCTATCTCCAGGCTGCCCTCGAAATCCTCTATCTGCTTCCTTGTAAGGACCTCTCCCACCATGGAGCGAACATCCTCAACAGACAGGACCCCGAAGGATGTCACAGAGACCAGGTCACCGTCGATCCTGATCGTCGGGTGAAGGCCCGTGCTGATGTGGATATCCGTCGCCTGTCTACGCAGCGCTTCTGCCAGTACGTCCTGCAACGATGCCGCCATCGGGCTACCTCCGCCTCGGATTCGTCAGTAAAGGGTCACCTGGAGTACCTCCTCCAGGCTGGTGACCCCGTCACGCACCTTGACAAGCCCTGAATCCCTGAGGGACCTCATGCCCTTCCGGATGGCCTCGTGCTGTATACGATGCCCGGCCACCCCTTCCAGGATAAGGTTCTGGATATCCTCGTCGACCTTCATGATCTCGTAGATCCCTGACCTCCCCTTGTACCCCGTGCCGCGGCAAACCTCGCACCCCACAGGCTTGAAGGCTTTCGTGCCTTTTGGAAGACCAAGGTCCTCTGCGGTCTTGTCTGGTATGACATACTCCTGCTTGCACTCCTCGCAGAGCTTGCGGACCAGTCTCTGGGCCACCACGGCCAGCAGCGAGGAGGAGACCAGGAAGGGGGCTATACCCATCTCGATAAGCCTTATGGATGCGCTCGGGGCATCGTTCGTATGGAGCGTCGAAAGGACCAGGTGTCCTGTGAGTGCGGCCCTGACGGCCAGCTGGGCCGTCTCAAGATCCCGGATCTCTCCCACCATTATCTTGTCGGGGTCCTGGCGGAGAATGGAGCGGAGGGCCTCGCTGAAGGTGAGCCCCGCCTTCTCGTTCACCTGGATCTGGTTGATCCCCGTCATTGTGTACTCCACGGGGTCTTCAACGGTTATTATGTTAACTTCGGGCTTGCTGAGCCTCTCGAGTACGGAGTAGAGTGTCGTCGATTTTCCGCTTCCGGTGGGACCCGTAACGAGGATTATCCCGTACGGGGCTGCCATTATGTCGTCGATGATCTCCCTGTCGTCAGGACCCAGGCCGAGCTTCTCGAGACCCACCATGGCACTGGACTGGTCGAGAAGCCTGAGGACGACCTTCTCTCCGTAGATGGTGGGGAGCGTCGAAACGCGAAGGTCGATGTTCTTGTTGAGGGTCTTGATAAGGATCCTTCCGTCCTGGGGGCGTCTCTTCTCGGAGATGTCTATGTTGGCCATTATCTTGATCCTCGACGATACTGCGGGGTGAAGTTTTCTCGGGAAGTCGATGGCGTCGAAGAGGGAGCCGTCGACCCTGTACCTGACCCGGGTGACCTTCTCAAAGGGTTCGATGTGGATGTCCGAGGCTGCCTCCCTGACGGCCTGTTCCATTATGGAGTTGACGAGCTTGACAACCGGGGCGTCATCGGCGGTGGCCCCCTTCCCGTCCCGGTCGAGATCGACCGCCGACCCGGAGGACTCCACAACCTCCACCATAGCGTCGTCAAGGGAGCCCTGGACCTGGTAGAACTTGTCCAGGTCCCTGAAGATCTCCGTCGGAGTGGCGATGCCCACCTCCACGTCCATGCCGGTGAGGATCCTCACCTCGTCGATGGCAAGCACGTTCAGCGGGTCCGCCATGGCGACCATTAGCCTGTTGTTGTCCAGTATGGCCAGAGGAACCAGCTCAAGCCTCCTTGCGACGTTCTCGGGGACAAGGCGAAGAGCCTCGCCCATGGGCCGATAACGAGCAAGGGATATGAGAGGGATCCTGAGCTGCCTGCTGAGGACCTCCGCAAGCTGTCTCTCGCTCAGAAGCTGTTTCCCTATCAGGATCTCTCCAAGCCTCTTCTTGGAGTATTTCTGCTCGGAGAGGACTTTCTTCAGGTCCTCTTCGGAGAGAAGACCCGAACTTACAAGGAGGTCTCCCAGCCTGAACTGGAACTGGCCATTGGTCTCTTTCTCCTGCGACATGAATATCACCTCGAAATAACGTCTCGGCCTGTATCCAGGGACTACATCTTAACTTTTTATATATCATACAACAAAATTATGGACAAGGGAGTCAGGGGTAAACAAGGGGCAGGCATCAGGGGGCAGGAATAATGCCTTTGGACCGTGTAACACAGGATGTAGGAAAAAAACAAAATCAAAGCTTTCAACGGTGAAGTGTAGAACCCGTTGATCGTGAATCGTAACTCGTGAATCGTTACTCTTAACTCGTGACTTATGACTGGGAAAACAGGAGCAGGATCTTGTCATTGCGAACCCGCAAAGAAGCGGGGTGAGGGATCTTTTCAATCCAGGGTCAAGGCCGGGATCTTTCATCCACAGGGTT
>JAAYDT010000030.1 GCA_012729145.1 Synergistaceae bacterium | reverse complement strand
GTTTCCACCGAGGACAAGGCCGATATGGTTTTTAGAATAACCCCGGTTGAGAAGCTCCGCCGTCAGTTCCGGTATTCGCCCGTGCCCTGCTATTACATCCCTGGAGGGCAGAAGGTCGCTCTCCCCCGGAGGCGGCGGGAAGCCGTCGCAGAAGTCCAGACCCAGGCCAACGTGCTCTATGCCCGCTATCTTTGCCACGTGGTCGACGTGTTCGGCCAGGTCCCTTGCAGAGAAGGGGCCAGGGCCATTACCGACGAAAATGCTGCAGCCGTTCATCCCCATCACACCCCCCTTTTTTGCAAGGGTCCTGATCTGGTCGTCAGTCAGGTTGCGTGGGGAGGGTACAAGTTTCCTGCAGTTGGAGTGGGAGGCTATTACCGGTTTCTTCGACAGTTCCATTACGTCGTAAAAACCTTCGTCGTTGAGGTGGCTCACATCTATCCACATCCCCAGGCGCTCTGCCTCCCGCACCACCTTTACGCCCAGGTCCGTGAGACCTCCGGGCTTACCCGCTTCCACCGGGTTGAAGGGACAGCCGTCGGCCAGGTAGTTCCTCCGGCTCCACACCAGGCCAAGCCCTCTGACCCCCAGCCTGTGAAAGACAGAAAGGAGCCTTATGTCGTTGCCGATGGGCTCGGCTCCCTCAAAGGAGAGCATTATCGCCAGGCGGCCTGAGGCAGCAGCATTCCTTATCTCTTCCACTGTGGTGCAGAACGCCAGGCGCTCAGGCCAGAGTTCGATCTCCCTCCTGAGGCATTCCACCTGGTCAAGTCCCCTCCTAAGGGCCTGTTCAGGGAGAAACCTCTGGGAGACGAATATGGAAGAGACTACGCAGTCAACCCCGCCCTCAAGGAAGGGACCGTCGAAAACGTTCCTGAAGACCTTTTCCTCTCCCCGTTCTGTGCGGTCCATCAGGTCCATGGCAAGGTCAAAGTGCGCGTCCAGGACAAGGGTCTCCCGATGAATTCTTTCTGCTTCCCTGATCAGGTGCTGTTCATCCATATAGATCCCCTCCTGTCCGATACCTTCGGAGCGTAGCACAGCGGCACTGGAATAGGAAGGATGTAAAATAAAGAGGATACGCCGGATGGCTTCACGGCAGTATCCCAATGAAAGATATCTATCGTCCCCTGTAACGTATTCGCTGGATCGGAGGAAGAACATGACCTGGAGAAAAGAGCTTTACGTAATATTGTTCTGCCTTTTATACCTGTCAACGGTCCCGACCCTGCCGGCGCTGGCCGTTCCGTTCTGGCAGGAAGCGGCTCGAAAACATTCTGACGTTGCACCTCGTGAGTGGGGGCAGGAGGTAACCGGCGTGATCACCCGCTTCGATCCCCAGGGCGGACAATTGCTTGCGCTTACCTTTGACGCTTGTGGGGGCAGCGTGAAGGGAAGCGGATACGACGAAGAACTGATCGGCCTCCTACGCAGGGAGAAGATCCCGGCTACCCTTTTCATAAACGCCCGATGGATCGCTGCCAACCCGGACATTTTCAAAGAACTGGCTTCAGACCCGCTTTTCGAGATCGCGAACCACGGGTTCGAACACAAGCCCCTTTCGGTAAGCGGCAAGGAGGCCTACGGGATAAAAGGGACAGGCAATGCCATGGAAGCCGCATGGGAGATAGAGGGCGGCGCAGCGGCCATATATGAAGTTATAGGGAAAAGACCCCTTTTCTTTCGGTCCGGGACCAACCACTACGACGAAGTCGCAGTCAGGATCGCCGGAGACCTCGGTCAACGGGTCACAGGTTGCAGCGTGAACGGAGATGCCGGGGCGACAAATTCAGCTCGGCAGGTTTTGGAAGAACTCCTTTCCGCCAGGACTGGTGATATCGTACTTATGCACATGAACAGGCCCGGGGGGCAGACTGCCGAAGGTGTGGCATCGGCGATCGAAGCCCTGAAAGAGAAAGGGTTCTCCTTTGTCCGTCTCTTTGAGGTCCTCGGTTACTAAAAAAATCCGTACCGCCAGATTTTTGGGATGTCAAAGCCTTTATGAGATAATCTATCTCACTTTTTCCCGGAGGGTTGCCAATATGACCAGAAGCCTCCTGGCTGCTGTAGCAGCGTTGATCTTGAGCATTTTGTCAGTCGCTCCGGCGGAACCATTCAAACCCCTGGAGGTGGCCTCCTTACCTGATAGCGTTGTCATATCCATGTCCAGAGGTTTCTCACGCTTCCCAGCCATTAGCCCCTGCGGCACCTGGGTTGCCTGGTACTCCAACTCCGATACCCTGACACTCGAGGGCGATGACAACGATGTGGACCTTTTCGCCAGAGACCTCATTACCGGGGAGATGATCTGTATATCCGTCTCTGAAGACCGAGGACCGGAGGGAGTGGGAGGAGACCTTTTTCAGCCAAGGGGCCTTTCCGTCAGCGCCGGGGGAGACTTCGTCGCCTTTGTGGCCTTTCGCGATGAGGGAAGATCGGACGTAATGCTGAGGGATGTCAGGGCAAGAAGGACCTTCCTGGTATCGGCGGGCCTCGACGGTGGGGCGGGTAACGGGTCCTCTCTGCACCCCTCCATAAGCAGGAACGGACGGTTCATCGCCTTCACCTCCTCCGCGTCAAACCTCGTGGAGGAGGACAATAACGGTTTTTCAGACATTTTCGTACACGACATGGAAACGGGAATAACAGAGAGGGTATCCAGAGGATACCCTGGTGATGAGGCCGACGGTCAATCCTTTCTTCCATCGATAAGTTGGGATGGAAGGATGGTGGCCTTCACTTCGTCGGCAACGAACCTGGTGCCAGGCGAAAAGAGGCAGGGACCGGCGGTCTATGTCTTCGACAAAGCAACGGAACGGACCACCCTGGTATCGGTATCCGGCGACGGCAGAACAGCCAGCGGCGACTCTTTTTCCCTTCCATGTTCCATCAGCGGGGACGGGCGCAACATCCTCTTCCTATTGGAAACTACCGATCTGTCCGCTGCAGACAGCAACAGCACGGAGGACCTCTTCGTAAGGGACCTTCCATCAGGTGCTACGATCCGCGCATCTCTCGGGAACAACTTGACCGGATCGGGCCAAGGTGCCTTTTCGGGGGCACTGGATTTTGAAGGCAGGGTCGTGGTATTCGCCTCAAGTTCCGACCACCTGGTCAAGGGAGATGTAAATTCCGGATCCGACATTTTCCTGCGCGACCTCCAGACCCGGAGAGTGGAGCTCATATCCCGGGCAAGCGACGGGAGTCCTGTCTTCACCCAGTCATCGGACCCGGTGATCAGCGGGAACGGTGATATCGTGGCATTCTCCGCCCGCACCGTGGATCTCGTGACAGGAAGAGGCAGCGAGAACTGGCAGGTCTTCATTCGTGAGATCAGGACGGGAAAGACCTTCTGGGTCTCCGCACCGGGTACTGGACCATGATTGCAGACAAGGGGTTCCGGTAATGGACCCCGGGGTGTTTGACATCGGTCTTTTTCTAAAGGGAGCCCTCCTGGGCTTCTCCATCGCAGCACCGGTAGGCCCCATAGGAGTGCTCTGCATAAGAAGGACCCTTGCCAGGGGAATGGTATCGGGATTCGTCTCAGGCCTTGGGGCCGCGACGGCAGACGGGATCTACGGGGCCATTGCAGCCTTCGGTCTCGCTTCACTGACAGGGTTTTTGGTGTCCGTTAATCTCTTGATGAGGATCGCCGGGGGGATATTCCTGCTCTGGCTGGGGTGGAAGACCATCTCAAGAAAGCCCCAGGACCAGCACCAGGAAGGAGATGCACCCTCCGGGGCCGCCTCCCTGGCGGGGAATTTTGTCTCGACCTTCTTCCTGACCTTGACCAACCCCATGACGATCATTTCCTTCACCGCCATATTCATGGGCGTTGGCCTGGTCAACGACGGAACCAGAGCCCTGCAGCCGCTCTTCCTTGTGGCCGGGGTCTTCAGCGGCTCCGCGGCCTGGTGGCTGGGGCTGAGCGCTTTCTTCTCTCTCTTCCGCCGACACTTGACACCAGTAGCCATGACCTGGATCAACAGGCTGTCCGGCGCCGTCCTGACCCTCTTCGGAGCCCTTGTACTGTTCGAAATCGTGGTTTGAGGGTACGGCATCAACGCCGCCTGCACCCCTTACTCGGGACCAGCTAGATCCTCTCCCCCCTTACGGCAATGACTATCCCCGCAAGGATAAGCGCCCCCCCGGCAAGTTTGGCCGCGGTGAGGGTCTCCCCGAAGAGTATCCAGGCAAGAAATGTTGCCCCGATGGGCTCTCCCAGCAAGGCCACTGCCACAAGACTGGCGCTGAGGTACCTGAGGGCCCAGTTGTAGCTGCTGTGGCCCATTAGCTGCGACACCAGGGCCATGCCGACAAAGGCCGTCCACGTTCCGGCACTGAATCCCTTAAAAGGCAGACCTGTCACAACGATCACAGCCAGAAGTACCAGGGCGGCTGCCCCGTAACAGATGAAGGTGTAGACGGGGAGGCTGACCTTGGCCCTGACAACACGCCCTGTGAGGAAGTAGAGGGTCGCGAACCAGGCGCCAATAAGAGCAAGGATATCGCCGAAAAGGGCCTTACCTCCCAGCGCAAAGTCCCCAGCGCTTATCACTACCACTCCCGCAAAGCTGAGCAGGATGCCTGCCCATGTCATCGGGCTCACCCTGTCGCCGCTGATAAAGGGGGAGAGGATAGCCGTCCAGACCGGAATGGTCTGTACTATCACCACGCTGCTGGCGATCGAGGTATAGAAGAGGGACGTGATCCACGTTGAAAAGTGCAGGGCAAGAAAGACCCCGGCAAGGATCACCCGGAGAAAATCCTTCCTCTGCAGTCCAAAGAGCTCTTCCCTGTGCCGGGCAAGCACAAGTGGGGCCATAACGGCAGCGGCTATCCCTGAACGGTAGAAGGAGATCACTATAGGCGAGGCTTCGGCAAAACGCGCAAAGATCGAACCCGTCGATATCCCTATGACCCCAAGAAGCAGTACAAGGACCGGTGTGAATCGTCCCGGTGAAGATGATGTCACCTGGGAACCCCCTTCTTTGACCTCGGTTGTCTACATAAGCAGAAGACTCAGTGCCATTACCGCCATGCCTGTCACCAGGCCGATCAGGCTGTCGTGACCTTTCCCAAAAGCGCGGCTCGTTGGGAGCAGTTCATCAAGGCTGATATATACCATGATCCCGGCCACCATCGCAAAAAGGGCCCCGGTAACGGCTGGGGAGAACTCTCCCCCGGTAAACAGACGCAGCGCCCCGTAAGCGATAAGAGCCCCTACCGGTTCAGCCATACCGCTAAGGAGAGAGTAGGCAAATGCCTTCGATCTTTTTCCCGTGGCGTAGAAGATCGGGACAGAGACGCTGATGCCCTCGGGTATGTTGTGCAGAGCGACCGCCACCGCTATGGCAAAACCAAGTTTCGGATCCTGGAGGGCCGCAAGGAAAGTCACAAGCCCTTCAGGAAAGTTGTGGATCCCTATCGCCAGGGCAGTGAAGAGGCCCGTGCGCATGAGTCCCTTTTCCTGGTCGCTTCCCTTCGGGGGTCGCACTTTTCTGGCTTTCGGGGAGTCTTCGTGAAGGGGGGCCGTCTCTTCCTCGCTCCTCGGTTCGTGGGGATTTTCCGCAGTCGGAATGAAATAGTCAATAACCCCGATAAGAGCGATCCCGGCAAAAAAAAAGGCCGTGTTGACCCATTCCCCCCTGGAGGCTCCAAAGGCCTCTTCAAGTGACTCAGAGCCCTTCAGAAGTATCTCCACGAAAGATACATAGAGCATGACACCCGCGGAAAAACCGGTAGAGATGGAAAGGAAACGGTAGTTTGTCCTGTCGGCAAAAAAGGCTATGGCACTTCCGACGCCCGTGGCGAGACCCGCAAAGAGGGTCAGTCCGAAGGCAAAAAGCACTTCGTTCAAGACCCCGGCCCCCCCCTGGTAACAGGAATGGCCAGATCGTCCACGAACTCGTAGAATGACTCGGCCCTGTTGCCGTAGACCCTGAGGTCCTCAATGCTTATGGTCCACGCGTCCGCTGGTTCGGCGGGCTGGATCAGACCTCTTCCCGCCTGACTCAGTCTTGACGCCAGGTCCATTGCCTCTTTCCGGGTCCCGGTGGCCCAGAACCACCAGGAAAAGGCGCTCTGCTGATGGACATCGATATCAAAACATCCGGGGAGGTAGACATGGCGGTTGACGAGGAGGAACAATGAAAAGGACGCCATGTCCAGAGCGGCCTTTTCGAGGTCAAAGCTCTCCGGGTCCCTGACCAGCATCAGAAAGAGGCGGTCCGCATTAAGAAGACCCCAGCGGTCCGTTTCGAGGCGGCTTCTCCAGTAGTAGGCGTAATCGCACTGGTTGATGCAGAGGATATGGGGTGACCAGTGGACCCTGTTGGCGTCCATAGAATTAACCCTCCGCTCCAGCTCCTGAAGACTTTCTCCTTCCGCTGAACGCTCCCTGGGAAAGGAGGAGACCAGCTTCGCCACCAGGGGGTGTTCAAAGAAGCGCCATTGAATGGATCCTTCCGAAATGGAAAAGATCTCAGCGGGCGGGACGCCGGGGAAGTATTCCAGCCTTGGCGATACGATCACTCTCTTGGTGCCCTGGAAGCCCTTGAAACCCCTTTCGAAGAGCAGCGCCGTCTCGAGTTTAAGTTCCTCCAGCTCAAGGTCACCTGGCTCTCCTCCAGGGAGGGACTCAAGGTAGGATTCGGCGGCCCATCGGCAGAACACGATCTGCCCTTCCTCACTCAGGCAGAAGCCTCTTCCAAGGCTCTTAAGAAGCCCTTCCCTAGCGAGACTGACAGCTACGGCGGGGTCCTCGCCAGCCATTCCTATCAGCCGTTCTGTCCAGAATGGTCTTTCTTCATCAAAAAGCAGGAGTACCTTTTCTCTGCTCAAGTCCTTCACTCCTTTCTAAAGGAGAGGGCTCATAAGCTTCGCCACACCCTCGACAGCCTTGAAGAGGAAGGGGCGTTCTCCCCACTCCTCCATGAACAGCTCCGTCGATGCCTCGAGGTATTTCTCCTGCTCCTGGAGTATCCTTGCCACGGAATTCTTCCCGTATATTACACAGTTTATCTCGAAGTTGAGGGCAAAGGACCTGATGTCGAAGTTGCTGGACCCGAAGAAACAGAGGTCGCCGTCGACGCTCATGGTCTTTGCATGGATGACGCCATCGCCGTAGAGAAATATTCTTACTCCCTTATCCAAGAGGATGTCATAGTAGGCCTTGGCCGCCTTGCCCACGAAGAACTGGTCCGACCTCCTGGGGATGATCAGCTTGATGGTCGCCCCGTTGAGGACCGCCACCTCCAGACCCTCCATAAGGCTCTCGTCGGGTATCAGGTAGGGCGTGGTTATGACTACCTCCCTGGAGGCGGAGTGCAGGGCCGAGACCACCAGCCGCTGGTAGTTCTCGGTGCGGTAGGATGGACCGCTGGGCACGGTCTGGAGGATATGCTCTCCGTGATGGCTGAAAAGAATGTCGCCGGCCCGATCATCAAGGAGTTCCATGGTCTCCACGTACCAGTCTTCCAGAAAGACCCTCTGCAGCTGCAGGGACTCGGGCCCTTCGACCTTCATTGTCAGATCCTTCCATAGAAGCCCCCTGGCCTTCCCCCCGTAAGAGGGCTCGATCATGTTGTGGGAACCCATGTAACCCGTCCTTCCGTCTATAACAGCGATCTTGCGGTGATTCCTGAGGTCGAAACGGGCCGAGAGGGGGTTCCTCCTGAACATGCTCAGGGGCAGGGCGCCCACCACATGGACCCCCGCTGCGCGCAAAGAGTCAGCGTCCCTTTTGAGGAATTGCCTTGATCCGAGGGAATCTACCAGCAGGCGGCAGGATACGCCCCTTGAGGCTGCCCTTTCAAGTGCGTCGAAGATCGGACCTGTGACCGTGTCTTTGGAGAAGATGTAGTAGAGCAGGTTCACGTGATGACGGGCGGTATCGATATCGGAGGCAAGAGACCTGACCATATCGTCGGTAGAGTCGATTATCTCTATCGTGTTGCCCCTGGTAGGAGGCATGTCTCCCAGCTTCTCGGCCAGGGAAGCCAGGCGCAACAGGCGGAGAAGATCCCCTGGGAGGTCCTTCTCCTCGGGCCTTTCAGCCTCCCAGGCGGCACAGCATGTGCGGTCCAGATCCTTCAGGATCTTCTCGTGCCTTTCGGCCCTCTGGGCAGGAAGCTTGAAGGACCCGAAGACGAGGTAGAGCACAAGCCCAGGAATGGGCCAGAAGAAGATGACCAGCAGCCACGCCATGGCCACCGAGGGCGAGTGCCACCGTGGTATCAGCGCAATGGTCGCCAGTCTTATGGATACCGATGAGAGGTCGTGGATCAGTATCAGAAGCAGGCTCAGGTCCATCTCCGGTCACCTCCGGAAAGCACTACAGGGACAGGGCGAAATCACAGACCACCGGAAGGTGGTCCGAGAGACGCACATCCGGCACCTCGATCCTCCTGACATCTATCTCCGGCGAATGCAGTACCAGATCCAGGCCCAGCCTGGGCCTGCCGCTGGGATAGGTCCGTATGCCAAGGGTATCGGCATTCATAAGACCAGCTTCGATAAGGGGCTCGATCTCGGGACCGCCTCCGAAGGCGTTGAAATCCCCCGCTATCAGAAGAGGTCTTTTACGCTCCCTGGCCATTGCCGCGAGCTCGAGGATCTGTTGCCGCCTAGCGCCGGAACCCAGCGACAGGTGGACCAGCTTCAGGTCGAAGTCGTCGAAACCGGTCTCTATCACTGCGTTCTTGATGCCCCTCCTCAGTCTGCGGACCGAGGTCTCCCGGATAGGAAGGGACGTCACCACCGCATTTCCCTGGTGGCGGAAAACGGGGACGCATCCGGAGATCCTGGGAATGCAGTACTTGGATGAGAAAACCCAGCTGTGTCCCAGGGTCTCCGCCAGGTACTCCGGCTGACTTCTTCCTCCGTGCCTGAAGGATCCTCCATCGGTCTCAACCAGTCCGACGATGTCAGGCTCAAGGGAGGCAATGAACCTTGCGATCGAGGAGGAGCGCTCCCTGGTGGTCTTCAACGTTCCGGCAAAGGGGAAAGGGGCATGGTAGGCCCACCCCGTTCCAGTGCCGTATCGGGTATTGTAGAGAACAAGTCTTACGGGACGGTCTTCCAGCCGCATCACCCCCCTTCGGAGATTGTAACCTGAATATTGTTATCGATGGACCCTTCAGGCCAGCCTTTCAAAACCTTCACCCAGAACCTCGTGGATGTTGTTGACGCTGATGAAGGCCCTGGGATCGACGGTTTTGATGAAATTGCGGAGCCTGATGAACTTTCTTCTGTTCACTATGGTGGTAATGACCTCCTTCGGTTCCCCTGACCATCCTCCCCGCCCCTCGTAGATGGTGGCACCGCTCTCGAGCTCCTCGACTATGAACCGCCTTATCGCCTCGCTCTGACGGCTTATCACCACCACGTACTTGTTGATCCTGAGTCCTACGATCACGCTGTCCACCAGGAATCCGTTGAGAATGACCCCCAGCATCGCATACATACCTGTCCGGATCCCGAAGACCCAACCGGCAGCCAGCACTATGAAGAAGTCGCACAAGAGAACACCCTTGCCGATATCGATGTTCAGGTACTTGTTTAGGATCTTGGCGGTGATGTCCGTGCCCCCCGTCGAGGCGTTCTGGTTGAAGACAATGGCCATTCCCGTGGCCCCCAGGATGGTTCCGAAGACAAGCTGGACCATGATGTCCTCCGTCAGTGGTCCAGACACCGGGTAGAACCTCTCCAGCAACCAGACAGCCCCTGAAAGGAAAAGGCTCGAATAGATCGTTTTCGCCCCGAATCCAAATCCGATGAATATGAACCCTATGACGAAGAGGACCACGTTCATCCCCATCATGAGTACCCCCACCGGGACCCCGGGGAGGAAGCGGTTAAGGACCATGGCAAGGCCGCTGACGCCTCCGGCGGCAATATTGTTCGGCACTAGGAACCAGGTGATCCCCGCCGCAACAAGCAAGCAGCCGAGGTGGATCATCCCCCACTCTTTCAGGACCCCGGGAGACGGACGGAGTTCCGGGACACGTCCAAGTATCCTTTTCAGCCAAAGGGTCATGGTTTGCATCACCCTTTCCTTTTCTGGATCTCACCCTCTTGAGGGGAACAGGTATTGTAACACAGGACGGGGGTCCCCTTCAGGGGACCCCCGCATTCCTTATCCGGCAATGACGATCAGGAGCGGTACCCTTCGATGATCCTTTCCACCACGAAACGCAGGATATTCGGGAAAACCTCCAACATAAATGGAAGGTGAATGCGTTCGGTGTTCTTGTGTGCGTCCTTGCCCACAGGTCCCAGGTTCAGTATCGGAATGTCCAGTTCAGCCAGTGCTTCGACAGGGATCCTGTAAGGTCTACCCCACCCTGGCATGTTCCTGGCGAAGACCTCCATCTCACTGCTGTCACCCTGGAAGCCGCAGTAGCTGAGGTCCGAGACTCCCTCAAAGAAAGGCCTGATATCAAGGGGGAGGCCGAACCTCCTCTCCATCTCCCCGGCTGTCGCGGAAGCGGCATCGGCAACCACCTTCTCGCCCCGGGTCTCTCCCAGGTTGGACCTGTGGGGGTACCATGGAGGGAGAAAACCTATGACCGCCATCGGTCCCGGTATCCCGCAGAGTTCCACCATGGACTCGACAAGGAGTGCGGCACGGACCCTCTCGTCGGAACCCTCAGGGGCGGAACCGACCGTCTCATCCATGAAGCGAGCATACCCGTCGCCCAGGACCTTCTCCGCCATGTCCGAAAGCTCGTCGAAGGAGACCACCGTCGGCTCCCAGTCGCGGGGTTTCGAGGTGGTGCCACCCATCGCCGCAAAGGAACTGGTGTTCTCCCGGTACTTTTCGATCGAGGCCTCAAGGGCCTCCATGGCGATCCCCCTCATTTCCGACAGGATCTGACCCGGAAGCCTGGTTGACGTCAGGTAGCTGTAGAAGGCGAAAGCCTTGGTCATGATAGTCGCCGAGTACTCCCTCCGGAGGTCCATCTGCCTCATGCAGCCGAAGGGTGGGTATGACTTCCCGAAGAGGGAGTCTGCGTACTCGGGGTTCCCGTCGAGCATCAGGTTGATCCTCGAAATGACCGGCGCGGCGCAGAAACCCTCGTAATACTCCCCCACGTGGGTTTCCTTGCCAGCGCAGAAGAAAAAGGGGTTTATCTTGCCTATGCTCCCCAGATATATGGTCGGCCTGGCATCGTCCCCGGTGGCGAAGGTGGGCTCCAGGTCGATGCAGGCCAGGTACCGGAGACTCTCCTCTTTCTGGAAACGGGCCAGGCAGGATGAACCCGAAAGCATACCGCCAGAGTTGTTCTCCTCGTCGGGAACGAAGAGAACAGCCACGTTGGCGTCATATTTACCGGGGTTCTCGGCTGCTTCCATGAGCAGGTCCATCCCGGCGGCGACACCGCTCTTCATGTCAGCCACCCCCCTCCCGAAGAGCCATTCGCCGGACTCGAGGTCCTTGCGGGCATCCCGGGGGATCGCCACCGAGGCTATCCGTTCTGTGTACTCCTCGGGGGAGAAGGCCAAGGGCGCCAGAAAGCCGCACGCCTCGGTTCCCACCACGTCCATGTGTCCCATAAGGATCACCGTATCGGCCGTTCTCTTCCGGGCCCTTACAATGGCGAAGACCAGGTGTCTTCCAAGGGGGTCACCCTCCAGCGGCAGAAGACGTAGATCGCCCCGGTTCTCCTGAAAATAGCTCAGATCCTGAAAACTGTCGTGGATGAAACGGGCGATCCTGTTCTCGCTCTCTGCGGAGGGAGAGACGCTCGGAATCCCGACCAGGTTTAAAAGCAGGCCATACAACTCTCTTTTTGAATGGTCACCCATACAGCATCCTCCTGTCGTTCGGGAAAGGACATTCAGGCAAGTATCAAAGATCCCGGAATCTCTTCAAAGCCGTGCCGAGGCGACGAGCGCACTCTTCAGCCATGGAAGGGGTGACCTTCGAGAAAGAGAGCCTGACAGTATCCTCCTCAACATGTCCTCCCAGGAAAAACTCCTTTCCAGGGATCACCGCTATCTTCTCTTCTCTGATAGCATACAGCGCGAAACTCTTCATGTCTTCGATCCAGGGCACCCTACCCCAGAGGAAGAATCCTCCCTTCGGTACGGCCAACTCAAGTCCATGGGGCCCGGCATGTCTCATCAGGGAGGAGACCAGGGCATCCCGGTGTTGCCGATAGGTCCTTGAAAGACCTTCGAGGTATTCTGTCAGATCGATGCTATTTACGAACTCCCAGAGGCCATAATGCAAAATTTCCGGGAGACAGAGCGTTCCCATGATCCTGATCTTGAGCATTTTCTCTATTACCGGTTGGGGAGCGACCACCCACCCACATCGAAGGCCGGGTGCAACGATCTTGGAAAAGCTACCGAGATAGGCTACGTTCTTTTTATCTCCTGCGGCCCTGATATAGGTCCCTTCGGGTCGACCTTCGAAGGAAAGGTTGCGGTAAGGGTCGTCCTCAATTATCACGAACCCGTGCCTGAGAGCAAGGTCCAGTACGCTCTGTTTCTTGCTGTCAGGGGTCGAAAAACCAGTTGGATTCTGGTAGGTAGGGATGGTGTAAAAGAACTTGACCCGGTTCTCCTTTAAAATCCCTTCCAGAACCCCTATATCGGGACCTTCCTCTGAAAGGGGTACGCTCAGGCATTTTGCCCCGAATTTCCTGAAAATCCCAAACGCTTCCGGATAGGATGGCGATTCTACTATCACGGTATCCCCCGGCTCCAGGAGACATTCGCATAACAGGTACAACCCTTCCTGCGACCCGTTGGTAATGAAAAGACTGTCGCTATTTGCCCATTGTGGAAGAAGACCGTCCCTGGCCATCCAGTCTGCGATCCACTGGCGCAAAGGGGCGATCCCTGTCCGTGAGTTGCTGTATCCCCAGACAGGCAGCTCCTTTGAAAAAGATATCATTAAACAGTCTCTCAATTCCTCCGCGGGGTAGAGAGCCCCGAAAGGTTCGCCGGCAGCCAGGGACATGGCGTTCTCTTCCGAGGCGATCTTCATGATCGAAGCGATCGCGGAATCCACAAGCCGGTTCGTAGCAGATCCATTGAACAGTCCTTGCCATTCCATCTCGTTCTTACTCTCCTAACTTGAAAGATCAGACCACGGAAAATTCCGAGGGGCTCCTTCATCTTCGAAGAAGCCCCTCGAAGTTAAAGATATGTTCCTTCACGAAGGTAGGCGTTAAGTGCCTCCCTGTCCATATGCTCTATTCCCAGGTCATTGAGGGTAACCCCTTCCGACCAGTAATCGACTCCGGTCATTACCGACGCAAGGGTTATCATCGATTCTATGACCGGGACCTTCACTCCGAACTTTTTCCCCAACTCCCGGAATATGTGACAGCCAACAGGAATGTCCTCAGTGATGTAGCGATTGTAAATGGAAAAAGGGCCGGTTCCCAGAGCCAGTTTGTACTGTTCATCGAAGGGGACCTTGAATTTTCCCCCCATGTGTTCCGAACCGAGAATGTTGGACCTTGAGAAAAAGGACTCTTCTGAGAATTGCTGGATACCCACTCCCATTGCTTCCGCGATGGCGCACTCCTCCTTGTACAGGGCCAGCTGCACCTTTGAGATAGAGGGGCAGTATGCATGAGAGTATATGGAAAAATCGTGCTTGTCCCCTCCGTAAATAACACCCCAGTTCTCCATGGTCCCGACGCCGAGGATAGTCCCTGGGCAGTGGAGGATCGGGTTCACGTTGCTGAAGCCTATGTCCGCGACGGTGTCACCCCTGACGGGATGAACAACCGAATCAAGAGAAGGAAGATATTGCTTTGACTCGAAGAACTTCTCCTGATCTATCATGGGAAGGGCAGAACCTCTCAGGGAAATGGCCCAGTAGTTCACGCTCACTTCAGGCATCTGCTGTCCCCCGGCGCTCTTGATCCTTATCCCGTAGGGCTGGCTGCTCCACTCGCCGAT
>JAAYDT010000029.1 GCA_012729145.1 Synergistaceae bacterium | reverse complement strand
ACCAGGATCGCCCCCAGCAGGTACTGAAGAAGAATGAGCGGAAGGAACCATTTCGCCCAACGGTCCCAGGGTATCTTGGCCAGAGCAAGACCAGCCATAAAATACCCCGAAGTGGGTGTGAAGATATTTGATATTCCGTCGCCGAACTGGTATGCAAGGACAGCGACCTGCCTTGTGACGCCTACAAGGTCCCCCAGCGGGGCCATGATAGGCATGGATACAGCCGCCTGGCCGCTGCCTGAGGGGACAATGTAGTTGAGCAGGCACTGGAATACGTACATCCCCATTGCCGAGAATATTGAGGGGAGAGATGCGACGGCCGTCGCTGCACCGTAGAGGATCGTGTCCAGAATGTTGCCCTGGGTCAGCACAACCAGGATAGCCCTTGCAAACCCGACTACCAGGGCTCCAGTGGTGAGAGCGGCCATCCCGTCAGCCAGGTTGATCGCGAACCCGTTCAATCCAAGTTTGCCGACGATCCCTACCAGGATAGCCATCCCCAGGAAAAGTCCGGAGATCTCCTGGATGTACCACCCGTATTTCATAACGCCGAAAACCAGGAGAACCATCGTACCGGCAAGTACCAGAAGAACAAGCTGGTGAGATGCCGTGAACTCTTTCATGACATTCAGGTCAAGGACCTCTTCCCGGGTCTTGTCGATCTCGTACATGAGGCTCCGGGCGGGATCTTTTTTGACCCGTCCCGCATACCAGTAGATGAAAGCTACTGTCAGAGCCAGCATTGAGATGTAGCAGAAGATCCGGTACCCCATACCCGAGAAAAGGGGCAGTTCAGCGATGCCTTGCGCAACCCCCACGGTGAAGGGGTTCATGAAGGCAGCGGCAAATCCTGCGCCTGCTCCAGCAAGGACGATGCCTGCGCCGGTCAGGGAATCAAAGCCAAGGGCGATCGCTAGTGTAACCATGATCGGTACGAAGGGAAGCGTTTCCTCGGCCATCCCGAATATAGCGCCCCCGAGCGAGAAGAGGATCATGACTATGGGTATTATTGCCCGCTCTTTGCCGGCCATCTTCCTTGTGATCTTCCCGATGCCAGCCTCTATTGCTCCGGTCGCGTTTACGACCCCGAACGAACCTCCCACGATGAAGATGAAGAATATGATCTCTGCGATCTCCACCATCCCCTTGGGGACTGCCAGAAGAAAGTCAAAAAGCCCTACGGGAGACTGATCCACGTAGCCGAAACTCTGGGGGTCAACTATCATCCTGCCTCCAGGACCGGCAACCCTTTCGTAATGTCCTGCCGGAACAAGGTAGGTCAGGACAGCACAGATGGCTACTACGGTCAGAAGGATGATATATACGTGAGGGACTTTAAACTTTTTCCTGGAGGTTTCTTTTTTTACCGCTTTGGCACTGCTCATATTGTCGACCCTCCTTTTAATGTTGCCCTGCAATATGTCCGATCCGGTCTTTTAACCTGATATCATGGCATCACTCCTTTTAAAGGGATCATCAAAAAACGTCAGGACGTTCTCATGAGATGAGACGGGGGGATCATGCGGTTCACTGACAGAAGTCCCTGGCCATCAGCGCATATATTTGCGTGAAGGGGACCAGGTATGATGTCTCAAGGTATTCGTGGGCCGTGTGAGCGCTGTCAGGACTGCCGGGACCAAAGATGACTGTCGGGATCCCCCCGTAGCTGGACAAAAGTCCTGCGTCGGTCCATGCAGGGAATGCTTTCTTTTCAGCCCTGTGTCCTGTTGCTTCAAAAATAGTTTTGTCCATCAATAGAACCAGGGGGTGTTCAAGAGATAATTCCATCGCTTCATGGATATAGCCCCTTTCCATCAGGCTGGAATCCATTACTTTCAGTT
>JAAYDT010000028.1 GCA_012729145.1 Synergistaceae bacterium | reverse complement strand
TCCCCTGATGCTGGTGAGTATGCTGTTATTGAGGTCAACCCCCGGGCAAGTCGCTCGAGTGCACTTGCGAGCAAGGCTACAGGGTATCCTATCGCCCGGGTTGCTGCAAGGATAGCCGCCGGGTCCCTTCTTACGGAGATGACCAACCCCGTGACAGGTGTGGGAAGCGCCCTTTCTGAACCGGCACTGGACTACGTGGTGGTGAAATTTCCCAGATGGCCTTTCGAGAAATTCCCCGGTGCCGAGAACAGGGTTGGAACAAGGATGAAGTCCACCGGAGAGGTCATGGCCCTTGGTCGCACATTCATCGAGGCTTTGTCCAAAGCGGTCAGGTCGCTGGACCTCCCCGGCGGGATCGTGGACCCCAGGATGGCTTTGGCAACAATTGAGGATCTGGAGGAGGATCTTTCGCTACCGACTCACAGAAGGCTCTGGTCCATCTTTGAACTCCTTGGCCGGGGTCTTCCCCCGCGGGATATTTCGGCCAGGTCAGGGATACACCCCTTCTTTATCGACCAACTTGCCAGGATCGTATCGGTTCTTGGGGAACTCAAGGAAAGAGAGCCGGATGAGACTCTTCTTCGGAAGGTCAAATCCATGGGCCTTTCAGACAGGGACATAGCCTCCGCTTCCGGATCGGACTGGAGGCGGATCCGGGACGCAAGGCTCTCCCTCGGCATCGAGAGAGGGTACAGGGAGGTCGACGGCAGTGCCGGCGAGACCCCGGCGGGATCCGGTTACTATTACGGCACATGCGGAGCGTCAGACGACGGGATCCGTCATGACAGCAGGGAGACCTACGCGGTCCTCGGTTCCGGCCCCATTAGGATCGGTCAGGGGGTAGAGTTCGACTACTGCTGCGTAAAGGCAGTAGAAGCTCTCAGGCGGATGGGGAAAAAAGCCGTTATGATAAACAACAATCCCGAAACGGTCAGCACGGACCACGACATGTCCGACTCCCTTTATTTTGAGCCCCTCTCTGAGGAGGACGTTCTGCCTGTACTGATAAGGGAGAATGTCCAGGGAGTGTTCGCCTCCTTCGGCGGCCAAACGTCCCTGAAGGCAGGTCTAGCCCTGGAAGGGGAGGGGGTCCGGATCCTGGGGAGTCCCTCCGGTGTTGTCCGGGCCACCGAGGACAGGGGGCATTTTTCCGGTCTTCTGGAGCGACTGGGCATCCTCCAGCCCCTCGGCTGTTCGGTAAAGTCCGTCGATGAGGGACTGGAAAAGGCCTCAATGATTGGTTACCCGGTTATGGTAAGACCCAGCTTTGTGATTGGCGGACTGGCGATGAAGGTTGTGAGCTCTCCGTCGGAACTGGTCTCGGTCCTGGAGATCGCACTACAGACCGACGAGGACCAGTCGGTCCTGATCGACCGGTTCCTCCCGGGGGCTGAGTTCGAGGTGGATGTCCTCTGCGATGGAAGGGAGATAGTCATCCCGGGAATATTCGAGCACCTTGATCCTGCGGGGGTCCACTCCGGGGATTCGGTGGCGATATTCCCCGACGTGTCCCTTTCCCAGGCGAGAAGAAGGAAGATTGAGGATATCTCCAGGAAGATCGCTGTGGAATTGGGAGTAAAGGGGCTTCTGAACATTCAGTTCGTTCTCTCCGGAGATGAGTTCTATGTGATAGAGGCCAACCCTCGTGCGAGCCGTACTGTTCCCATTGCAGTGAAACTGTCAGGCATACCATTGGTGGAGATGGCCGTCAGGGCTGCCCTGGGGGAAAATCTGTCTGATATGGGGCTCAAACCCGGTCTCTGTGAAAGGATACGCCTATTCGGGGTCAAGGTACCCGTCTTTTCCACGGAAAAACTTCCAGGAGTGGATGCCCTACCGGGTCCAGCGATGCAGTCTACCGGAGAAGCCCTGGGTGTGGGGGATACTGTCGCCGTTGCTCTTTACGAAGGTTTGAGGGGAGCCGGGTGGAGAGTACCGGAAAAGGGGAGACTTCTTCTCTCCGTCGCCGACAGGAGCAAACTGGAGGCGCCTCACGTTGCAGCCGCGTTCCACGCCCTTGGATGGAGCGTTGATGCAACGTCAGGGACTGCTGATGTGCTCAGGAACTGGGGGATACCATGCAGGAAAGTGGAAAAGGGGAAGCCCCTCATTTCCGGGATCGCTTCCCGGCAATGGGATCTCATAGTGAACGTAGCATCGGGTTCCCCGGAGGTACTCAGGGACGGGTACCAGATGAGAAGATCCGCCATAGAGGCATCGATCCCCTGTGTTAACGATCTCCATGTGGCATCTGCCCTGGCTGTCTCCATCTCCTTGAGGATAAGGGGTTCCCATCAGTGAGGGAGGGAATTATAATCTCCCTTTCAGCGATCCATTACCGGAGGTAGGATTACAAAATGAAAAGACACATTGTTCTGGCGTTGATGCTGGTGGTCCTTGCGGCCTTCTGTCCCCTCATTGAGGCTTATGGCACACCTGAGGGTGCCCTCAGGGTGGGGACCGAATCCTCTTTCCCCCCATTTGTCTTCCGTGACGATTCAGGAGGTCTGGCAGGATTCGAGATAGACCTTGCAAAGGCCGTAGCTTCGGAGCTGGACAGAGAGGTCATCTTCATCGATATGGCTTTCGATGCGCTCCTCCCCGCCCTCTCTGCAGGGAGGATAGACATGATAGCTGCCGGTCTGAGCATAACTCCCGAGCGACTGAAGAGGGCATACTTCTCCAAACCCTATTTCTTTTCACGGGATGCCGTCGTCGTCAGGAAGGGCGAAGCAGGACCCTCTGACACGGACTGGTTCAAGGGCAGAAGAGTGACAGTCCAGGCCAGGACGATCCAGGACGATCACCTGACATCAATGGGAGGGGTGGATATCATCCGGTACCAGAGGTCCGGAGAAGCTCTCAGGGCAGTCCTCGAAGGGAAGGCCGATGCCGCATTCATGGACGGAGTATCTGCGGAGAGGTTCCTCGTCGACGATCATTCGCTGGGAGAGGGGCTCAAGGTGGCCCTATCAGGTCAGATAACTTCCGGAGCGATGGGCCTTGCAGTGAGGAAGATAGACGGGGAGCTTCTGGAAAAGGTCAACTCTGCACTGGAAGCTCTTTCTGCCGAAGGGCACCTGGACCAGCTCAGAGAGAAGTGGTTCGGGGAGATCTGAGGGATCCTGCCAATGATCCTTCACGGCTGATACTGTTTCAGGAAGACCAGGGCGAACCGCTCAAGGTCGACGTCCTCGAAGGCTGTCTCAAAGGTCAGCGTTGAGTCCGGGGCCATCTCAACCACGAGGGCCTTTCCCGTAAGGGGGTGATCCTCCATGACAGCCCTGTACCCCCCTGCTTCCAGGGTCCTGAAAGTGGCTCCCGAGCCGACGGGACCATCGTCGGCGCATATTTCTCCCTTCGGGAGACCCTGCCAGAGAGTGCCGGGCCCTTTCAGCAGGATCACCTGGATAGAGTGGTTATCTGCTTCCCGACGGTAAAGTCTTTCACTTCGGTAGCCCATAACCTCGGAGAGGGTTTCGAGCTCCTTCCAAAGGGTTTCACCTCCTCTCCACCCAGTGATGTCCGGGAACAGGCAGAGTCCCTCATCAAGGGCTCCAGCCGCGGTCATGAGAGCCAGAGCAAGCAAGAAGGCCCCGACGATCATCGCCCCCGTCCTTCTTCCGGTCATTGCAACCCCCCTCTTTCTTGTTACGGGTTCGAAAGTGGTATCATTCCGTGGTGAAGATGATCCTTCCAGATTATTTTACATGGAGGCGACGGCTTGTACGGTTTCAATATCAGTGTTCTCGGGTGCCAGATGAACGTCTACGACGCTGACAGGATCAGGACGGCCCTGGCGGCGAAAGGATGGGAAGAGGTGTCCGAAGAGGATGCCGATGTGGTCGTCCTTGTCACTTGCAGTATACGTGACAAGGCCGAGCAGAAAGCGTGGAGCGACATAGGGAGACTGGCTTCACGCCGGGAGCCCCCCCTGATCGCTGTCGTGGGTTGCATGGCCCAGAGAGTGGGTACCCTTTTGATGAGACGCTTCCCCTCGGTACGTCTTGTATGCGGACCACGCAGCCTTGGGAAGCTGCCTGATGCACTGGAGAAGACCATGACCTCCGGAAAGGACATTGTCCTCCTCGATGAGGACCCCTTGACCCTTTATGACCTTTCCGAGGTGCCACTACTCCGCTCAAATCCCTGGAAGGCCTTCATCACCATCGCTCACGGATGCGACAACTTCTGTACCTACTGCATCGTGCCCCATGTCAGGGGAAGGTTCATCTCCAGGGACCCAGACGAGATATTCCGTGAGGTAGAGAGTCTGATCTCGGATGGGGTGAGGGAGATAACCCTGATAGGTCAGAACGTCAACACCTACGGCAGGGACTTTGGCAATGGCTACGTCTTCTCCTCCCTTCTCAGGGACGTTGCCGGGATAAAGGGATTGGAAAGGATCAGATATGCCACGTCACATCCGAGGGACCTTACCCGGGATGTGGTGGAGGTAATGTCCGAACACGAAAATATCTGTCCCGCTATCAACCTTCCCATACAGTCGGGGAGCGACCGGGTCCTTGGGCTGATGAACAGAGGGTACACAGTAGGGCAGTATTGTTCGATAATTGATATGATAAGGTCTATCCTGCCCGGACCGGCTGTTACAAGCGACCTGATAGTCGGCTTTCCGGGAGAAACCTCTGAGGATTTCAAGGGGTCGGTCAGGGTCGTTGAAGATCTTCGCTTTGACCTGGTCCACACCGCCGCCTTTTCCCCCCGGGAAGGGACTCCGGCAGCCCGGATGGAAGCTCAGGTCGAGGCGGAGGAGAAACAGCGGAGGCTCAGGGTTATCAACTCGATCCAGTCCGTGATATCCAGGGAGATCAACCAGGGTCTTGTCGGGAAGGTCTTCACAGTCCTGGCCGACGGTAACGCCCCGAAGGGAGAGGGCCTTCTTCAAGGCAGGACACCCACAGACAAGGTGGTCATCTTCCCTGGTGATCTTTCCATGATGGGTTCTTTCGTCGATCTAAGGATCACTGCCGCGGGGAACTGGCATCTGTTCGGGGAGCCGGTACCCCCCTCCTGGTATGATCGAAGGGAGTGATGGGATCCCATGGAGATCCCTGGTTCCAGAAAAGGATTGTTGTTTCTTGCAGGAGGGGTACTCTGCCTGGTCCTGGCAGGGTTTCTTGTAGCTACATTCTCCGGTAAATGGGACAAAAGCCCCTCCGGGCAGGTGGCTGGTCCTGCACCTGTGTCATCCGCGAGAGCCTCTTCGACGTCGGGGAGTCCCGGAGGACCGGACGCTCCGCAGTTGCAGGGGGTCAGCGATGGCCAATGGGTGATCTATATTACCGGAGCTGTGATGAGGCCAGGGGTATACCGGATGCCTGCCGGAACCAGAGTCTACCAGGCGGTGGAACAGGCAGGCGGCCTGAGTTCCGAGGCAGACCCCGAAGCCTTCAACATGGCCCTTCCCCTTTCAGACGGAGTTCACGTGCATGTTCCCCGCAAGGGCGATCCTCCCGGCCAGCCGGCTGGTTACCAGACCAATGATCATGGGCCCGTTCAAGGTCTTGTCGACATAAACAGAGCAGACTTGGCGACTCTTCAACACCTTCCTGGGATAGGCCCAAAGATCGCCGATGAGATCATTCGGTTCAGAGAGGAGCGGGGAAGATTTTCAAGCGTAGAGGATCTTCTTTCCGTGAAGGGGATAGGAGAGAAGAAGCTCTCGGCAATAAAGGACCTGGTTACGGTCTCACCCTAGGTCCTTTATCCAGGGCTCCTGCCTTCGTGGCCCTTGCGGGATCATGCATCCTTCTTTTCCTGGACGGGAGGGGGTTCCCAATCCCGGTGTCGGTCGGGGCCTCCCTTATGATCGTGTTCTTTCTGGTCCTGGCAGGGTCATTCGAAGGTTTGTCGCCGGGGAGCCTGGATGTCTTTCTTCTGATCGTCCTCTTTACACTTGCAGGTTCTGTCTTTTTTCTCCATCGTCTCCACCATGAAAAATTCGACCCGGCCAGGGTGTCTTCCGCAGGGACTGTTCTGTATGAAAGGCCCTGGGGGAGGGGAAGGGTAATACTTGTCGGAACTTCGAGGGGGAAGCTGGTTGCCCATCTCCCCCCCTCGACTATCTTCCGGGAAGGCGACGAGGTTGATATCGACGGAGTGATCGAACCCTTCGGGAGGTCTTCCGAGGAAGGGAGTTTCGACGAGGCCCGTTTCTGGAAAGCTAGAGGTGCCGTTGGAAAGATAAGACGTCCTGATATCAGGCTGACCCGGGATAACCCCGGGGGCATTCTTTGGCTGAGGAGAAACCTGAGGGAAAAGATACTCCTCAACCTCCCGCCACTGATGAGAGGGCATCTTCTGGCGGTGATCCTGGGTGGCAGAGACCCCGACCTGGCCGAGAAGCACTCAGAATGGGGGACATCACACATCCTCGCAGTCTCTGGTCTCCATGCCGGTGTTGTGGTGCTCGTTATATTTCTGCTCGTTCCTCCTGGCCCGTTGAGGATCCCGGCAGCTTCTCTGGCCATGTGGATATACATCCTTTTGGCGGGAGCCTCGGTCAGCGCACTCAGGGCGGGGTTGATGATCCAGGCCGGCTTTACCGGAAGGTGGTTGGGAAGACCTCCTTCGGCTGTTAACGCCGTTTCCGTTGCGGGGCTGATCCTCCTTTTCTGGCGTCCCTGGTTCTTTTGGGATCTGGGGTGGAGGCTGTCGATGACAGCTGCGCTGGTCCTCTCGTGCCTCTTTGACGGCGGGGCAAGAAAGGGCTGGGTAGCGGCGCCGGTAATGCTCTGGTTGGCCACGGCAGGTATGGTAACCGGTGTCTTCGGAGCCGTGCCCGTCGCTGGCACGATCATCAATATCCTGGCAGTCCCCTTTTTCAGTCTCCTTATTCCTCTGGCCTTCTTCCTTGCAATACCCACCCTGGCGGGGATACCCGGGGGAAGGGTCCTCACGGAGGCAGGAGAGGGTATCTTCTATATCTGGGCAGGCATCGCGGACAGGGCAACCTCCTTGCTACCATGGGCAGTTTCCCATTCATGGGTGCTCGTCTTTTCAGGGACGACCCTGACGTCTTACCTGCTTCTTGCAGGAATAGGTTTCAGGAGGTCACACGCCGCTGTTTTTTCGGTATCTATTGCCATATTCCTGACTTTGCTTTAGAAAGAAGCCTGGTATGAAGTGGATAAACAGGAGGTGGGACCATGCTCCTTGTAGTGGATATAGGCAATACCAACACTGTTCTCGGGATCTTTGACGGAAGGGAACTGATAAGGCACTGGAGGCTCATTTCGGAGAGACACACCTCTGATGAACTGGGCATCTACCTTCTCAACCTTATATCCCTTGCCGGGGTCACACCGGCCGAAATTTCGGGTGCTGCCCTATGCAGCGTGGTGCCTCCACTTGATGCCCCCTGGGAGGAGGGGATCAGGCGCTACCTTTCCGTTGAGTGCCTGAAGGTCACCAACAGGACCAACATCGGCATTCCAGTCCTGTACGAAAACCCCTCCGAAGTGGGGGCCGATCGCCTTGTGAACGCTGTGGCCGGGATCGAACGTTTCGGTTCCCCCCTTCTGGTGGTGGACTTCGGAACAGCCATAACGATCGACGCCATATCGACCCGCGGGGAGTATCTGGGTGGTTCGATTGCGCCGGGGCTCGTGGTGAGCATGGAGGCCCTCTTCGGGAAGGCAGCCAGGCTGCCCAAGGTCTCCTTCGACCTGCCCGAAAAGGTCATAGGGAGAAACACGAGAGACTCGATGCAGTCCGGTTTTCTCTATGGCTTTGCCGGTATGGTGGATTCGCTGGTGGAGAGGATCAGGGAAGAGATGGGAGAAGAGGTCAGGGCCATCGCTACAGGAGGCCAGGCAGAGGCAGTGGCACCTGTTTCAAGGACGATCAGCTCGGTGGAGCCCTGGCTTACTCTCGAAGGGCTGAGGCTGATCTATGAGATGGACAGAGGGGAGAACTGAGATCTCTTTCGATGCCGGCTCCTTTCCTGCAAAAGTGGGCGGAGTGGATGTGGAGAACCCCGTCTGGCTTGCCCCTCTCGCGGGGATCACGATCCCACCGGTCCGGTCCTTCTTCAGGCGGCTGGGCGTAGGCCTGGTCCATACCGAAATGGTCAGCTGTGCCGGTCTTGTCCACGGGAGCAGAAAGACCTTCTCAATGCTCAGAACGGCCGATGGGGAGAGACCGGTCGTGCTCCAGCTCTTCGCTGCCGATACGGAGAACCTCCTTGAAGGGGCCCGGACGGCACTGGACCGTTCCTCTTTCGAGGCCTTGGGGGTGAACATGGCCTGCCCCATGCCCAAGGTGACCAGAAGAGGCGCGGGCTCCGGCCTTCTCGAACGTCCCGAGATCGCCGCCGCCATGGTCAAAGCCCTTGTTCGGCTAGGTCTTCCTGTATGGGTGAAAATAAGGAAACCACCCATGACATCTCCAATGGACACCCTCGCCTTCTCGGGGATGCTTCTTGAAGCCGGGGCATCCCATGTCTGTATCCATGGCAGACAACCTTCCCAGAAGTACGGGGGCAAGGCTGACAGCAGCGTGGTCCTTGGGGCCGCGCGCGCATTTCCCGGAAGGATCGCGGCAAGCGGGGACATCTTCACCCCCGGGGATGCAAAGAGGATGCTGGACGGGGGCTGTTCCGCCGTATTCGTTGCCAGGGGGGCCTTCCGTGATCCCTTCCTGGTCCCGGAAATACTAAATCATTGCGGTTTCCCGGTCGATCCGGGAAATCTGGCGGACTCCCCGGTTTCCAGGATGGACCTGATGATCTCCCTTGGGGAAAGAATACTGAGCGAAGAAGGAGAAAAAGCGGCTATTGTCTTGCTCAAGCGCTTCCTCTCGGGTATCTTTAGAGGGTTATACGGAGCTTCACGGTTCAGGCAGGCCGTCTCCAGATCTTCCAGCTGGGGAGAAATGAGGGCGGCGCTCGAAGAGTGGAAAGCATCACCTGAAAGGGGCGAGCAGTGTGATCGAAGAGAGACATTCCGAAGAGATCGAAGTCCAGGAGGATGAGATCCTCAGACAGCGCACCGACAAGCTGATAAGACTACGCGAGGAGGAGGGGTACGACCCCTTCGTCCATGAGAAGTGGATAAAGAAACACACCCTCGATCTGGTGAAGAAAAATTTCAGCCACCTTGCCGAGGATGAAAGGGACGATACGGAGATAGTGACCGCCGGGCGCCTGATGACCCTCAGGAGACACGGCAAGGCGGCCTTTGCCAACCTTGCCGACGAGACCTCCAGCTTGCAGCTCTACTTTCAGGTAGATGCCATGGGTAAAGAGGAGTACGGCTTCTTCAAGAAATGGGTTGATACAGGTGATATGCTCGGCATAGTCGGGCACCCCTTCCGGACCAGAAGGGGCGAGCTGTCCATATTGGTCACCAGGTGTGTCCTGCTCGCCAAGGCTCTTCGCCCCCTTCCTGAGAAATGGCACGGCCTCAAGGATACCGAGACCAGATACCGCCAGAGGTACGTGGACCTGATCGCGAACCCCGACGTACGTGAGACTTTCAGGAAGAGAGCCAGAATAATCTCCACCTTCAGGAGTGTCCTCGAGGCCCATGGGTCGCTGGAGGTTGAGACTCCGATACTGGCCACCCTTGCCGGTGGGGCGAACGCCCGCCCCTTCGTTACCTTTCATAACGCTCTCGGCATCAACATGTACATGAGGATAGCCACGGAGCTATACCTCAAGAGGCTCATTGTGGGAATGCTGGGGCGGGTCTACGAGATCGGCAAGAACTTTCGCAACGAGGGTATAGACATAATGCACAACCCGGAGTTCACCTCCATGGAGGTCTACTGGGCCTATGCAGACTACCAGGACATAATGGACCTCACCGAGGAGCTGATAGTCGCAGCCGCTGATTCCGTGGGCAGCAGGGACGTGGTCTACCAGGGAACGCCTGTCAGTTTTCACCCCCCCTTCAGGCGTGCCACCATGGCAGAACTTGTCAGGGAGAGGACCGGTTTCGATATCTACCAGTACGGGAAGGAGGACGATGAGAAGGCCCGTGCCTTTGCCAAAGAGAAGGGAGTGGACATGGAGGGTTACGAGAGCCGCTTCCTGGTCCTGACGAAACTCTTCGATGAGTTCGTGGAGGATTCCCTTATCCAGCCTACCTTTGTGCTAGGGCTCCCTACGGAGATCTCTCCCCTGGCCAAGAAAAACCCCGAGGATCCGGATTTCACGAACCGTTTCGAGCTCTATATCTATGGCTCTGAGGTGGCCAATGCCTTCAGTGAGTTGAACGATCCCCTTGACCAGAGGGAGCGCTTCATGGACCAGTTGAAGAAAAAGGAGGCCGGCGACGACGAGGCCCACGTCTTCGACGAGGACTATATCAACGCCCTTGAGTACGGTCTTCCACCCACAGGGGGTCTCGGTATAGGTATTGACCGTCTTGCCATGTTCCTCACCGATTCCCGGTCCATCAGGGACGTAATCCTCTTCCCGACCATGCGCCCGAAGGTGTAGGGGAACGGGGACGGGGGGAGAAGCCTTGGGAGATCAGGAAATAAGGGAAAGGATCGGCCGTCTCAGAGAGGAGATAAAACGTCACAACTACCTCTACTACGTCCTTGACTCTCCAGAGATCTCCGATGACCGTTATGATCTTCTGCTCCGTGAGCTGAAGGAGCTGGAGGCTTTAACCGGTGAGCAGCCTCCACCGGACTCTCCGACAGCGACGGTTGGAGGAGCGCCCAGGAACGAGTTCGTAAAGGTTGTCCACGACTCTCCCATGCTCAGCCTGGAAAATGCTTTCAGCAGGGAAGATGTGGAGGACTTCCTGAGGAAGGTTTCAAAAGGGGCAGCCTATCCCTCCCTGTGCTGCGAGCTCAAGATCGACGGGCTTGCCGTTTCGCTCCATTACAACGAAGGGAAGTTCATCCTCGGTGCCACCAGGGGTGATGGCCGGACCGGAGAGGTCGTCACGAGGAATCTGCTTACCATCTCCGATCTCCCTCGCGATCTGGCTGGGAAGGTCCCGGGAAGACTGGAGGTCAGAGGGGAGGTTCTTATCAAGAGCGAGGACTTCATGGCCCTGAACGCCTCAAGAGAGGAGCAGGGGCTGCCCCTCTTCGCAAATCCACGCAACGCCGCCGCAGGAAGTCTCAGACAGCTGGATCCCTCTGTGACTGCTTCAAGGAGGCTCAGCCTCTTCGTCTACCAGGTGGTCTCCCCCGGCGATCACGGCCTTTCCAGCCAGTTCAGAAGCCTTTCCTGGCTTCGGAAGATGGGTTTCCCGGTCCAGGGGACGGAGTGCCTCTGCCGGGGGGCCGAGGAGGCTTTTTCCTACATCGAACGTTGGAGGAACGAAAGGTTCTCGCTTCCCTACGTTACAGACGGAGTGGTGATAAAGGTCGACGACCTGGGGGCGTGGTCCGGTCTCGGGACCACCGCCAAGGTCCCCAGGTGGGCCGTCGCGTACAAGTATCCCCCCGAGGAAAAGCTGACCAGGCTGGTAAGGATAGAGGTGTCCGTGGGAAGGACCGGGACACTGACACCCATTGCCATCCTTGAGCCCGTCGCCCTTTCAGGGACGGTAGTTCAAAGGGCCAGCCTTCACAACGCCGACGAGGTGGCCAGGAAGGATATCCGTGAGGGAGACATGGTCTGGGTGCGCAAGGCTGGAGAGATAATACCCGAAGTGCTAAGACCCGACCTGGCTTCCCGGAAAGAAAGCTCTGTTCCGTTCAGGATGCCATCCCGTTGCCCTGCCTGCGGATCAGACGCTATCTCGCTTCCGGGGGAGGTGGCCCTCAGATGCGTCAACAGGTCCTGCCCGGCCCAGATCCTGGAGGGTCTCAGGCACTTTGCCTCCAGGTCGGGGATGGACATCGGAGGGCTTGGGGAGAAACTCCTGGAGAAGCTTGTGGAAGAAGGGGTCGTTAGTGATATAGCTGACATCTATTCTCTTTCGATGGGTGACCTGGCCCCGATACTCCTCACGGGGGAAAAGTCATCCAGGGTTCTTGGTGAGAAGGCTGCATCTTCCGTCCTGGACTCCATCAGCTCTTCAAAGGAAAGACCCCTGTCGGCTCTGATAGCAGCTCTGGGGATCAGGTACGTCGGGTCCAGGGTGGCCGAGATTTTGGCAGAGGCTTTTGGCAGCCTGGAGGACCTCGGGTCCTGCGACGAAGACAGCCTCGCTTCTATCGAGGGTGTCGGGCCGAGGATAGCCTCTTCGGTTGCTGCTTTCTTCAGGGACCCCCGGAACCGGGAAACCATTGCAAGGCTTAAGGCAGCGGGGCTGAACGTATCCTCCTCTGGGAGTCCACAGAGAGGTGGTGTGGGTCCCCTTAAGGGGCTGAGTTTTGTCTTTACCGGGGAACTGGAAGGGATGACCCGTTCCGAAGCTGAGAACAGGGTCAAGGAGCTTGGAGGATCGACGCCATCCTCGGTCAGCCGGAAGACCTCTTTCGTGGTCAGCGGTTCCGCCCCCGGGAGCAAACTGGCGAAGGCCGTCACTCTGGGGATCAGGGTTATCGATGAGAAGACCTTCCTCGACCTGATCGAAAGGGCTACCGGGGGAGAAAGACCGGAGGTTGAGAGATAGCATGGAGATCGACAGGAAGATCGTGGAACGAGCCGCAACCCTCTCAAGAATAGAGATGGTACCAGATAATGTGGAGACTATGGTCAGATTCTTCCAGGACATCATCGGGCACTTCAGGATCCTTGAGAAGTGCGACACTACCGGAGTGGATCCCTTCTCAACCCTTGAAGATGAACCATGCCCCCTCAGGGGAGATGGACCGGTCCGTTGGGATATCGGGGATGAGGCCCTCGATTCCGCACCGCTAAGAGAGGGAAGGTTCTTCCGGGTACCGGCGATAGGTAGCGAGGAGGGCCCCGATGAAGCATGAACAGATGGATGCTTCCAGTATCGCCTCGGCCGTGACCAGTGGTGAGGTCTCCGCAGTAGAAGTGGTGTCTGCCTCACTGCGCAGGATCCGCAGTCTTGAACCCCGGCTGAATGCTCTGATAACCGTGATCGAGGAGTATGCCCTTGAGAGGGCCGCCCATGTTGATGGCCAGGTCTCCTCGGGGTGCGATCCAGGACCTCTTGCCGGTGTTCCTGTCGTCGTGAAAGACAACATGTGCACCCGGGGTGTCAGGACAACCTGCGGCAGCAGGATACTGGATGACTGGGAACCTCCCTATGATGCCGCCGTAGTCGAACTTTTCGAGAGGGCCGGGGCAGTGATTGTGGGCAAATCGAACATGGACGAATTCGCCATGGGCAGTTCCACGGAGCACTCCTGTTTCGGCCCTGCGTCGAACCCCAGGGACATCTCCAGGGTTCCAGGGGGAAGCTCCGGAGGAAGCGCCGCTTCCGTGGCTGCCGGCTACGTGCCCATTGCCCTGGGTAGTGACACTGGCGGCTCCATCAGGCAGCCGGCTGCCTTCTGCGGAGTCCACGGCCTCAAGCCCACCTACGGGATGGTAAGCCGGTGGGGGCTTGTGGCCTTTGCCTCCTCCCTCGACCAGATAGGCCCCTTCGGAAGAAGCGTAGGTGATATCGCCCTTGCCATGGATGTAATATCGCCCCAGGACTTTAGGGACTCTACCTGCAGCCGGAGAGAACGCCCCAGTTTCCGTGACGGTGCTTCCAACCCTGCAGTGAAGGGGATGCGGATAGGGATCGTCCGGGAGTTCCTCGATGGCCCCCTCGACCCCTCCCTTAAAAGATCAATAGAGGAGGCCGCTTCGGTGTTGGTATCCTCGGGTTGCACCATGGTCGAGGTCTCCCTCAATGAGTCGGCTTCCTTCGGACTGCCATGCTACTACATCATCGCTCCCGCCGAGGCGAGTTCAAATCTTGCAAGGTTTGACGGCGTGAGATACGGTTTCAGGGAGGAAGCTCCGGACCTGGTCTCGCAGTTCACCCGGACCAGAAGTTACGGGTTCGGCGAGGAGGTCAAAAGAAGGATACTGACCGGAACCTTTGTGCTGAGTTCGGGTTACTATGATGCCTACTATCTCACAGCCCTGAAGGCAAGGAAGATGATATGTCAAGAGTTTGACCGGGCCTTCAGGTCCGTCGATGTGATCCTAATGCCTGCCGTTCCGTCCCTTCCCTTCAGGAAAGGGGAGCTACTTGACGACCCCATAAGTATGTACATGAGCGATGTCTTCACCTTACCGGTCAATCTCGCGGGGCTTCCAGGGATGACAGTCTTCACCGGACTCGAACCTTCTGGCCTGCCGACCAGCGTACAGCTTGTGGCTCCCCGATGGCAGGACCGCAGACTTGTAGAGTGCGCTTCCGTGATCGAAGAACGGTTCGGATGTCCCCCGATCGCGGAAGGAGGTGCCCTGTGATGACACCGTCCTTTGAGACCGTCATAGGACTGGAGGTCCATGTGCAGCTCGCCACGGCGACGAAGCTCTTCTGTTCATGCCCGACAGACTATATCGGGTCTGAACCCAACACCCTTGTCTGCCCCGTCTGCCTCGGTCTTCCCGGAACCCTTCCCTCTTTAAACGGCAGATCCGTCGAACTGGGTGTCAAGACTGCCCTTGCCCTGGGGTGTTCCATTTCGAGGACCTCCAGGTTTCACAGGAAGAACTACTTCTACCCAGACCTCCCCAAGGCATTTCAGATAAGTCAGTACGACCTTCCTGTCGCAACCGGAGGTTCGATGCCTGTCTTTGTCGGGGGGGAGAAAAAGTTCATCGGTATCACGAGGCTCCACCTCGAGGAGGACGCGGGCAAACTTGTCCACGGGACCGCCGACGGCAGGCTTTCCGGAAGGTCCTTCTCCAACGTGGATTACAATCGTGCAGGGATCCCCCTGGCGGAGATCGTCTCCGAGCCGGATATGCGCTCTCCCGAGGAGGCCAGGGAGTACGTGCTGACGCTCCGCAGGCTCGTGAGGTACCTGGGAGTCTCCGATGGGGACATGGAATCAGGCTCTCTCAGGGTGGACGCCAACATCTCCCAGAAATGTTCAGATGGGAGGTGGGGCGGAAGGGTGGAGATCAAGAACGTCAACTCCGTCAGGGCCATGGAGAGAGCCCTGGATTTCGAGATAACCCGACAGAGGGGTATCATGCTTTCCGGAGGCACGGTGGTCCAGGAGACCCGACACTGGGATGACTCGGCTGGGGTCACCAGGTCCTCCAGGGGGAAGGAAGAGGCTCACGACTATCGCTACTTTCCGGAGCCCGATCTTCCACCTTTGATTGTCAATGATGCCCTTGTCCGTGCGATGGGGGAGAGCCTCCCGGAGCTCCCCTGGGTCAAGAGAGAGCGTTTCGAGACGGAGTGGGGTTTGAGCCCCGAGGACGCAGCGGTCCTCTCAGAACGTCTTGACCTTGCCGAGTTCCTTGAGAGCACCGTTGCCTCCGGAGCCGGGAGGGATATAGCTGCCAACTGGATAAAGACCGAAATACTGAGGATCCTTAACGAAACAGGTTTGGACGCAGGGGATCTTCCCTTCACACCCCGGGTTCTGGGAGAGCTCCTGGGTGAGGTCGTCAAGGGATCTTTGTCAAATACGGCCGCCCGGGATGTCCTTGAGGTTATGTATCGCAAGGGTCTTGGGATCCAGGATGCGATGAAGGAAACAGGAGTGGTCCCCGGCGGGGTAACAGGGGATCTTCTTGCGAAAGCTGTCAGGAGGGTCCTTGATGCCAACAGGGAAGAAACAGGTCTGGTGCTTTCCGGTGCCGATCCCTCAGGCAAGAAGAGAAAGTACCTCCAGGGACTGGTGATGAGGGAGATACGGGGTCAGGCCCCTGTAGGGGATGTGTCCGCTGTAATTGATGAAGCGCTGAGACAGATGAGGGGCCTGGATGAATGAGACCGGCCATTGTCGTGCTCATTGACGGCCCACTCCCTGCCACTTAAGATTATTCCTGCGTGCGTTGATCTCGAAGGCTGTTTTGTTTCATGCAGCGTAAAGAGAATGGCTGGAATAAAAGTATTAATCACTCGAGGGAGGTATCAGTAGATGGCAACTCGCGATCCTGAGAACATAAGGACTGTGGCCCTTGTAGGCCATGGTGGTTCCGGCAAGACCGCCCTGGCCGAAGCCATAGCCTTCAATACGGGTCTTACCACCAGGATGGGGAAGGTGGAGGATGGCAACACCGTAAGCGACTTCGGAAACGAAGAGCAGAAGAGACAGATATCGATCAACTCGTCGCTGGTTTCGATAGAGCATGCCGGCAGGAATGTCTACATCATTGATTGCCCCGGCTACGCTGACTTTATTGGCGAACTGAGGTCGTCAATGAGGGTGGTCGATTCTGCCCTGGTTGTGATCAGCGGTGTCCACGGCGTGGAGGTACAGACCGAGAAGGCCTGGGAGTTCGGTGAGGACATGCAGATCCCCATGGCCTTCTACATCAGCAAGATGGAGAGAGAGAACGCCGATTTCGAGAGGACCCTCAGTGAGATCCAGGACTATCTCTCCGACAAGGCTGTGCCATTGTTTCTTCCAGTAGGCAAGGAGGCGGCCTTCAAAGGCGTCGTGGATGTTCTGAGACAGAAGGCGTACATGTACAAAGGCGACGGAAGCAGTGAGTTCAACGAGACTGACGTTCCCTCCGACCTGGCCGACTACGTCACCTCTGCAAGGGAGGTCCTGGTCGAGAGGATAGTCGAGGCCGACGACGAACTGATGATGAGATATCTTGAAGGCGAACAGCTCTCCATGGAGGAGCTTGTCCCGGCCCTGAGAAAGTCGGTTCTTTCCAGGTCGCTCTTCCCGGTCCTCCCAGGGGCCAGTACTTCCAACGTGGGCGTCTGCCAGCTCCTCGACGCCATTGCAGAAGTGCTTCCCGGCCCGCTGGATATGCCTCCCAGGAAAGCCCTCAAGGGTGACTCGGAAGTAATGGTAGAACCGGATCCCGCCGGAAAGTTCTCAGCCTTCTGTTTCAAGATCATGGTCGATCCCTACGTAGGGAAGCTGTCCTTCATCAGGGTATTCTCCGGTTCGGCCTCCAGCGAGAACCCCCTCTACAACTTATCAAGGGGTGAGGACGAGCGGGTCAGCGCCTTCAAGGTGATGAGGGGCAAGGAATCGGTGGATACCAGGGATGTGGTTGTTGGGGACATTGTGGCCATACCGAAGCTGCACAGCACCGTTGTGGGCGACACTCTGGGGGTCAAGGGCATGGACTTCATCTACCCCGAGATCCAGTTCGCCAAACCCGTGTTCAGCGTGGCGGTCAGACCCAGGAGCCGGGCCGACGAGGACAAGCTCGCTAACGCCCTGAACAAGATGCTCGAGGAGGACCAGACCCTTCACTTCGAAAAGAATCCGGAGACCAACGACAGTGTCCTTTCAGGCATGGGTGACCTGCACATAGACGTCATGCTCTCAAAGATCAAGGAACGGTACGGGGTTGAACTGGACACGGAGACTCCGAAGGTTCCCTACAGGGAGACCATAAAGAAACCCTCCAAGGCCCAGGGAAAGTACAAAAAACAGACCGGGGGAAGGGGACAGTATGGCGATGTCCACATTGAGTTCGTTCCACTCTCCCGGGGTGATGGCTTCCTGTTCGAGGACAAGATCGTCGGCGGGGCAGTGCCCAAGTCCTACATCCCTGCCGTGGAGAAGGGGCTTCGAGAGGCCCTGCAGAAGGGGGTCCTTGCAGGCTACCCATCGGTGGACTTCAAGGCCAGTCTCTTCTTCGGTTCCTATCACGATGTGGACTCGTCGGAGATGGCCTTCAAGATAGCCGCTTCCATGGCCTTCAAGAAGGGAATGGTCGAAGCTTCTCCTGTACTGCTGGAGCCGATAATGAACGTTGAGGTGGTCGTTCCCGAGGATTACCTGGGGGACGTCATGGGAGACTTTAACGGCCGAAGGGGCAAGATCATGGGGATAGACAGCAGGGGGAGGCTCCAGGTCGTAAAGGCCCAGGTCCCTCTTGCCGAGATGTTCCGGTACGCCATAATCCTGAGATCAATGACCTCAGGGCGCGGAAACTTTACCATGGAGTTCTCCCACTACGAGGAAGTTCCCCACGACATAGCCAAGAAGATCATTGCGGAGGCAGAGGTCCAGGAGGACGAAGATTAGTCTGCAATGCCTTGGGAAGACCCAGTCCAAAAAAACGGGGCCCGGGATGATCCCGGGCCCCGTTTCATTGTAGATGCAGATCCCTTCTAGGCTTTCTCGACCTTCACGGCGTTGATCTTGTACGCCGGGGTCTCTGTGGAAATGTCCCAGACCGAGGCCGTAAGGGCATTAGCGGGCTGCTCTCCGAAGTGGAACGGCACGAAAACCATCTTCGGCGGGACCCTGTCTGTGATCCTTGCTTCGCCTACTACGCTGCCACGCCTCGATGTGACCTTCACATCGTCTCCCTCGCCCAACCCCATTGCCGCCGCGTCCTCAGGGTTGACCTCAATGTACAGCGACTTGATGAACTCCGCGGATGGGGTCCTTCTCGTCATGGTGCCAGTGTGGTAGTGGTAGAGCGACCTTCCAGTGGTGGCCAGGAAGGGGTACTCGGCGTCGGGCCACTCGTGGGGTTCATTCCACTCGCATGGTACAAAGGTGGCCTTGCCCCGGGGGAAGCCGGTGGTGTAAAGGTTTGGTGTCCCGGGATGGTCCTTGTCCGGGCAGGGCCACATTAACGGACCCTGGTCCAGCCTGTCGTAGGAAACGCCCCCGTACTGGGGTACGAACCGACTGATCTCCTCCATTACATCTGCAGGTGAGCTGTAGTTCCACTTCGCCCCGCAGGCCTTTGCCAGGTCCAGGATGATCTCCCAGTCCGGCCGGGCCTCTCCGGGTGCGTTTACGGCCTTGCGGATCCTCTGGACGGCCCTGCAGGTGTTGGTGAAGGTCCCGTCCTTTTCGGCCCAGCAGGTCGCGGGGAATACCACGTCCGCCAGCTGGGCCGTCTCGGTCAGGAAAATGTCCTGGACCACGAGGAACTCGGTGTTCTCAAGGGCATGCCTGACGTGATTCGTGTCCGGGTCGCTGACCATGGGGTTCTCTCCCATTATGAAGAGTCCCTTGATCTCGCCACTGGCGGCTCCCTCTATGATCTTGACTATGGATCTGCCAGGCGCCGTTGGCAGCTTGGCGTTCCAGAGCTTTTTAACCTTCTCGACGGCCTGTTCGGTGCTCTTGGCTATGTTGAGATAGCCGGGGAGCAGCGCGGGCAGACAGCCCATGTCACAGGCGCCCTGGACATTGTTCTGTCCCCTCAGCGGGTTGACGCCGGTTCCGGGTCTTCCGAGCATTCCGCAGAGCAGGGCAAGGTTGGCCACGGTCTTGACATTGTTCGTTCCGTACTTGTGCTGGGTGATCCCCATGGTGTAGAAGATCGCCGAGTTCGGTCCCTTGGCATAGGTCCTTGCAGCTTCTTTCAGGGTCTGTTCGGGAACGCCGGTGATGGCGCTTACCTTGCCGGGAGTGTACTCGGCAACGAGGTTCTTGAGTTCATCGAACTTCTCGACGTTCTTCTCGACGAACTCACTTTCATAGAGACCTTCGCTGATGATAATGTTCATCAGCCCGTTGAGAAGGGCCACGTCGCTCCCTGAACGATGCCTCACCTTGATGTCGGCAAAGTCGTCGAGCTCTATCCTTCTCGGGTCGCATACGATCAGGCTGGTCTTGCCGTTCTTTTGCTGTTCCTTGAGCCAGGACCCTATCACGGGGTGGTTCTCCGTCGTGTTGGATCCTATCACCAGGGCGACATCGGCGTGCCTGATGGACTCGTAATCGTTGGTCATTGCTCCGCTTCCGAGGGTCTCGCCGAGACCCGCAACTGTGGGACTGTGTCAGAGATGGGCACAGTGGTCGACGTTGTTAGTGCCCATCACCTCCCTTGCGAAGCGCTGGAGCAGGTAGTTCTCCTCGTTGGTACAGCGCGCAGAGGTGAAGAACGCCAACGAATCGGGGCCGCTGGAATCCCTGAACCCGGTGAACTTCTTCGCCACCAGACCCAGAGCCTCGTCCCAGGATGCTTCCCGGAAGACGCCCTTCTCCTTTATCAGAGGTTTTCTGAGCCTGTCTTCGCTGTGGACGAAACTCCAGGCGAACCGGCCCTTCACGCAGCATCTCCCGTTGTTCATAGAGGTGGCGCTGTCGTAGTCGGTGGTAACGTTCCATATCTTTCCGGTGAGCTCGTCAACATGGATGTTCAGCTCGCAGCCGACCCCGCAGTAGGAGCAGATGGTCTTGACGACCCTTGATCTTGACGGTCGGCTTATGCCGTGGACAGAGTTCTCCGTCAGCGCTCCTGTGGGGCAGAGCTGTACGCACTGGCCGCAGAAGACGCAGGTCGAATCCTCTATCCCCCGGTCCAGGGCCGGCGCGATCAGGGTCTTCATCCCCCTGTGCTGGAAATCGATGGCGCTGTAGATGGCCTGCTGGCTGCATGCCCTTACGCAGACCCCGCAGGAGATGCACTTGTCCATATTCCTGAGGTAATACTTGTTGGCTTCGACCGTCCTCTGGGGTCTAGAGTACTCACCCTTCGGGAAGGTCTCCGGATCTGCCTCGTAATCTGTCCCGAACTTCCTCAGCTTGCATTCGTGGACATCTGCGCAGCCGCACTTCATGCAGCGGCTTCCATCCCTGAGCACCTGCTCCTCGGAAAGCCCCAGGTTGTACTCTTCGAAGGGCCTTGACAGGCGAACATCTCCCGGACAGTGGACGGGGTGCTCCTGTGGCTGTTTCTCCTCGTCGAGGAAGTCCTCTGGCCCGAGATCGTCCCGTACGACGTCGCATTCGAAGGGTCTGTGTGGTACGCCTTCCTGGATGAAGTGGTTGATCGATTCGGCGGCCCAGTGGCCTTCGCCTATTGCGGCAACGGCGATATCGGGGCCGGTGTTGAGGTCGCCGCAGACAAAGACCCCCTCCATTGGTGTCGCAAAGTGCTTGTCGGAGCTGACCTTCCTGCCGTCATGCATCTCACCGGGGAGAGGGGTAAGGTCGGCTCCCTGTCCAATGGCTGCAATCACCGTGTCCACTTCGAGGGTGAACTGCTCACCGGTGGGGACAGGTCTTCTGCGGCCTGAAGCATCGGGTTCGCCGAGTTCCATCTTCTCGCAGACTATCCTTTCGACCTTACCGTTACCTTCCACCGCCACCGGGGCAGCAAGGAAGATGAACTCCACTCCCTCTTCCATCGCTTCGTCGATCTCCATTTTCTCCGCGGGCATCTCCTCGCGGGTCCTGCGGTAGACCACGTAAACCTTTCCGGCGCCGTAGCGGAGGGCGCACCTGGCTGCGTCCATGGCGGTGTTCCCGCCGCCGATGACAGCCACCTTGCTCCCAAGATCGACCTTGCGTCCGTTGTTGACCTCGTAAAGGAAGTTAATACCGCCCAGGACCCCCTTGAGGTCCTCTCCGGGGACTCTCATGGGCATTGACTTCCAGCATCCCATGGCAAGCAGGACTGAATCGTAGCTCTTCCTTAACTCATCCAGGGTCACGTCCCTGCCGAGGGCAGTGTCAAGTCTGGTCTCGATGCCGTGGGCGAGGATCCAGTCGATCTCCTTCTGCAGGATAGGTTGTGGGAGCCGGTAGTCGGGTATTCCGTACCTCATCATTCCACCCAGGGCCGGTTCCTTGTCGAAAAGGGTTACAGCGTAGCCCATTCTTCTCAGGTAATAGGCGGCAGATACGCCAGCAGGCCCCCCCCCGACTATGGCCACCTTCTTGCCGTTCTCCTTGATCTCGGGGATGTTTCCCAGGTCGCCGGAGGCGATGCCCCAGTCCCCGATGAACCTCTTGATCTCACGAATAGAGACGGGTTCTTCGTCGACGAAGTTCCTGCGGCACTTCTCCTCGCAAGGCGCAGGGCAGATTCGGCCGATAGAGGCCGGGAGGGTGATGTTATCGTGGAGCGCTTCGAGAGATGCGCGGTACTCGCCTTCAGCTGCGTAGTTGACGTAGCCCTTGACATCCCCTCTGGCAGGGCAGGCAAGCTGGCACGGGGGGCGACAGTCGCCCACGTGGTCTGAGAGTAGAAGTTGCAGGGCAAGCTGTCTGGCTCCGTAGACCCGGTCGGTCATGGTCTGGATCTCCATGCCGTTGTTAATAGGCATGGCGCATGCCCTGACCAGGTTCCTCGCTCCCTTCACCTCGACCAGGCAAAGGGAACAACCCCCGTGAAGGGTCAGGTGCGGGTCGTAACAGAGCGTGGGTATCTCTATGCCGTTCTCAGCGCATAGCTCCAGGATCTTCTGGCCTCGATAGCCGAAGACCTCTTTCCCGTTAAGGATAACTTTTACGTCTCGATCCATCGTTCAAAGATCCTCCTTATTCAACGCTTATTGCCTTGACCGGGCATACCGCCATGCACTGTCCGCACTTGATGCAGGTGTCCTGGTCAATGAGATGAGGCTTCTTGATCTCGCCGCTGATCGCGTTGACAGGGCACTGGCGTGCGCACTTGGTGCACCCGATGCACTTGGCCGGGTCGATGGTGTACTGTATCAGGGCAGGACAGACCTTGGCCGGGCATTTCTTGTCGACGGTGTGGGCGACGTACTCATCACGGAAGTACTTGAGAGTGGTCAGCACCGGGTTGGGCGCCGTCCCCCCCAGGGCACAGAGGGAGCCGTCCTTGACTTTCTGAGCAAGATCCTCCAGAAGGTCAAGGTCTTCCATCTTCCCCTTGCCTTCGCAGATGCGTTCCAGGATCTCCAGCATCCTCCTGGTCCCGATCCTGCAGAAGGGGCACTTGCCGCAGGATTCGTTCTGGACGAAGGTCAGGAAGAACTTGGCGAAGTCCACGATACAGGTGTCTTCGTCGGTTACGACCATTCCTCCCGACCCCATAATGGCGCCGGTAGCATTGATCGATTCATAATCGACAGGCGTGTCGAGCATCGATTCCGGCAGGCACCCTCCGGAAGGACCGCCAAGCTGTACTGCCTTGAACTTCTTTCCGTTCGGTATGCCGCCGCCGATATCAAAGATGACCTCTCTGAGAGACATCCCCATGGGTGCCTCGACGAGGCCGGTGTTGTTGACCTTGCCGGTGAGAGCGAATATCTTGGTCCCCTTCGATGTCTCCGTCCCGACGCTGCTGAACCATTCGGCGCCGTTCAGGATTATCTGCGGTATGTTGGCCCATGTTTCCACGTTGTTAATATTGGTCGGCTTCCCCCAAAGTCCCGAGTTGGCCGGGAATGGGGGACGCGGGTTGGGCATGCCGCGCTTGCCCTCGATGGAGGCCATGAGAGCTGTCTCCTCCCCGCAGACGAATGCGCCTGCGCCCTCCTTGATGTGGAGATGGAAGGAGAAGTCCGTCCCCATGATGTTGTCACCTATGAGGCCCATCTCCTCGGCTTGCTGGATGGCGGTCACCAGGCGCTTGATGGCCAGTGGGTATTCTGCCCTGCAGTATATGTAACCTTCGTCGGAACCAATGACATAGGCTCCGATAAGCATCCCTTCGACCACGCTGTGAGGATCACCCTCAAGGACCGAACGGTCCATGAAAGCACCAGGGTCGCCCTCGTCGGCGTTGCATACGATATACTTTTTGTCCCCCGGGGCCATCCTGGCGAACTCCCACTTCTTGCCCGTGGGGAATCCGGCTCCCCCGCGCCCCCTCAGACCGGATCTCTTGACGATGTCCAGGGTCTCCTCCGGGGAAAACTCGAGAAGGGCCCTGGCCAGCGCCTGGTATCCGTCCCTGGCGATATACTCCTCAATGTTGTCTGGGTTTATGTAACCGCAATTTCGAAGAACTATCCTCCGCTGCTTTCCGTAGAAAGGAATATCTCTGTAGTGGGGGATCCTGTGTTTCTCTTCGTCAGGGGTTGTGTAAAGAAGCCTCTGAAGGACCCTGCCCTTGTAAAGATGCTCCTCGACAAGCTCCGGAACATCCTCCGGGGTCACCCGGCAGTAGAAGGAGCCCTCAGGGTAGACAACGACGATGGGTCCCATTTCGCACATCCCGTGACACCCTGTCTCGACCAGCATGACCTCCTTGTCCAGTCCACGACGCTCCAGTTCCTCCTTCAAGGCGTCGTAAACGGAGCCTGAGCCGCTTGCCGTGCAACCTGTACCCTTACAAACCAGAACGTGGGCGCGATACAAAGCCATCTTCAGAGCCCCCTAATCAGTCTGTCCGACAACCTTGTCCTCGACAATGTTGCCGTTGACAATGTGTTCGACTATGATCCTGGGAACATCGGCGGGTCCGACGTCGCCATAGGTGGTGCGGAGCTCGCCCGGACGGATAACGTCCACCAGCGGTTCCTTCTGGCACATGCCTATGCAACCGGTGGTCTCTACAGCCACATCCTTGAGCCCTCTCCTGTCCAGCTCCTGAAGGATGACCGTCATGACCTCCCTTGCGCCTGCCGCTATGCCACACGTTCCCATTCCAACTATGATCCTTGTCTTGCCGCCGGAACGGGCCGAAGTAAGGTCCTTCGACTGTTCCTTGATCCTTCTCAGATCCTCAAGGCTGGTAATCTTCTTCAAAACCTTCATTCCCCCCTGTTCGGAGATTGTAGATACCCTGTTCCATGTAGCGGGAGATCCATAGTGCGACTTCCGCAGAAGCCAATAATTCCCTGTCTTCCAGGATCTGCAACAGCTCTTCTGTGCCTGTTTCGAAGATGTCATCGTTGAACCTGAAGCGGAACAAAAATGACCTCTCGGGCCACCCGACCATGAGGGTCATGATCGTAGCCGGAATATCCCCGAGAGGAGGACAATCGATGCAATCTCTTCTGAAACTGGCTTCGATGACGGTGCCCCTCCCCTTTGCTGAACGTATCCCGAAACTTCCGTCGCAGGTATCTGCAGCCTGTCTGAGGAAGGGTATTCCTAACCCGACTCTTCTTTCGGTACGGGTGGTAAAGAAGGGATTCTCAACCATGGAGAGCTGTTCGCTGTCCAGCCCCACCCCGTTGTCGCTAACCCTGAGTCTAAGAACGTTCTCCCTGGTATCCTCGTTGACCTCGATCTCTACGCTTGATGCACGGGCCTTCAGGGAATTCTCTGCAATATCGAGAATGTACTGGGAGAGGTCCTGAAGCATGGTCGGGTGTCTATTCGTGCTTGTCGAGGATAGGCTTGATCCCGTCGGGGGTAAGCCTTCCGTAGGTCACGTCATTTATCATTACAACGGGAGCCAGGCCACATGCGCCTAGACACGCGACAGGTTCGAGGGTGAAGCGAAGATCTTCGGTGGTCCCGTTCTCTTCGATCTTGAGTATCTCCTTGACCCTCTCGAGGATCTTCAGGCTTCCTCTTACGTGGCAGGCCGTACCCCGGCATATCCTGATAATGTGTCTCCCCCTGGGCTTGAGATGGAACTGGGCGTAAAAGGTAGCGACGCCATAGACCTCGGCTGTCGGTATCCTGAGCTCCCTGGAGATAATCTCCATGGCATCCTCCTGGAGAAACCCGAACTCGTGCTGGACACCCTGGAGGATCGGGATCAGGCCTCCCTTTTTGCCTTTCCAGGGTTCGATTATCGCCTTGACCTTTCCTTCAACATCTGTTGTCTGGACCGTCACAAAGACCACCACCTGAATAGATTTTTCGTGTCTTGCTGTTCCTGAAAGGCAGGTGAATAATATCACTTTCTGGGTTTATTGCAAACTTTACTGAACAGAATGGAACAAAATCCTAAAGGCCCATGGGCACGTTCTCCCTTCGTCCATTGTGTATGTATGGAAGATGTCAGGTTTGATCCTGCCCCCAGGGCCAGAGGACCCTCCTCCCGTGGATGCCCTTGAGAGCAAGACCCAACTCGTCGAAGGACGGTTTTTTGAGCAACACCGGCGTCGTCCTTTCAATGCTGATGTCCGGGATGCGGTGGGCGTCGGAGGACCTTATCACTGGCCTCCCCCCGGTCTCATTGAGCCATTGGAGGGCTTCCTTCTCGGACAGGTTCGCCGAGAGCTCTACTGCATCAACCTCAAGATCCTTAGGGATCATCCCCAGGACCGCCACGTAGGAGTAGACCGGGCGGTCAATGTGGGCCAGTATGCTTATTCCTCCGAAGGCTCTTGCCCTGTCAACGATCTCGTCGGCGGTGGCATCAATGCCCTGCACCAGAAGAATGCCGGACTCTCCGGTAATGATGTTGTTCTCGTCTATGACGAGCTGTGTCCCGAATTTGTCGGGGATGTTCCTTATGCAGGGCAGCCGTTCCACGATCCACTCCTCGAAGACTCCCGCTGTTTCACCGTCGGGCATAAGGCAGATAATATGAATGTCCTCCGAGGACTGTACCTCCAGTCCATTAATAATCGCGACACCCGAACCCGCAGAAGCCCTTGACAGCGCTTCTGTATTCCGGGCCGAGTTATGGTCCGTTATTGCGATCATGTCGATCCCTTCGTCCCTGCAGCGGGCGATGATCTCCGGTGCCCCCATGTCCAGTTCCGCACAGGGAGAGAGGACCGTATGGATGTGAAGGTCGACGTGATACAGGTTCATGTTCCTGGTCAGTTCCCTACCCCCATGGCGTGAAGCCTTCCGCAGGCCTGGAATGAATCCAGACCTGTCGTCGCAAGGGCGATCCCTTCCCTCTGACACTGATCCTTCAACTCCGGAGAAGGAGACCTTCCAGACGCAAGCAGAACCAGCGGGATCTCTTTCAGCAGTGCCACAGCAGCAACGTTGACGTGGTTCTGTATGGTCACCCACAGGGCGCCTTCGGGGGCCGAGCCCATCACAAAACTGAGAAGATCCCCTGTAAAGCCCCTGGTGACCTCCACTCCTTCCCTTGGTGCCACGTGGACGGTAATCCTCTCCAGGTTCTCAAGTATATCACTGATCTTCATTCCGTCTCCTCCGGGGTCATGGTGTGTACAAGCCTCTTCGAAAGGTCATGGAGTTCCTGTGACAGGTTGCCCATTTTTTCTCTAAGCCTGAAGATACAATCGTCGAGCGAGGCTTCGCCGCGTACTATGTCCTCGGCCATTACCCTGCAGGTGGGCCGTCCGCATGTGCCGCAGTCCAGATGGGGAAGTTCGGCGTAGACTGACTGGAGTTCCGAGAGCTTCTCCATGGCCCTGGCCACGTCCTTTCCCAGGGGGATCTGTTCTATGGGACGGACCTGCTGCTGCAGTCTCCAGATGCCGGCCCTGTAAAGCTCTTCCAGTTCTTCCATCCTTTCCTTGTCTGTCTCTCTGTCAAAACCGAAGTTCTCCACCTTGAGCCGACTGAGGAAGGAGGACTCGGCGTTGGCTATTCCCCCGATGCACCCCATGTCACAAACCCTTGCCTCAATGAAATCGACCCCCTTGAGCCGGCGGAGCTCGATGTCCTGCAGAATGCCGACGACGCTCCTCATTCCTGAAACAGCCAGGGTCTTGAGGGGTCGATTTTCGAACAGCCTGACATGCATGGCCTCTCCTCCGGAAACACACCAGTTGACCCAGCGGGAGTTCGCTTTCGGGATGTCCTGTTCTCTGGAGGGGGCGTAGTTCCTGGAGAGTATCTCCTTGGCGACCCTTGCGGTGGAGACCACGTGGTCGATGGAGCTGGCCTCCCGGCCTACAGGCCTGTTCACCATGGCTATCCGTGCCGGGCACGGCGCCACCAGGGCGGAAGGGACGTCGTATCTGTTGTGGCGCGTCCTCCAGAGGTCGATACTGGTCTCAAGGGGCGATTCGACGGGGGAAAGGTTGGGGATCAGCTCCGGGAACCTTATCTGGATAAGCCTCACTACAGAGGGGCAGTAGGTCGATATCATGGGCAGTTCCCGGGGATCATCCTCTTCTATCGAGCGGGCCTGGGCCAGCGCCGCGAGGTCGAAGGCCAGAGCTGTCTCCTCGAAGATGGGATCGAAGCCTATGTCCCTCAGGATATCCTCCAGGATACCCGGATCCGGAGGCCAGGAGAACTGGGTGCACAGTGCGGGGTCCGTCACCAGTATCATCGACCTGTCATCGGCGATCGAAGCCCATTCGGATTCCTTCAGGGATATTGCCCTGTGCCGGCATATCCTGAGGCATTCACCACAGGCAATGCATCGTTCGGCGATGATCTTTAGCCGGCCATGGATCACTCTCATGGCCTCGGTAGGGCAGGCCTTGATGCAATTGACACATCCCCGGCAGGACTCCCCCGAGATCTCTATGCCGTGAGGCACTGGTCGTTCCCCCCTCTCACTTTAGTCCCTGAGATATATTACTGCCCTGAGGGTCATACCCTTTCCAGGCTCGGTCTCTATTTCGAGTTCATCGGAGTATTTCTTGATGTTGGGGAGTCCCATTCCGGCACCGAAACCCATCTCCCTGATGAAATCGGGGGCAGTGGAATAACCCTCCTGCATCGCCAGGCTAACATTCTCGATACCGGGGCCTTCGTCCTTTGCCACTATGGTGATCCGGTCCCCTGACAGCTCCATTGCTATTACGCCTCCGCCTCCATGAATGACGGCGTTCATCTCTGCTTCATAGGTCACTATCGAGGCTTTCCTGCAGATCTCGGGGATTATCCCCAGGGATTTCAGGGTCTCCTTGAAGTCGGACGCCGTCTCACCGGCGGAGAGGAAGTCCAGGGGCTTGACCTCCCTTTGGATCACGAAGGGTTCCTGTCGGCTCAAAGACTTCACCTGTCGAGGCAGCGGATAGGTTTGATCCCCGCCTGGTAGAGCACTCCGCAGGTCTCGAACATGGTCTTCGACGTCATGATGAAAGGGATGCCGAGTTTTTCTGCGAGCTCTATGGTCTCCCTGGGCGGTTTTTTCCCCCGGACGAACACAACTGCCGGCATGTCCACCATGCTGGCGGTCCTGACGATCTGGATATTGGTCAGCCCCGTGATCATGAGGGTCCCCGGTCTTGCCAGGGCCAGGACATCGCTCATGAGGTCCGCGGCGAAGGCTGATAGAAGGTCTACGTCAAAATTGATCTCCTGGCTGAGTGGTTCGGCTTCGAGGATCCTCATGATATCGCCCAGGAGCATTCCTTTCCCTCCCCTGATCTGAAAAAGTGATTACAATAACTATATCATGTTTCTTTCAGAAATGCTTCCTCTATTAGTGAAAAGTTTACCATTCTTTCCTTTAGCTTGACCCTTTCCGGGGATAGGGGTCCTTATCTTCATTTTTCCCTGTTTTGCAGGAGTTTCTCTTCCGCCCTGCCGGAGGAGGTGATAAAGTAATGGTTGACATACAGGGACAGGAGTGTAAAATACCTAAGGGGGGTATTTAGGCTTATTCTCCCAAAATGATCATCGGGGGTGGTAGGTAGTGGCTACCGTTAAGGTCTATTCGACACCGACATGTCCATGGTGCGTCAAGCTCAAGGACTATCTCAAATCCAGGAACGTTGATTTCGAGAATATTGATGTGAGTGCCGACCGGGCTGCAGCAATGGAAATGGTCAAGAAGACGGGACAGATGGGTGTCCCCGTGGCTTTGATAGGCGATGTCTACATCGTAGGGTTCGACCAGGCCAGGATCGACGAGGAACTGGCCAAACTGGTGTGACAAACCCGGATTTCCTGTTTGACTGTACCTGCAGGCGGCTCCCCAAAAGGGGCCGCCTTTTTGTTCTGTTAAAATGAAGTAGCTCGAGATCCTGAAAGGTCTTCATCATTCACAGGGCGGTGATGTTGTTGAAAGAGAAGATGCTCCGTCTGGGTTTTGGAGCAGGTTTTCCGGGTCATGGAACGGAGGAGGTTCTCCTTTCCATGGAAGGAATCCTGAATAGGGGATCTGAACGACTTCTTGAGGGTGCCAGAAACAAAGATGTCGGTTTTGGATGGTTCGATCTCCCCGACAGCCCCCCCGAAAGACTCTTCGAGACCGTGGAATGGCTCAGGGGTTTCGATTCCGTCGTCCAGATCGGGATAGGCGGATCTGCCCTGGGTAACAGGATGATATCGTCGGCTCTTTGCCACCCCTTCTACAACGAACTGACCAGGAAAGAGAGAGGGGGTCCGCGCTTCTACATAGCAGACAACGCCGATCCCGAAGGGACGTCGGCCATCCTGGACATGATAGATCCGACCAGGACAGCTTATGTCGTTGCCAGCAAATCCGGATCAACAGCCGAGACAATGGCCAATTTTCTTGTCTTCCTGGACTCCCTGGCCGGATCGGGGGTCAAAAGCCCCGGAGGGAACGTACTTGTCGTGACCGATAAGGAAAAGGGGTCACTTCGTTCCTTTGCAGAAGAGACGGGGTGTCGGTCATTCCAGGTCCCCTCCACGGTCGGAGGAAGGTATTCTGTGCTCTCACCCGTGGGACTTCTCTCAGCCGGTGCTCAGGGCGTCGATATCAATTCCCTTCTCCTGGGAGCCTCGGCCATGAAGTCAAGCCTTTCCAAAAAGAAGGGGATCTCCGGGGATCCTGCAATGGTGATGGCCGCTTCGGCGATCCACCACTTCCGGAAAGGGAGGAATATTATCACTTTCATGCCCTATTCCGGCAATCTGGATTCATTCTCGGAGTGGTTCTGCCAGCTCTGGGCGGAGAGCCTGGGCAAGAACGGTTGGGGAAGCACCCCCCTGAAGGCTATTGGGGCGACCGATCAGCACTCACAGCTGCAACTTTTCGCCGAAGGACCTGACGACAAGCTCTTCCTGTTCATTGTGCCCACATCCAGGCGGGACCTGCTCATGCCGGCTCCTTCATGGTCGAGCCTGGATGACCTCTCCTACCTCGAAGGGAAGGGTTTGGGCTCCATGCTTGACCTGGAGGCCCTCTCAACTGCTGCCGCGCTGGTAAAGAAGTGCCGTCCTGTTCTGTGGCTGGAGATACCGGTATTGGACGCCTTCCACCTGGGGGCGATGGTGTTCTTTTTCGAATACGTCACCGCCGTCACCGGTCTTGCCCTGGATGCCGACCCCTTCGATCAGCCCGGAGTGGAACAGGGCAAGAGGTACACCTATGGTCTTATGGGAAGATCCGGCTTTGAAAGCGATGCCGCCGAGGCCAGGGAGCACTTCTCATCGATCCTGGGCATTTCGGCCTGTCTTTGAAGGGTGGATCGTTCATCAATGATGCCACATGTTGCAAGAAAAGTTTCCGAAGCCAGAAAGTACCTTGAAGGGAAGAGATCTTCAGACAGCCGTGTTGGTCTGGTCCCGACGATGGGTTTTCTCCATGAAGGTCATCTTTCCCTTGTCAGACGAGCGAGAAGAGAGAACGATACCTGCGTGGTCTCCATCTTCGTGAACCCCCTGCAGTTCGGCCCCACTGAGGATCTCGAAGCCTATCCAAGGGACATGGACAGGGACCTCGACCTGCTCTCCTCCGAGGGCGTGGACCTTGTTTTTGCTCCAGACCCTGATGAGATGTACTCCCCCGACCGTTCCGTGACTGTAACAGAGAGAGATATCAGCCGCTCTCTCTGCGGTTCGGCCCGACCCGGCCACTTTGACGGGGTCTGTACGGTGGTGCTGAAGCTATTCAATATCCTATCCCCTGACAGGGCCTACTTCGGTGAAAAGGACTACCAGCAGCTGCAGGTGGTCAGGCGGATGGCAAGGGACCTGGACGTCGACGTGGAGATCAGGGGCTGTCCCATTGTCCGGGAAAAGGACGGGCTTGCGATGAGCAGCCGGAATATCTACCTTGGAGAGGCTGAAAGAAGGGATGCCCTGGCTCTTTCGAAGGCTCTGGTTGAGGCCAGGTCGGCCTTTGAGGCAGGGGAGAGGGATTGCCGGAAGATCCTGGCAACTGTCAGAAGGGTCCTGGAGGCACACCCTCTGGTCAACATTGACTACGCGGAGATACGGGACGCCGAGACCCTCTTGCCAGTGGAGAGGGTGGAAGGAAGAGCCGTCGTTGCCCTCGCTGCGAGAGTGGGGAAAGCGAGGCTGATCGACAATACTTTCCTTGAACCTTAGCCAGATCAGCTCCATATATCCCCGGAATTAGGCTCCATCAGGGCATGGAGTATCTGCGACCGCACATCGGGTATCTCTATTTCAAGAGACCTGACAAGTTCCTTGATCCGTTCACGCTTGCTGTCTTTGGAAAAGGGACATAAAGGCGGGACCAGTTCAATATCCAGTCGTTCGACCTCGTCCGCTATCTCTGAACTGGAGAGGAAAACCAGGGGTCTGATAAGCCAGAGCCCGGTCCTGCTTCTCCACGATCTGGGATGAAAGGATCTGAACCTTCCGGCATAGAAGAGGTTGAGGAGAGCGGTCTCTACGGCGTCATCCAGATTGTGCCCCATGGCGACCGTTGTGGATCCGTTATCGAGAGCCTCGGTGAAGAGAACCCCGGCTCTCATCTTCGAGCAAAGGCTGCAGGGGGACTTCTCCTCTCGTTCCCTGATCACCTCGAGAACGGGAGAGGTTATCCTGTTGAAGGGAATTCCAAGGGATCCGCAGAGATCCTCTATCGGCCCTGTGTCGCACTTTCCATTGGTGATGTCCACCATGGACGCCCGCAAAGAGAACCTGACGGGGCTTCTCTTCCTCAGGCCGGAAAGTCCGAGAAGAAGCAGGACGCTGTCCTTGCCTCCCGAAAGCCCGACGGTTATCCTGTCGTCATGGGCGATCATTCCGAAACGGCCAATGGCTTCCCCGATCTTTGAGAAGATCCGGCCGGAGACATTCGGGTACGGGGTCATCTTAACCTTCAGCACCTCCCGCTGGAGATGGATTTGCCGCAAGCACAGGAGCCGATGATAGGTTATAATGCCCTCGAATAGAGGACCGGCTCAGCCTTCCCTGATCTTTTATTCTGCCATTTTACACCCCCCTGGGAAGGAAAAGGGGCTGTCGTGGTGCTGCGCAAGGTCCATCCCGCCAAGGCTTCTCCCAGGAGGTGGTTTTTTTGGAAAAGACACGGGTTCTTCTGGTAGCTCCGCAAAGGTTGGTCCGTGAAGCCATCGGAAGGGCGATCGACCAGGAGGAGGGCCTCTCCCTTGCAGGTGCCACTGATGACAGCCTGGAGGCCTTTCGTCTGGCCAGGGAGGCCCGTCCGGATGTTGTTGTCTTCGATCTGGATTCAGGCAGGATGGATTGGCCCCATTTCGTCAGGGAGCTCTCCCTCTCATGCAGAGGGGTTCGCTTCCTTGCCCTCTCTTATGACGGGAGTCCCGAGCGCATCTCCGCACTTTGCGAAGCGGGCATTCACGGCTGCGTCTGTCTATCGTCAGGGTTCGATGAACTGGTAAGGGGTCTTCACAGTGTTGGCGAAGGCGAACTCTACTTCGATCAGGAGATATCCTCCGAACTTCCCGAAGTCCTGAGCAAGGTCAACGAAGGGGTGATCCTGCTCAGGGAGCTAACTGCCAGGGAGAGGGAGGTGGTCTGTCTCCTTTCCCAGGGTTTCAGCAACCAGCAGATCGCGCGTGAGATGGTCCTGTCGGAGAAGACCGTAAAGAACCATATCAGCCATATTCTCAGGAAACTCGAGCTCAAGGACAGGACCCAGGTAGCCATTCTCGCATGGAAGACAGGGCTGGCAGTCAACGGTCCATCATGAGAGGAAATGGCTTGAAGGGTCTTGCACGGGAGGAGTAAGTTTGTCGGTTAGAAGGGGTCTGGCGGCGTTCTTGGCCCTTTCCATGGGCGTGAGCGCCATAGTGCTTCTCTCCAGCTTCGACAGGTCGACCTTTGAGATGATAGTTCATGCTCACAAGGTCCGTCTGGTCTGCGTCCTGTTACTTGTGATCCTTGCCTGGGCCTTTGATGCCCTCAAACTTTTTTTTGTGGTCAAGGCGGCAGGTGAGGGGATCAGCTGTAAACTGGCGGTCCTGCTCAACTGGCTACGCTATTTCGGCTGTGCCATAACCCCCATGCAGAGCGGGGGAGGTCCTTTCCAGGTCTACTTCCTGTTCAAGAGCGGTATCCCCATTGGCAAGGGAGTAGCCATAACCCTCACCAGTACCCTTATGACCCTCTTCCAGCTGGGTTTTATTGTTCCCGTAGCTCTCTTTTTTCAGCCTGAACTCCTTCAGGGGAGAAAATTGCTTCAGGGCGTCTTCTCCTACGTCCTCGTCTTTGTTCTGGTCTCATGGTCAATAGTAGTGATAAGCCTTCTGAGGCCCCGGATCATCAAGAAGTGGGCCGGCGGCATTACACTGCTGCTCAAGCGATGGGGTTTTCTGAAGCCTGTCAAGGTCCTCAGGGTCGTAAGGCGGATCAACCGGGAGATCGACACCTATAACAGGAACTTCCGCATCTTCTTCTCGTCGGGCATGCCTCTCTTTGTCCTCGGGTTCCTGTTCTCCTGCCTCCAGATGGTTGCCATGTTCTCCATTCTCCCCTGCCTGATATGGTCCGTAGGTCTGGAAGTCAGGTTCATAGAGGCCTTCCTTGCCCAGGCTCTCTTTCTTTTCATTCTTTACTTCGTGCCGACCCCCGGAGCGAGCGGGGTAGCGGAGGGCGGGGGCGCCGCTATCTTCAGCCTTCTCGTTCCCTGGAACATTGCAGGTGTCATGGCGATCACCTGGCGTTTCTTCACGGAGTATCTCTCCATTGCGATGGGGGCCATCGTAGCGGTCAGGATGCTTGGTTGGGGGATGGCCGAAGAACTTCTGAAGTCCGGTGAGGAAGGGACGGGAGAGAATCCGGTATGAACCTGGATAGAATGGGCTCCCTCGCATTCCGTTTCAGAGGCGGTATCTGGACTCTCTTCTTCCTGTTGATCCTCTTCCTCTCCCGCCCTGGAACGGCAGGTCCTCTCTATGGACTGATCCCCGTCGCCCTGGGCCAGGGTATCCGGTTCTGGGCGGCGGGCACCATCAGGCAATACCGGGGTGAGGAGGTCGGCGCGGAAGGTCTTGTCACCTGGGGGCCATACTCCATTGCCAGGAACCCCCTCTACCTGGGCAACGCCCTTATCGGGGTCGGTTGGTGCGTACTTTCAGGAAGTTTTGCGGCCTTTATCATTTTCTCGGCAGTTTTTGTATTTCTGTACCTGATGCTGGTCATACCCTACGAGGAATCTTTCCTCAGGAAGAACTTCCCTGTGGATTTTGCCAGGTACTCCGAAAGGGCAGGAAGGTTCTTCCCTCTGAAAGCCCCTTCCCTGGCAGAACTACGAGGACCGTTTGACAGGGTTGTCCTCTGGAGAAGCGAGAGGCACTCTCTCTGGGTCACCCTGGCAGGAACCTTGCTTATCCTTTCCCGGAGGTGGTGGTGATGCTCGCCTGGCACAGAAGAGGGATCAACGAAGAGGTATCATCATCTGTGCTTGATTCTCCCTGCGGCATGTGGTTGGTTAGTTGGGTACCCGGAGGACTTTGCGGCATTACATCCTGTAGGTTTTCCGGCAAGGGGAAGGTGACGCAGGAGGTACTGCCTATCTGGCTGGAAAGATCCTGGGAGTTCTTCTGGAGGGGCGAAAGACCTCTTGTGACCTACTGTTATGAACATGAAATCCCCGAATTCTCCAGGAGGGTCTTGGAAGTGGTCGAAGCCATCCCCTTCGGGGAGGTGCTTACCTATGGACAGGTGGCGGAAAGGGCAGGCAACCCCAAGGCAGCAAGGGCGGTCGGATCGGTAATGCGTTACAACCCATGGGCTCTCTTCATTCCCTGTCACAGGGTCATCGGGAGTGACGGCAGCCTTCGCGGATACGGAGGTCCGAGGGGGGTCTCACTTAAGAAAAGGCTCCTGGCCTATGAAAAAAAGGTAAAGGCGGAGATCAGCAGAAGATGACCCCCGCCTCATTTCCCCTGGTCCGTGGATCCTCAATTGACGATCCGTCGTACCAGTGTCCTCAGAATCTCATGATCTGCTCGCCGTAGAGGCTCTGCCAGAGGTTGTTGTATATCTCGCCTTTGGGGACCTCCCTTGTCGCAAAGCCTTCAGCTATGGCGGCCTGACCTACCGCCTCTGCCACTCTGGGCGCAGCCTCGTCGCAGAAGATATCCGGCATGATCTTGCCGGGCCCCAGCCTGCGCCTGTCCACAACGTCGGCGAGCGCTCTGGCCGCTTCCAGCAGCATGTTATGGTTGAGCACCGTTGCCCTGACATCGAGAAGGCCCCTCATTATCCCGGGAGAGGAGAGGGTGTTGGGCATGGCGTTCTGAAACCCGGGACCTCCGGTGGCTACTATTGCTGCACCTGCCGCGATCGCCTCTTCGGGTAGTATCTCGGGATCCGGAAGGGCCATGGCAAGTATTACCGGGTCCCCGGACATTAGTTTAATTAACTCCGCCGGGAATACCCCTCCCTTGGAAAGGCCGATGAAAATGTTGGCCCCTTCGATGGCTTTCTCAAGTCCTCCGGACCTCTTCTCGGGATTTGTCTTCTCCGCAAGCTCTTTCTGCACATGGTTCATCCTGGGGTTGTCCTCGTTGAGTATCCCCGAGCTGTTCAGTACCACAATATTCTCCGCACCGGCCTTGAGAAGGAGTTCAGCAGTGGCTATCCCCGCTGATCCTGCGCCGTTGATCACGATCTTCATGTCCCGGAGCTTCCGGTCCTGGACCTCCAGCGCATTATGGATGCCCGCAAGGACTATGACAGCAGTTCCGTGCTGATCGTCGCAGAGTACCGGTATATTGATCCTGGATCTCAGCTCCTGGACGATGGTGAATGTCTTGGGGCTTGCTATGTCCTCGATGTTGATCCCCCCAAGGGTAGGGGCGAGAAGGGTGCAGAAATGTATGATGTCCTCCGTATCCTGGGTGTCGAGGCATACCGGGATCGCGTTCACGTCGCCGAAGAGCTTGAAGAGGAGGCATTTCCCCTCTATGACCGGAAGAGCCGCACAGGGTCCTACGTTCCCAAGCCCAAGGACCGCGCTCCCGTCGGAGATGACCGCGATCCTGTTGCCCCTCCCGGTGTACTCAAAGCTCATCCCCTCATCTTCCTGAATGGCGAGAGCTGGCGGGACGCTCCCAGGGATATAGGCCAGGGCCATATCCTCCTCGTTGTGGATGTTGATGGTGGGGTAGATCTTGATCTTCCCCCTTGCCTTCCTGTGGAGTTCCAGGGCTCTTGTCCTGTCTGTCGGCATAGGTTTTCCTCCCTGTTATAAGTATCCCGGGTCTTCAGGCCTTGAAAAACGGGAGCATCGACTTGAACTGCTCCGTTCCTGCCCTTCCAAGCAACTGGTACACTACCGTTTCAACTGGTACCACGAGAGCCCCGGCTGAGACCATCGCATCACAGGCAAGGCGGTGATGTTCCGGATCCCTGCTGGAACATGCATCGGCAGCCAGCACTACACGCATGCCAATAGCCATAAGGTCGATCACAGTCCCAAGGACACAGATATGGCTCTCCACCCCGGCAACAATGACCTGATCCCTTCCTCCAGACCTGAGGAAATCCTCAAATCCTTCCTCCATGCAGCAGGAAAAGTGGATCTTCTCCATTCTTCCGGCCTGAACAGGAAGTTTTTCCATAACTGAAGGAACTGTTTTCCCAAGCCCTTTAGGGTAGTGCTCAGTGTACTTTACGGGAACTGCCGTTACTTTGCAGGCTTCGATCAATACCCCGGTGTTCCTGTCCACTTTTTCCCAACCATGAACTGCAGGAAGCATCTTTTCCTGAAGGTCGATAACGAGCAGCTGCACCTTTTCGGGATCGATCCTGAAAGGTCGCATCAAAACACACCCCGTTTCCTTCATTATTCTCGATTATAGGGTTATTATAGGCCAAAGACGGCCTCTGTTGCCCCGTGTCTATTTCATTGAAATATGCTATGCTCTGAAAACTTGAAAGCCCGGGGGAGGTGTGTTTCATGGGCGCCAATGATCCAAAGAGGAGCAACGAATGGGAAGGTTTCGATCCGAGCGAGGAATGGACGGTGGGTGACATCCTGAAAGCAATGTCTGGAAGGGACTGCCCCTCTTATATTGAGAGACTAGCTTCCCAGATACAGGAGTGGATGGTGTCGGCTCTTGCCGGCGAAGGAGAGATCTCCGCCGAGGACTTCCTGTTCGGTTTCGGGGACAGGAAACAGGGGGACCCTGAAGCACTGATCTCCCAGCTTGAATGGGTGGATAAGTTCGCCGATATTCTTCCTGCCACAACAGAGCCTATCGGGCACGAGGATGCCGTAGTGCTCTGTCTCGGTCCTGTGGATTTCGACGAGGGGATGCGGATGGCAATAGATTATGCCGCCCTTTTCGGCAGGGATCATTGCCAGCGGGTATGGATGCTGAGCGACAGCTGGGTGATAGGGGAAGTCGTGCGTTATGTTCAGCACTTCAGCGCCCTGGCCTCTCACGGAGTGGAGCTCAGGTTCATCATGGTGACACCCTGGGGCTGGACAGAGATCCCAATTGCCGTCGAGACTGGTGATAATGGAAGGCTACGCTGGGAGAACAGAACGGCAAGGCAGGAACATAACAATAACCCCCTGAGGCCTAACAAACACGACGATCCCAATCAGAAATAGCCGACGGGACCTCGGCAAATGGAAAGGGGGCAGGCCTTCTGGCCTGCCCCCTTTTTGCATCGAACTGTTCTAACCACCGCTGATCATATGGATGATCTGAACATTGGCGCCGTCGGGGACCGGAGTGGTAGCGAAATGATCCCTGGGGACAGAAGAATTATCGATCCAGACAGCGAGCAGCGGGAAGACGTATCTCTTCTCGTTGATAACGTCCCTTACGGTCATTCCTTCCTTCCATTCCATGGGTTCCCCGTTCACCACGATCATGGAGCTAATCCTTCCACTGGTCCTCCGGTTTTGCGTGTTTTTCTACGACTGCGACAACTTCGGGTATGTCCATCCCGAGTTCCTTAAGTTTCTTGACAGTGGGGATACCGTTCTTGTCCCAGCCACGGCGTCTGTAGACGGTGTCTACCAGTTTCTCCCACTGTTCCCTGCGGATCTTCTGCAGTCTGTCGCACTTCTCCTGGGAGGAGAGGCCTGCCGGGTCGACCCCGCCTGCTTTCAGTTCGTTGTCGTAGTACTCCGCCCGTGCCTCCCACTCATCTGCCCAGACCGGCCCGAGGGCCCTGTCGGGTATGTTGTGGAACTTCCTGGTGCCCTTCCCAAGGCGCAGCTGGAAGACGCGTTGGAAGTTATAGACCCGCTCGGCCTGGTGTATCAGGTCTTCCTTGGTGATATTCTGCCCTGTAACAGCGTTGAATATGTCCACGTAGTTCTGGACGTGCTCCGGGACCCTCGCGGCTTCCTGGGGCGGATACTTTGTCGCATTGTCGGCAGGTTCGATATCGTTCCAGGGGAGTTTGCAGAGTCCGACCAGGGAGAACCAGGTCCTGAAGTTGGGGAAGTAGTGCAAAGCCTCGGCCTTGTCCTCAAAGGTGGGGAGCTGCTTGTTGACCCTGTCCATGAAGATCAGCCATGCCTCGTCATGCTGGGGGCCCTTCAGTGTAAGGAAGAAGCCGCCCCACTGGGCGACCGACTCTTTGGGCACGTACTCGGATACCTCGATACCCTGCCCTTCCATTCCTATCCTCTCCATGACATTTCTGTCGGCACCAAATTTTTCAGCGAAGAGGTCCTTCATCCGGTGGACTCCCTGGCCCACCATCCTGGCGAACTCGTCCTTGCCTGATGCCATTCGGTGGATCAGTTCCATAATGTCATCCTTGTTGCCGAAATTCAGTTCCAGGCCGTTGGTGTTCTCCTTGTTGATAAGGCCCAGTTCGTAGCATTCGCAGACGAAGGCTATGCCGGTCCCCGCGGAGATCGTGTCGAATCCGTAATGGTCGGCGTAGAAGTTGGTCTCGGTAGTCCATGCCGGGTCATAAACTCCTACATTGGGGCCGAAACTTGCGGCTGTCTCGTATTCCGGACCGTCTACGGTGATCTTTCTGCCCTTCCAGGGGCCGGTCTTGAGTTCAAAGCCGTCCACAGCCTTTGCGCAGGCCATTGTGCAGCCGTACCAGCATCCGTCGGAGATGCCCTGGGTGAACATCTTTTCATAGATCTTCGAGTGGATCTTGTCGGCATCGGGATGTTGTCCGAACTTGTAGTTCATCGTGGGAAGAAGGTGGTACTCGTTCATGATCTCGTTCAGGTGGGATGTTCCCGCAGTTCTCATTCTGCATTGTTTGGCGTCGAGAGTGATTATCTCCTTGTGGAGTTTGGCTCCCAGCCTGGTGAGGGTATCGACATCTGCCGGATTGTTCGCCGTTCCCGAAAGGTCATGGGTCTTGACCACCAGTGCCGCTATCTTCTTGTCTCTGAGAATAGTCCCCCCGCCGCCTCGTCCTGCTTGTTTCAGTCTCGCCGTCTTTCTGTGGCTGTCCCAGAAGCTGCTGTTGAGGCAACCCCAGAATGTGTTCTCCGCGGCCTGCCCGGAAGTGACCACAGAGACGAACCTGCGATCATTTATGTCCTTCGGGTCGCCATAATATTCGTGTATCGCTTCAGTTACTGTGTAGGCATTAACGTCATCAAAAGGAGATTCCAGTATCTGCACTTTCTTCGCGTCGGCATCCACGACGACAACAACATCGTTCTGTGCCTTTCCCTGGATCTCAATTGCGTCCCAGCCCGCGAACTTGAGCAGCGGGCCGAAGTGGCCTCCCGCATTGCTGTCGTAAGTCTGGTCGGTGAGAGGAGAGACGAAAACAGCGTAGAATTTGCCCATTCCGGGGTACTGTGTCACTCCGCAAAGTGGCCCGCCGGAAATGACTATCTCGTTCTCGGGGTCGTTCCACTTCGTTGTATCCTTGACGGAATCCCAGAGCAGTTTCAGGCCAAAACCCCTGCCCCCTGTGAACTTGAACTTCATGTCCTCGGAGACATCTTTCGACTCGAAGGTCATGTCGCCCACGTTTACCTTCAGGGTCTTGCCTGTATAGCCCCTGAAAGGTTTTGCCGGGTCGTAGGACCATTCGGCAAGCACTTTCATTTTCTCCATTACCTGTTCCCCCCTTGAGATTTGAACTGTAAAACATCTCAATCCCGCCAGCATGGCAGGATAATCTCCATTGTACGCAGAATATTTGAAGTGATAATAATATTACCATGATTGTGCTTACGGTATCAATCTGCAGAGATCCCTCTCGTTGACGGCCCCCTCCGTAAGATGCTACAATTCCCGTCGTTCGGGGCGTAGCGCAGCCTGGTTAGCGCGCCTGCTTCGGGAGTAGGAGGTCGGAGGTTCAAATCCTCTCGCCCCGACCAGAAGAAGACCGTGGGATCCCGCTAATCCGGGATCCCTTTTTTATTGGAGTCCGCAACAGTCTGACGAAAGTTGACTAATGAAGAAAAGAGCCTATAATTGCATGTGCGGAGGAGAAACATGGACGGTTTTGTCATAGCAAGAAATCGCAAGGCCCGGCACGACTATTTTATACTCGAGACTATCGAGGCCGGGATAGCCCTTACCGGGACGGAGATCAAGTCCGTCCGCGCGGGGAAAGTCAACCTGAAGGACGGTTATGCCAGGGTCCAGGGTTCCGAAGTATGGCTTTTTAACGTCCATGTATCTCCCTACGAGCAGGGGACCTATTACAATCATGAGCCCCTCAGGCCCAGGAAACTGTTGCTGAACGCGGGCGAGATAAGGCGTCTCGGGGCGAAAACAAGGGAAAAAGGGCTTACTCTGGTTCCCCTTGCCATGTATCTGAAGCAGAACCGTTGGGCCAAGGTCGAGCTGGCCCTGGTCAAGGGCAAGACAGGATCCGACAAGCGCGACACCATAGCGGAGCGGGACGCAAAAAGGGATATCGACAAGGCTATCAAGGAAAAGCGGCAAAGGGACATTTGACAACTGAATATGGGGGCGACAGGTCTCGACGGCAGGATGGAGGGTTACGGGCAGCGTGCCGAGTTGCCGGAACTCGCAAAACACGGCGCAAACAATAATTGCCAACGATAACTACGCACTGGCCGCTTAAGTAGCGTCCACGTCCCCTGGGGTTTCCGTCGCCAGGACCCCTTGCGGACGTCACTTATGGTGACTGCTCCTTGCGCTTCGTTCTCGCGCGTGAGGTCAAGCCTCAGAGAACTCGGGTAAGGGTATCCCGTCTCCGGGAGACCCGAGCCGACACTAAAGCGGAGACTGCGCACGGAGAAACCCGCAGCTGGCCCCTGTCGGACCGGGGTTCGATTCCCCGCGCCTCCACCAT
>JAAYDT010000027.1 GCA_012729145.1 Synergistaceae bacterium | reverse complement strand
GCATAGTGAGGAACAGGCACTGGGTCGCCGTGGCTGTCGTTGGTGATACCGCCTACCACGCCGTCGCCCACCACGAGAGGTGCGGTTTGGGGGTAATGCATATCTGAAGTGCAGCGGCGGGCCTTCTTGTCTTTTCCCCGCCCGTATGTTACATTTCTCCCTTGTGGTATGGAAAGAATGAGTATCCATGGAGGTGTAACAGATGAAAAAGGATATCCACCCCGAGTACCGTAAATGCAAGGTTTCCTGCGCCTGCGGGAACTCCTTCGAGACCGGGTCCACCGTCGAGGAGATCAAGGTTGCCGTATGTTCAGCCTGCCATCCCGTCTACACGGGCAAGCGCGGAACAAGGGTATCTGAGGCCGGCCGGGTTGAGAAGTTCCAGAAGAAGTACGCCGGTACCCGCTTCGGAAAACCCGAGGAGTCCCAGGAAGCCCAGGAAGATAAGAAGGACTGACCCCCAGGTCCCCGAGAGGTGAACCCATGTCGATCAGTGTTCTGCTGATAGCGAGTACTCACGATCCCGACAGGACGGTGGCCGCTGCAGCAAGGCTCTGCTACAGTGATGTATCCGCCGGGGATATCGCCGAGGGTATGAAGGGGGAGGATATCTCCCGTTTCATAGGCCACCTGAGGACCTCGGGCCACCTCTCCCCCTTTGAGCATGCATCTTTCACTTTCGCCGTAGACGGGATCAGCAGGGTATGTTCACATCAGCTTGTAAGGCACAGGATGGCCAGCTACTCCCAGCAGAGCCAGCGTTACGTCGACATGAAGGAACCTGATATGGTCGTGCCTTCGTCGGTATCTTCCGATCCGGAGGTCATGGAACTTTTTTCCAGGACCGCAGAAGAGGCGCACGAAGCCTACAGGAAGATGATCGGATCGGGGATCCCCAAGGAGGATGCCCGCTACATCCTTCCCCACGGATGGTCAACGAAGATTGTGGTGACAATGAATGCCCGTGAACTTCACCACTTCTTCACCATGCGTCTCTGCCGGAGGGCCCAGTGGGAGATCCAGGATCTGGCCCGGAAGATGTTGATCCTTGCAAGAGAGAGGTCGCCTCTGCTCTTCTCCATCGCCGGTCCCGATTGCGTCACCAGGGGTCGCTGCTTCGAGAGCAGGCCCTGCGGCCAACCCTTTTCCGACATGGAAGAGGTCCTTTCCGGATGCTGAGACCCACCACCTTTCTTTCTCTGATCCTTTCCCTTGTCCACTCATCTCTTCTTCGGGCAAGGGAGATACCTGTAGGCGGCCAGGCTGTCATAGAAGGCGTCCTCATGAGAGGTCCCGGGAGCTGGGCTCTTGCAGTCAGGGATCCCGAAGGGGGTATCTGGCACAAGAAGTGGGCGGTAAGACCGTGGAACTCCTCCTTTCCCTGGGATCTTCCCGTTTTCAGAGGCCTGGCGACCATGGCTGAGATGCTTGTCACCGGTTTCCGCGCCATCTCCCTTTCAGCCCAGGTCGCACTGGGCGAGGAAGAGAAGATAGGGCCTCTTGAACTGGCAGTGACCTTTGCCGTTGCGATACTGGGAGTGGTAGGGCTCTTCGTCCTTCTGCCAGTCTGGATCTCCGACCTGGGGGTCAGCTACCTGGGCCTGAGCAGGTCTTTTGGGCACATCCTGGAAGGCCTGACCAGAGCCGGTGTCTTCGTTGCATATATTGCCGTTATCGGCCTCTGGAAGGATATTGCCCGTGTTTTCGCCTATCACGGCGCCGAGCACAAGACTATCAACGCCTGGGAGTCCGAGGCGCCGCTGGACAGGGAATCCGTGTCCGGTTTCTCCCGGATCCACACAAGATGCGGGACGTCCTTCCTGCTCGTTGTGGTCGCCGTGAGCGTGATCGTATTTGCAGCTGCAGGGCACGGCTCCCTGGCCTGGAGGGTCGTTTCGAGGCTGATGCTCCTGCCCGTGGTCATAGGTATCTCATACGAGATAATCCGGTGGTGCTCCAGGAACAGGTCTCTCGGAAGAGCGCTTATGGCCCCTGCTCTCTGGCTTCAGTACCTGACCACGAGGGAGCCCGACCTGGACCAGATCGAGGTGGCCATATCGGCCCTTGAACTTGCCCTCGAAGAAGAGGGGGCCAAGAGTGCCTCATGCGGCGGTGAGAACTGACAATGGAGATATTGGGAAAACTGGACGAACTTGAAAGGTCCCTGGAAGACATCGAACGCATGATGTCCGAGCCCTCGGTGGCTTCGAACCCGGCAGAGCTGCATCGTCTGGGCAAGAAGCACTCGGAAATAGTCGGGGTGGTGGAGACCTACAGGGAATACAGGAAGACCCTCTCCAGGCTCGAAGAGGCAAGGGGTCTCATTCACTCCGGAGACCCCGAGCTCTCAGACCTGGCCAGGGATGAGATGCACGAACTGGAGCCGCAGCTGGAGGAGCTGGAGTCCAGACTGCGGCTCCTCATGCTGCCGAGGGATCCCAACGACGACAAGAGCGTTATCGTTGAGATCAGGGCAGGGACCGGAGGGGATGAGGCGGCTCTCTTTGCGGGGGACCTCTTCCGCATGTACTCCCTCTTTGCTGAGAACAATGGCTGGAAAGTGGAGGTCATGAACAGCAACGAGACGGGTATAGGAGGGTACAAGGAGGTAGTGTTCAAGGTCGACGGCCCGGGTGCATACAGCCAGCTCAAATTCGAGAGCGGCGTCCACAGGGTCCAGAGGGTCCCCGTGACCGAATCAAGCGGAAGGATCCATACATCCACCGCGACGGTAGCAGTGCTTCCCGAAGCCGAGGATGTGGATATCGACATCAGGCAGGAGGACCTCAAGATAGATACCTACCGGGCCAGCGGGGCCGGCGGGCAGCATGTCAACATGACCGATTCCGCCGTCCGGATAACCCACCTCCCCACGGGCCTTGTCGTGACCTGCCAGGATGAGAGATCCCAGATCAAGAACCGCGTCAAGGCCATGAACTTCCTGAAGGCCAAGCTGTATGACATGGAGCTAAGGGAGCAGCAGGCGAAGGTGGCTGCGGAGCGAAAGGGGCAGGTGGGGACTGGAGACCGGTCGGAGAGGATACGCACCTACAACTACCCCCAGAACCGGTTGACCGACCACCGTATCGGACTGACACTATACAGGTTGGAAAGCATGCTCGAGGGGGATCTCCAGGAGATGATCTCCGCCCTGATCATGGCCGATCAGTCGGAGAAGATGAGATCCCTGGAAGGCTGAGCCTTGAACCTTCGGGAGGTCCGCAAACTCGCCTCGGACAAACTTCATGAGGCCGGGATCGACAGGCCCTGGTTCGAGGCAGACCTGCTGATCTGCTCCATTACCGGCATGGAACGCATCCTTCTCCTCGCCCACCCGGATAGACCCTTCCCGGAACACCTTATCCCGACACTGAAGGCGGCCATAGAGAGAAGGGCCGCCAGGGAACCGCTGCAGTATATAACCGGCGTATGTGAATTCATGGGCAGAGCATTTCGCGTAGGACCGGGGTGCCTCGTCCCCCGTCCCGAGACTGAGCTTCTGGTGGCCGAGAGCCGGAAGCATTTCAAGGGGGGGGTCTTCCTGGACTGGGGAACCGGTTCCGGGTGCATTGCCGCATCGATACTCCTGGACAACCCCGCAAGCAGGTGCGTTGCCGTCGATAAATGTCCCGTCGCAATAACCTGGGCCTGGAAGAACCTCAGGGAGAAGAACCTTCTTGGGAGATGTCTTCTCTGCCACTGCCCTTCCCCAGAGAGGATCCCCGTTCCGCCCCCGGGGTTCGAGATGATAGTCAGCAATCCCCCGTACATTCCCTCTGCCCAGATCCCCGACCTGATGCCGGAGGTGGAACGTTATGAGCCCCGCTCCGCCCTCGACGGGGGAGAGGACGGCTTTGACCATTACAGGTCTCTTGCCGGATGGGCCCCGTCGGCCCTTGTGCCTGGAGGTGTGCTGATCCTCGAGGCGGGGAGCGATGAACAGGCGGAGAGGCTGAAGTCCGTCCGGACAGGGGAGCTGACCCCGGTGTCGATAGTGAGGGACCTGCAGGGGACGGCCAGGGTGGTAGTTTTGAAGAGGTCTCCGTTCTGATACAATGATGTTTGCTTTCATGCAAAGAAAACATTAATCCCAGGAGGGATCCATCGATGGAAAAGAGGGAACTGGTTATTGTCGGAGCAGGGCCGGCAGGGCTCACGGCCGCCATCTACGGGAAGAGATCGGGTCTTGACGTTCTTGTCCTTGAAAAGGGGATCCCGGGAGGGCAGATAAATGTCACCGACGAGATAGAGAACTGGACAGGGGTGATCCATGCCAGCGGAGCAGAGCTGGCCGATACGTTCCGAAAGCACGCCGAGCACTTCAAGGCTGAATTCCGTGAGACCGATGTAAAGGGTATTACTGTCGTCGGAGGAAGGAAGGTCATTCATACCGATGGTGATGAGATCGAGGCCGAGGCCGTGATCATTGCCACCGGGGCAAGTTTCAAGAAACTGGGGGCTCCGGGAGAGAAGGAGTTCACCGGCAGGGGGGTCAGCTACTGTGCGGTCTGCGACGGGGCCTTTTTCGAGGACCAGGAGATCGCCGTCATCGGCGGGGGCAATACGGCCGTCGAAGAGGGGGTCTACCTGACGCAGTTCGCCTCGAAGGTGACCATAATCCACAGAAGGGACAGCTTCCGTGCCGACAGGCTGGCCATAGAGAGGGCCATGTCAAACCCGAAGATAGAGGTCATATGGAACACCGTCGTCGAGGAGATCTCCGGAGAGGACATGGTGGAGAAGCTGGTTCTGAAGAACGTCAGGACAGGGGAGACATCCGATCTTCCCGTATCGGGCGTTTTCGTCTTCGCCGGTATGGACCCCAACATCTCCTTCATGCAGGGGCTTGTTGATTCCGTCGGAAGCGGATGGATCGTGACCAACGAGAGGATGGAGACCAACGTAGAGGGCATATTCGCAGCCGGTGACGTCAGGGACAAGTACCTTAGGCAGGTAATTACCGCTGCCGGTGATGGAGCCACGGCAGCCATGGCTGCATCTGCCTATATATCGGAGCAGCTACATATCCAGAGCCTTCTCATGGAGCCCGAACAGGTCACGGTCTTCATCTTCTCAAGCATCGACGAACCCCAGGCAAGGCTGGCATCGGAGATAGAGAAATACTCTTCCGGGAGGTCGTCAAAGGTGGTCCTTCTTGACGGCTACAAGAACCGGAGGGTGGTCGAGAAGCTCGGGATCACAGAGCTTCCATCCTTGGTCGAGTTCAGAAAGGGGAGCATCAAACGGAAGCAACAGGCAGGATCCCTGGAAGAGGCTGCGAAATTCCTATCGTGATCGGGGCCGCCCCGGTGCGCGTCGTCATGTTTGTCTGATACTCAGGGGAGGTGCGGTCCATGATAGTAACAGTAACTCTTAATCCTGCCGTGGACGAGGAGTTCCTTGTCCCGGAGTTCAGACCGGGGAAATGGTTCCGGACGAGCCACGTTGACAGGTCGCCCGGGGGGAAAGGAATAAACGTTTCGTACATGCTCTCCCAGGTGGGGTATCCCTCTGTAGCTATGGGTTTCCTTGCAGGGTTCAACGGTGAGTACATCCGGGATGCCCTGAGGAGGCTGCGCATAACCACCAACTTCATCCACGTCCCCGGCGAGACCCGTTCCAACGTGTACATTGTGGACGAGGTCGGCCACCTCGAGACGGGAATAGCCGAAAGCGGACCCTACATACCAGAGGAAGCCCTGGGGAGATTCCTCTCCAACTACGAAAGGATGCTAGGCAGGGCAAGGTTCGTCATGATCGGAGGCTCCCTGCCGCCGGGGGTCCCCCAGGATATCTACCGCGACCTGGTCGACAGGGCAAAGTCAAAGGGGGTCCCGACCCTGCTGGACGCGGCGGGGCCGCCGTTGATGGCAGCCATTGAGGGAGGTCCCGCCTTTGCCAGGATAGACCACCGTTTCATGGCCAGGGTCGCAGGGGTGTCCCTTACTTCCCTGGACAACCTCATAGAGGTGGTCTCCAGGGTACATGATTACGGGGTAGAGTGGGCAGTTGTCTCCTACAGGACTTACGGAGCGGTCTTTTTCTCCCCCCAGGGTATCTATCTGGCGGAGTACGAACGTAAGGGCCTGGTCTCACTCTTCGCCGCCGACGACGCCCTGGTTGCCGGTTTCATGATCGCCAGGGAGGAGAGGATGGATGCCGAGGAGACCATCCGGTTCTCAACGGCCTGCGCCTGGGAGGACTCGCTCCATGTGGAGAAGGGCTTCCGGGACAGGTCAGAGATAGACAGGCTCGCCTCAAAGGTGAACATCGAAAAACTGGACTGATCACATGGTTAACAAGGATCCCCTCAAGGTGATGATGTTCGTTTGCTCGGGCAATACCTGCAGGAGTCCAATGGCGGAGGGGTTCATGAACCATTTCCTCAAGATCCATGGCCTGGACGGTATTTGGGGCGCCTCATCGTCGGGGACCATGGCCATAGATGGTCTTCCCGCCAATGGACTTGCGGTAAGGGTAATGTCCGAGAATGGAATTGATATCTCCCGGCACCGCTCGAAGCCTGCCGGTTCATGGGAACCACCGGAAGATTCCCTGTTCCTGGGAATGACGAGAGATCATGTGAACTGCCTTAGGAACCTGTTCCCCCGACGGCGGGGGGCGGTCTGTCTACTTGGCGAGGCCTCCCGTCCGTTCTACGAGGGGGACATACTCGAAGTTCCAGACCCCTTTGGAGGCAGCCTGGCCAGTTACCGGGAGATTGCCGGGGTCATCCGTGAGATGACCATGGGGTTGCTGAACTCCCTCAGGGATCACTGACACCCCGAAATCCCAGCGGGCGACCGGCGGCCATTCGCCCCGACTTCTTGGGGGACATTCCCGTGAACGGGTCTTTGCCATAGAATATCAGGTACAGGATCCCATCATCGGTCCCGGAAGGATAGCCTATGCGAACAAGGACCGCCGTAGTTGTCCTCGTCCTCTCCTTTTTCATCCTGGCTTCCCCATTCCATTGCGAAGCCGGTACGGATGAACTGGAGAAAGAGTTAAAACTGGGAGACAAGGTCTCCGAACAGGTTGAGAAGCACTGGGACCGTGTGACCGACCCGGTCCGGGTGGCAAGGGTCTCCATGGTACTTTCGAGACTCACCCCCTTCACGGAGAGAGACCTCCCCTTCGAGGTCAGGATCGTGGAGGAAGAGATGCCCAATGCCTTTGCGCTCCCCGGCGGGAGGATCTACCTCACAACGGGGATGCTCGATTTCTGCCGCAGCGACGATGAACTCGCTTCGATCCTGGCCCATGAGCTGGTCCATACCGACAGGAAACACGGGCTGATCCAGTCGTCAAGGAACCAGCGGCTTACCATTGGGGCCCTTGCGGTGATAATAGCCACCGGAGGGGCCGGAGCAGCGCCGATCCTTGCAAACCTCGCCCAGGTAGCCATAATGAACTCCTACAGCAAGGACCTTGAAAGGGAGGCCGATACGAGTGGCCTGGATATTATCTTCCAGTCGGGGTATGAACCGTCGGGGGCGGTAACCGTCATGGAGAGGCTCCAGGAGGAGGAGATGAAGAGGCCATATGTCGACCCGGGAATATACGCTGGTCACCCCAAGACCCGCGAAAGGGTCCTGAGTCTTGTGGGCATTATCAGGGAGAGGGGCTGGCCCCTGGAGAGAAAGAGGGCACTTCGGCTGCTCAGGTCCGGGACGGACGAAAGGAACGGGACCATATTCCTTAACATAGACGGAAGGCCCGTTTGGCAGGCACCGGCCGTCGAAGGTCCCTCCGAACTGCTGGAGAAAGTTGCCCGGTCGCTGGACCGGCACCTCCAGATGGAGACTTCGCCCTACGATGTTACCGTCCAGGAGGTACAGGGAGACAAGGTGCTGAGGGTTGGCCTCGGCGTGATAGTCTCGACAAAGGATCTTCTTCCCGGAATGCCTTCACTGGAGGAGTTCAGGGAGAATATTCTGGCCGCGCTCAACCGGGCGAGGTCGATCCACCCTGTTGCTGATTACCACAGGTAGGTACCCTGAATGAAAGCGTTCCACAGGAGGCGATGAGATGCACCTTTCCCTTTACCGACGGCACAGGCCGGGGGTTTTCTCAGAGGTAGTAGCCCAGGATGCGGCTGTAAGCCTGCTTCGAAGGGAGATAGCCGGTGGGAAAAACAGCCACGCCTATCTCTTTTCCGGACCAAGAGGGTGTGGTAAGACCACCCTTGCCAGGATAGTTGCCAAGGCCCTGAATTGTCCCAACCGAAGGGAGGATGGGGAACCATGCGCAAAATGCCCCCAATGTATCTCCATTGCATCGGGGGACAACCTGGACGTTATCGAAATAGACGGGGCATCCAACAGGGGCATCGACGAGATAAGGGAACTCAAGGAACATATCTCCCTCTCGCCTTTTTCAGGGATGTACAAGGTCTATATCATCGACGAGGTGCACATGCTCACCGACCCTGCTTTCAACGCCCTTCTGAAGACCCTGGAAGAGCCTCCCCAGACGGTAGTCTTCATTCTTGCAACGACAGAGCCGCACAAGGTCCCTGCGACGATCCGCTCCAGGTGCCAGCACATCCCCTTCCATCGCATTCCCGTGCCTGCCATCGTCGAGTGCATGGAGAAGGTCTCAGCCCTTGAGGGAGCCGTGATCGAGCAGGATGCCCTCTGGGAGATGGCCCGGGAGTCGGACGGATCACTGAGGGATGCTCTCTCCCTGCTGGAACAGGCAGTAACGTCAGGTCTTCCGGCTGTGTCTCTCGAGGATATCCGGGGCATTCTCGGCGGCGGAGGAAGGAGCGACCTGGAGAGACTGATCCCTGCCATGAGGGACGGGAGCGCCGAGGTGTTCAGGGGTTTCTCGGAGCTTCTTCAACGGGGACTTACGGCTGAACGGTTACTTGAGGGCCTGTTCCTTCTTTTCAGGGACATCCTCGTGACTGTTCTCTGGGGCGAGGATGGGATCAGCTCACTTCCCCTGAGCGAAGATGAGAGAACCTTCATCCGGGAAGAATCGGGGCACTGGAGAGAACCCGAGCTCTGGAAGGTCCTCAACTTCTGTTCTGCCACACTTCCAAGGGCCCGTTACGGACTGAAGGCCGAGGTGGTCCTGGGCATGGTTTTGGGGCTTTTCGTGCTCTCGCCGGCGAAGACGGAAGAGAGGGTTCGGAAGGAAGCGGCATTCGAAATGGAAGATGGAGCTACCCCCGGGAAGGGGCGTAGCCATAAGATCGAACAGAAACCTGAACAGAAACCTGAACAGAAAGAGCACGAGATCCATTCTCCCGACAAAGAAGAGGTCCTGCAAGGGTCTCCCCCGGCATCTGACGTGTCGTCCGGTGGTAACTGGGATGAGTGTGTCGACGCCATGGCATCTGACAACCTGCCGCTCTACTGTGCCTGTGTCCCCACAAGGTCAGAAAGGGACGGGGACTCGCTGGTCATCCTGTTCCCGGAGGACCGGCAGTTCTCCTTCGAGATAGCTTCCTCACCGAGAAGCATCGCCTACCTTGACTCCATAAGGCTAGACCGTTTCCCAGGGGTGCAGATGAAGCTGGTCTGCGGGGATAGGTCGGTCCAGGTTGAAGATAATTTTTCCGCTGGAAATGCTGTCCAGCCGGGAGAGCAGGATGGCAGCCCTAACACCTTCTCTTCCTCCGGAGATGTCCCTTCCGAAAAGTCGCCCCCCTCGGTGAGGGTGCGGGCAAACCATATCGAGACCGAGGACGGAGAACAAAGGCAGGAGTGCTTCCTGGAGATCCAGAAGTTATTCAATGCCGACCTGCTCGTGCTGAAGGAAGAGAACCCCGATGAACCAGACAACCCGGAAGGAGCAGTAGCAGAATAGTGAACAGACCCTTTGTCCATCTTCATGTCCATAGCGAATACAGCCTTCTGGACGGAGCGATCAGGTGCTGCGACCTGGCAAGGCGCTCCGCACAGTGGGGCTGTCCAGCCGTATCTATAACCGACCACGGAGCTCTGTACGGTGCCATCGAGTTTTATTCGGCCTGCCGAGAGGAGGGGGTCAAACCCGTCATAGGGTGCGAACTCTACGTGGATCCCAGGGGGCACACCTTAAAGGACCGCATGGGAAGGAACTACCATCTTTTGGTCCTGGCAGAGAACCAGGAGGGTTACCAGAACCTGGTCAAGCTCGTCTCCATCGCCAACACAGACGGATTCTACTACCGCCCCCGGGTCGATCACGATCTTCTCTCCCGTTATTCAGGCGGCCTTATAGCGAGTTCGGCCTGTCTTGCCGGAGAGATACCCAGCCTCATCCTTGAAGGGGCGGAAGATGAAGCTCTCCAGAGGGCCATGCTGTACCGTGACATCTTCGGCGAGGACAACTTCTTCCTCGAGATAATGCACAACGGGATCCCCGAACAGGCGGCAGCGAACAGGGCCCTGATAAAGATGTCCTCCCGGACGGGCATCCCCCTGATAGCGACCAACGACGCCCACTACCTGGAGGCCGGGGATGCCTCCTGGCACGACGTTCTGCTCTGTGTCCAGACGAACTCTACAGTGAACACCCCTAACAGGTACCGTTTCGGGGCCGACGATTTCTATTTGCGCTCACCGGAGGAGATGTGGTCCCTCTTTGGCAAAGATGTCCCACAGGCACTGGAGAACACCGTGGCAATAGCGGAACGGTGCAACGTGGACTTCACCTTCGGGGCCTACAGACTGCCCAGGGTTGAGGTCCGAAAGGGGACAACCCTCGAGGAGGAGCTCCATATAAGGTCCCATGAGGGGCTAAAGGCCCGTTTCGGCGAGCTGTCTGTCCCCAGGGAGTATCTCGAGAGGCTGGACTATGAACTGAACGTGATCAACCAGATGGGGTTCGCCGGTTACTTCCTGATCGTCTCCGACATCATCCACTCCGCAAAGGAGGAGTCGATCCCCGTCGGCCCGGGGAGAGGTTCTGCTGCGGGTTCCCTGGTGGCCTTCTCTCTCAGGATCACTGAGATCGACCCCCTAAGGTACGGCCTGCTCTTTGAAAGGTTCCTCAATCCGGAGAGGATAAGCATGCCCGATATAGACACGGACATATCGGACAGGGGGCGGGACCGCGTCCTTGAGATCATTGTGGAGAAGTACGGACGATCCCACGTGGCGCAGATAATAACCTTTGACCGGATGAAGAGCAGGGCTGCCATCCGGGATGTAGGAAGGGCCCTGGACATGAAGTACCCCGACGTGGACAGGATCGCCAAGCTTGTTCCCTCAGGAGCGGTCTCCATCGAGGAGGCCGTGGAGCAGTCACCTGACCTGAAGCAGGCAAAGAAGGAAGATCCTTCGGTGGGCAAACTGCTCGATTACGCGTCAAGGATAGAGGGGCTCGCGAGACACTGCTCCCAGCATGCAGCAGGAATAGTGATCACCCCGGAGCCGCTCACGGAAGTTGTTCCTGTTCGAAGGATAGGCGAGGCTCAGATAGTGACCCAGTACTCCATGGAGCCCCTGGAGAAGCTCGGTCTTGTAAAGATGGATTTTCTGGGTCTCAGGACCCTGTCAATGATCGAGGAGACCCTGTCGAACATCACCCGCAACGGCAAGAAGGCCCCGGATGTTTACTCGATCCCCCCCGACGACCAGCCTGCCTTCGACATGCTCTGCCGTGCCGACACGCTGGGGGTCTTCCAGCTGGAATCCTCAGGCATGAGGCAACTCCTTAAACAGCTTCGCCCTGACTGTTTCGAGGATCTGATAGCCGTGCTTGCTCTCTACCGGCCCGGTCCCCTTGGCAGCGGAATGGTGGAGCAGTACATAGACTGCAAGCATGGGAGAAGGGATATATCCTGGCTCCACGAAAAGCTGAAGGATGTCCTTAAGGAGACCTACGGCATGATCCTCTACCAGGAGCAGGTCATGGAGTGCGCGGCGAGGCTTGCTGGATACACTCTCGGTGAGGCCGACCTCCTCCGCAGGGCCATGGGCAAGAAGAAGGCCGATGTCATGGAGACCCAGAGGAAGCAGTTCGTGGAGGGGTGCGTTGGTAGCGGGGTCAGTCACTCCGACGCGGAGCATATCTTCGACCTGGTCCAGGAGTTCGCCGGCTACGGTTTCAATAAATCCCACAGCGCTGCCTATGCGATGATCACTTACCAGACGGCCTTCCTGAAGGCCCATTTCCCCAGCGAATTCTATGCGGCCTTCCTCTCCAGCCACATTCACTCCAAACTGGATACCCTGGCAGGACACATAAGGGCTGTAAGGAACTCCGGAATAAAGGTACTGCCTCCCGACGTCAACAGGTCCGAGGCCAACTTCAGCGTTGACGGGGACGTGATCCTGTTCGGTATGAGCGCAGTCTCGAAGCTGGGGGATCCGACGGTGGTCCATATTATCGGGGTAAGGGAGAAGGGGCCCTTCCTGTCTCTCTGGGATTTCATAAACCGTGTCGACACCAGGGTCGTAGGAAGAGCAGTCATGGAGAACCTTGTAAGGGCGGGTGCCTTCGATTCCATAACCTCCAACAGGCGTCAGCTCATGGAGTCCCTCCCGGGGATGTTCGAACTTGCCCAGAGAAGGGCATCGGACTGCCGCAGCCAGCAGTTGCTGGGCCTTGAAGACCTTGCCGAGGAGGAGGGCCCGGTCCTGCTGGAGGTGGAGGACTACGACCTCCATACCAGGATGGAGATGGAGAAGGAGGCCACCGGTCTCTATATTTCGGGACACCCCTTCGATCAGTACGAGAAGGAAGTTCAGCCATACAGCACCTGTTCCATTCCGGACCTGGCATGCTGGAAGGCTGAGAACTGCCCTGCCGTTGTGGCCGGGATACTGGTGGGGATCCAGGAGAAGTTCACCAGGAAGGGTGACCGCATGGGCATCCTGGAGATCGAGGACTCTTCAGGGAAGATAGAGGTGGTCTGTTTCCCGAGGACCTGGTCGGGCATAACACTTCCGGAGAAGGGAAAGCTTGTCATTGTCAAAGGGGCACCCAGGACAAGGGAAGGACTGTCGCTGATCGCAGAAAAGATAATGACCGTCGAGGAGCTGAAGGGCAACGCCAGAAGGTGGCTCCGGCTCAGGATCCTTCCCGACGGTCCGGCCCTTAACGGTAGGCTTAGAGAAGTGTACCGGGAGCTCAAGGGGCACCCAGGGGATGCCAGCGTGCTCCTGGAAGTAGCTGTTGGAGGGAAAAAAGCGATACTGAGGGCCAGGGACCTTAACGTTGAACCCTCCCAAGATCTTTCCGCAAAGATAATGGAGATTTCCGGCGGAGGTATCGAGGTGGTATAAAATAGGGTAGGTAGCCCCTTTGTCAAGGGCGCTGAGGAGGAGAGGAAATGCGCGTGGAGAATAACGGTAAGCCTTCGGTCCTTTCTGATTTCATTGTCGTTAAGGCTCTGGAGAACGGGGTCTCGGTGATAGGTATGACGAGAGGTCAGGAGACGAAGTTCGCCCACTCGGAGAAGCTTGATGCCGGTGAGGTCTGGATAGCCCAGTTCACTGAGTTCACCTCAGCCATGAAGATCAGGGGAAAGGCCCTAATTCTTACAGCCCACGGGGCTGTCGAAAGCGGGAAAAGGAATGAAGAAACGAGCTAAGATCGTCTGTACCCTTGGGCCGGCCTGCGAAGAATACGAGATTCTGAAAAGGATGGTTCAGGCGGGCATGGATGTAGCCCGCCTGAACTTTAGTCACGGGGATCACCATACCCATGAAAAGCACCTTGACAGGGTCAGGAGGCTGGAGAAGGAGCTGGACAGGCCGATAGGGACCATGATAGACACCAAGGGACCCGAGATCAGGACCGGGACCCTCAGGGGACGTATGCCGGTCGTGATCGAGAGCGGCAAGACCATTATCCTTACCTCAGAACCTGTCGAGGAGGGGGACGCATCCAGGGTCTGGATAAGCCACCCGGGTCTGTCCGGTGAGGTCGCCCGGGGGCAGGCCCTCTTCATAGACGACGGCACCCTTCACCTCACTGTCGAAAAAGTTGCAGGGAAGGACATCATCTGCCGAGTCAACGTCGGCGGTGAACTGGGCGAAAGGAAGGGAATCTCCGTACCTGGAGCGAAGATTTCGCTCCCCATCCTAACTCCCCGTGATGTCGATGACGTCCGTTGGGCCCTGGAGAAGAAGATGGACCTGATAGCCCTCTCCTTTGTCCGCGACAGGTCCGACATCATGGAGGTCCGCCGGGTGCTCGAGGAGATAGGGGGCAACCTGAGGATAATCGCAAAGATCGAGACCCGCGAGGCAGTGGATAACATAGAGGAGATAATCGAGGTAGTGGACGGCATGATGGTGGCCAGGGGCGATCTGGGGGTGGAGATACCCCTGGAGGAAGTCCCCCTGGTGCAGAAGATGATCATCGACAGGTGCCGCCTCCACGGAAAGCCCGTCATTGTCGCTACCCAGATGCTGGATTCGATGATAAGGAACGTGAGGGCCACCAGGGCCGAAGCAAGCGATGTTGCCAATGCTGTTCTTGACGGAGCGGATGCCCTCATGCTCTCTGGCGAGACGGCCAATGGCGCTCATCCTGTGCTGTCGGTGGAGACCATGTCAAGGATCATCAGGAAAACCGAGGAGGGGGAGTCTCCCTGGAGAAGGGCTATCCCGCTCCAGACCGGAGCTCCGGGGATACCCGACGCAGTCAGCAAGGCCGCGGGAATGATCTCCGACCAGATGAAGTCCCAGGCTGTCCTCTCTCTGACCCAGAGCGGGGTTACGGCCCAGATGGTCAGCAAATACAGGCCAGGAGCCCCCATAATTGGGGCAACACCCCACCAGGAGACATTGAGGTACCTGACCCTGGTCTGGGGTGTAGAACCCCTCCTCGTCCCAAGGGAGAAGGACCTGGAGACAGCCCTTACGTCGGCCATCGAGATAGCCCGGAAGGGATCCCTTCTCAGGGAGGGGGACATGGTGGTTGCCACGGCGGGCTACCCCATAGGAAGTCCAGGGACCACGAACTCGATACAGGTCCTTACAGTGGCGAAGATACTCCTCAAGGGGCTCTCGCTTCTCAAGAGGGATGCCTCGGGCGAAGTCGTGAAGGCTCTTTCGGCCGCTGAGGCCGATCGCAAGATGAAGGACGGGGCCATACTGGTAACGAGGCAAACCGACAAGGATTACGTGCCGGCCATGAGGAAGGCCTCTGCCGTCATATGCGAGGAAGGCGGCCTGACGAGTCATGCCGCGATCGTATGCCTTGAACTCCGGATCCCCTGCATTGTTTCCGCCGCCGATGCAATCTCCGTTCTGGACGATGGCATGATCGTGACCGTTGACGGGAGGCGCGGGGTCGTGCTACGGGGGATGGTCAGGCTTCATTCCGATGGCAAATGATCGGGAAGGGGCCACGAGGCTCCGGTCCATTCTTTCGAAAATTCCCTCCTCAGGGATCGACAGGGGTTGGAAGGACCTTTCAGATAGTTCTGGAAGGAAGAGTGCCGTGCTTGTCCCAGTCTTCCCGAGGGATGGTGAACTCTTCCTTCTCCTGCTGGAGCGGTCAGTTTCTCTGAGAAGACATCCGGGACAGATAGCCTTTCCCGGGGGTGCCATGGAGAAGAGGGACCGGGGTCCAGTGGACACAGCTCTCAGAGAGTTCACCGAGGAGACGGGGATCCCCGGAGAGAGAGTGGAGATAGTCGGGACACTGCCGGAGGTCAGGGCCTATTCGAGCGATTTTTCGCTATTCCCTGTGGTGGGATTGATCCCCTCCGGTATAGGTCCGGGTGACCTGTCGCCGGACAGTCACGAAGTGAAGAGCGTTCTGGAGGTTCCCCTGAAGGCACTGGAACGGGCCCCCGTCATGGAGAACTTCACCAGGGAGGGCAAGGTCCTGAGCTACCCTGTTTTCCGGATCGGCGACGGAGTGAACATATGGGGGGCGACGGCCTGGATAATCCTCAACCTTATCCGGACCCTGAAGGACGGGGATATAAAGGGGTCCCAATGTCCCTGATCGGTACCCATGTCTCCGTTGCCGGGGGTCTGTGGAAAGCGATCGAAAGAGGAGAAGCCCTGGGCTGCGAGGCCATCCAGATCTTTACCAAGAACCAGCTCCAGTGGCGGGCCTTTCCCATACCGGAGCCGGCCGCGACGAGGTTCATGGCTGCATGGGCGAAGAGCAGCATCAGGAAGGTGGTCGCCCATGGGTCCTATCTTCTTAACCTGGCGTCGGTTAAGGAAACCCGGGAGAAAAGTATCGCGGCCCTGGTGGAAGAGATCGCCCGATGTGAAGCTTTGGGTATCGATGACCTGGTACTGCACCCGGGATCTCACCTGGGGGATGGACTGGACAATGGCAGAAAACTGGTGGCCGAAGGATTGAGGCGGGCCATCGAGAGGACACCAAGAATGAGAGCCAGGGTCCTTCTGGAGACCATGTCGGGCCAGGGCCACTCCGTTGGCTCGACAATAGAGGACCTGGCATGGATACTTGACAGGGTGGGCGATATCTCACGCACCGGGGTGTGCCTTGATACGTGCCACCTCTTCGCCGGAGGTCACGAGCTGCGGGGGCGCTCGTCCTACGACCGGCTTCTCAGGTCCGTGGAGAGGCATATCGGACTGGGAAGGATCGGATGCTGGCACCTCAACGACTCCCGGACGGAGATGGGAAGCCGGCGGGACAGGCATCAGCATATCGGGGAAGGTTTCATAGGCACAGAGCTCTTCTCCTGCATTGTTTCCGATCCAAAGTGGGAGGATACTCCGTGCCTGCTCGAGACCCCGAAGGGCGGACCCGGTGACGAGGGGAATATTGCCCTTCTCAGAAAAATGAGGGGCCATTGAGTGAGAATGTTAGTGGAATAGAAGCCAGGAAAGCGGGGCGGTACAGTTGGCCATGAGGTATCCGGAGATCTGCATCAATACGGGAGTTATATCGAAAAACACTGAAACAGTGGTCAAACTCTGTGCAGACAAGGGCATACGCGTCTGGGGTGTTACCAAGGGTGTCAGCGCCCATCCGGCTGTGGCGTCGGCGATGCTTGAGGGAGGTTGTCAAGGGCTGGCCGACAGTCGTGTAGACAATATCCGAAAACTCCGCCTTTTCGGGTTCAATAATCCCATGATGCTTTTGAGGATCCCAATGCCGGGCGAGATGGACGAAGTGGCGGAGACAGCCGATAGCTGCCTGATCTCCATGCCAGGCTCGGTCCTGATGCTAGACAGTGCCTGCAGGGAAGCCGGGACAGAGGTTGGCATCATAGTTATGGTGGACCTTGGCGATCTTCGCGAGGGTATTTGGCCCGATGGTGTTGAGGAGATGGCAGAAGCGATAAGACAATGCCGCAGGGTCCGGTATCTGGGGGTGGGGAGCAACCTTGGATGTCTTTCGGGGGTACTCCCTACGGAGAAGAACCTGTCTCTCCTCGTCAGGACCGGGGAAGAGCTTTCCTCGTTCCTGGAGTGCCCGCTGGGAGTCGTATCAGGAGGCGCGACGTCTACGCTGATGCTGGTGGAGAAGGGCATTGTTCCCGAGGGGGTCAACCAGCTGCGAGTGGGTGAAGGTATACTTCTGGGGACAGATATAACCCGGAGCAGGCTTATACCATACCTGGAGAACGACGCAATAAGGATAACGGCCGAGGTGGTAGAGGTCAGGAGGAAACCCTCCATGCCGATCGGAGAGACCGGGACCGATGCCTTCGGGAACGTCCAGGTCTTCAGGGACAGGGGAGTGAGAAGGCGGGCCATAGTCGCAATGGGGAGGCAGGATGTCAGACCCGAGGGGCTTACCCCTGTTGATGAGGGGCTGTCCATTATCGGAGCCTCCAGCGATCATCTGACTCTCGACGCAGAAGATCTCAGGGGTTCCCTTGAACCGGGTGATACTATATCCTTCGTTCCGGATTACGGCGCCGTTCTGGCGGCCACAACTTCGCCCTATGTCAGGAAAAGGATCATTAACAGCTGAACTGTCAGGAGTGATAGCTTGTCCGGGATCCTTGAGTCCATACGCTGGCAGGATTTCATTGATATCGCGATAATCGCATTTATTGTCTACAGGCTGCTTCTCCTGCTTGTGGATACCCGTGCCATGCAGCTTGTTAAGGGGCTTTTCGTCATCGGCCTCCTCTTCGCAACCGCACGGCTGATGAAGCTTGCCGCACTCTCATGGATCCTGGGAAGGATGCTGGGGGTCTTCATCATAGCCATCCCTATCGTCTTCCAGCCCGAGATAAGGAGGATGCTCGAGGAGCTCGGACGGGGCAACATCTGGAGGCGCCGTCAGGCAGAGGAGAGGGCGGCCCAGCTGACCGACGAGATAACCCGGGCTCTCCTCTTCCTTCAGAGCCGTAAGATAGGAGCTATCCTGGTCTTCCAGAAGGACACAGGCCTGAAGGATATATGGAGATCCGCCGTCCAGATAGGGGGAGAGATATCCCAGGATCTTCTGGTCTCCATCTTCTGGCCGGGGAACCCCCTCCACGACGGTGCGACCATTCTTGACAGGCAGAGCGTTATCGCCGCCGCGTGTTACCTGCCCCTGACAGAGAACAGCAACCTTTCAAGGTGGATAGGGACCCGGCATCGTGCCGCCCTGGGCGTAACGGAGGTTTCCGATGCCATGGCGCTGGTAGTTTCCGAGGAGCGGGGAGAGGTCGCCCTTGCGATCAACGGCCATCTTTCAAGGGAGCTGAAGGAGGGGCAGATAAGAAGGCTCCTCATGCACTACTTCGCCCATGCGACAGGGACGGGATCGGCCATGGAGGGTGTCAAGGAGAGGCTGGGCTCGGTCTTTTCAGGGAGGGGAACCGAGAATGATGAGATCGATTGACCGTCTCCTGTCCTCCAGGCTCTTCCTCAAGGTGGTTTCAGTTCTGGTGGCTGTGCTGGTCTGGTTCTACCTGGCCTCTGACCGGGGCACCGAGATAGTAAGGACTGTTACGGTACCTCTTGAGTTCCTCAACGTCCCTGTGGACATGTCCGTATCCAGCGGGGTCCGTGAAGTGGACATCCAGGTATCGGGAACGAGGGAGACGGCCTTCTCCCTGACGGAAACCATCGCGTCCCAGATAGATCTCAAGGGCCTGGGACCTGGATCTCATCGCAGGCCCGTCCAGGCGATACTTCCCTCAGGACTGAGGTTGGTCGAGGTATCTCCGCCCTTTGTCGACCTTGACCTTACCCGACTGGGATCCAGGGTGCTGTCTGTCAGGTTGCTTGTGCCCGATGGCCTTCCTCCGGGATACCGGCTTGAGGAGCAGAGGGTCGCTCCCATGGAGGTTACCGTCAAGGGGCCTGAACACTTGCTCTCTTCCCTGGAGAATGTCTGGGTGGTCCCAACCCTGGAACAGCTGCTTCAGGAGAAGGAACTCACACTGCCCATTGTGTCATCCCCCGACAGGGACCAGAGAACTCCCTTTATGATAGAGCCTGCCGAGGCTGATCTCTCCTACAGCCTGGTCAGAGGTTTCCCCAGGAGGGTCGTTCCTGTCAGGGTGGAACTGAAGGGCGATCCGGGGAAGGATTTCCAGGTGGAAGCCGTGGTCGTGGACCCCCCGGAGCTGACTATCCAGGGGCCTCTTGAGTCTATCGAAAGGATCGAACAGGTCTTTCTTGGCCCCCTGGACATAACGGGGCTTTCGGCGGACGTCACCAGGGTCGTCACGGTCGAAGATCCTGCTGATGACGTTCAGGTCGTTGAAGACCCATCGGTGCGGGTGAGGATACTGCTCGCGGGAAGGACCGAAAGGAGACTCTATGCCAAGGTGCCCGTCAGGCTTTCCGGTAGAAGCATATACCCCGGCTGGAGGGTCGAACCCTCCGAGGTTAGCGTGATCCTTGAAGGATCACCGTCAGACCTTGATGCAGCCGAGGTCAAGGGTAGTCCGGTCGATGTCTACGTGGACGTAACGAACCTGGTCTCCCAGAAGATAACCGTGCCGGTCAAGACAACCCTTCGTTCCAAGGGGGTCTCACTGGCCGATATAGATCCACCCAACGTAACGGTCTATGCGCTTACCGAGTGAGTCAGGGCGCAGGGAAAGAGGTGTTCCGATGCAGGAAACTTCCAGAAAATGCCGGTGTCTCTTCGGGACCGACGGCGTAAGGGATGTGGCCAACCGTGGGCTTATGACCCCCGAAATGGCACTTCGCCTGGGCAGGTCCTATGCACTTTTCCTTATCGAAAGAGGCGTATCCCGCCCGGTCATTGCCGTCGGGAGGGACACAAGGCGTTCAGGACCCATGATCGAAATGGCCCTTGTCTCGGGATTCCTCTCCGCTGGAGCAGAAGTGGTCTCCCTGGGGGTGATCCCCACTCCAGGTGTAAGCTTCGCCGTCAGAAAACTATCCTGCGACGGTGGTGCGGTTGTAAGTGCCTCCCATAACACCTTCGAATACAACGGTATCAAGTTCCTAGGAAGGGACGGCTGCAAACTGAGCGACGACGACGAGGCGGAGATCGAGGAGTATCTGGCTGACGTGGTCTTCGACGATTGGAGACCCACAGGTTCGTCAGTGGGATCGGTCGCCCCGAGGACCGGGATTCTTTCGGAGTACACCGAACACGTGGTCAGGACTTGCGGCTTCGGGGTAGATCAGGAACTTTCTATCGTAGTGGACTGTGCCCACGGGGCGGCTTCGGAGGCTGCAGCCATGATCTTCCGGCGCTGCTTCGGCAGGGCCATCATCATATCCGACAGACCCGAAAGAAACAACATCAACGACGGTTGCGGGGTCATCCACATGGAGAATGTGGCGTCTGCAGTCCTTTCAGGGGGACATTCGCTGGGGATGGCCCTTGACGGCGATGCTGACAGGGTTCTCTTCGTCGATACCAAGGGGAGGATCATCGACGGAGATATCATCCTCTGGGTCCTTGGAAGGTGGCTTCATGGCGAGGGCAGGCTGGTGAACGGGGTAGTGGCGACAGTGATGAGCAACAAAGCCCTGGAGGAGAAGTTCGCACAGGACGGTATCCACCTGACGCGCTGTCCCGTGGGCGACAGGTATGTGCTCGATGCCATGCGATCCTCGGGTTCTTCTCTTGGAGGAGAGCAGTCGGGGCACGTTATCGCAAGCGATTTCTTCCCCACCGGCGACGGGCTCAGCTCCGGTCTTCTGTTCCTCTCGGCATGCTCAAGGTTGGGTGAGGATATCAACACCCTGGTGGACAGGTTCGGGAGGTATCCCCAGGTTCTGAAGAATTTCCATGCCACTGACAAGGAATCCTTTCTCGGTCACCCGGGGGTGCGGGGGGCGATAGAAAGAGCCTGCCAGGAGCTGGGTGAACTGGGCAGGGTCCTGGTCAGACCCTCTGGCACGGAACCTCTTGTGCGTGTCCTCGTTGAAGCGCGGGAAGATCCGGTATTGAGGTCCGTATCGGAGGCGCTCTTCGAAGAGATAAGGAGAAGCGGCGAAGAGGTCCTTGTCCGGGATCTCAGAGGAGGTGAGGGGTGTTGACGACGGGTGATGTCAGGAAATGCCTCTTCCCCGTCGCAGGTATGGGTACCAGGTTCCTGCCTGCCACTAAGGAGATCCCCAAGGAGATGCTGCCCCTTATCGACAGGCCCCTTATCCAGTACGGGGTCGAGGAGGCCGTCCGATCAGGGTGCGGTGAGATAGTCTTCGTCACAGGCAGGGGCAAGAGGGCTATAGAGGACTACTTTGACAGGTCCATAGAGCTCGAGCAGATACTCATCGGAAAGGGCAAGGCAGATTCTGCACAGCTTGTAAGAGAGATAAGCCAGATGGCAGATTTCGCCTATGTCAGACAGCCGGAACCACTAGGGCTGGGTCACGCGGTCCTGTGCGGAGAGCCTTTCTGCAGCGGCTGCTATTTTGGTGTGATCCTCCCCGATGACGTAATGGTAACTCCTCCCGGAACGCCTCCGGTGCTCGGGCAGCTTGTACAGGTCCACCAGAGGCTTGGTGGATCAGTTGTGGCCCTGGAAGAGGTTCCTCCGGGGGAAACCTTCAGGTACGGGATTATTAGGGGTGAACAGGTTGAGGACGGCCTTTTCAGGATAGAGGACCTTGTTGAGAAGCCTGAACCCGGCAGTGAGCCGAGCCGGTATGCCGTGATGGGCCGGTACGTGCTCTCTCCGGGAATATTCCGCTATCTCAGGAATTCAGGTGTGGGTACCGGAGGGGAGATCCAGCTCACGGACGCCATCAGGTCCCTTTCCGAGGATGAACCCGTCTGGGGGGTCATGTACAAGGGCGAGAGGTTTGATTGCGGTACCATGGAGAGCTGGCTTCTGGCCACTCTCGGCATGGCCCTGAAGCGAGAGGACCTGCGGGGCATAATCCTCTCCGAGCTCGAAAGGCTCGGGGTCACGGGGAGGTGACAGTGTCGGGGGAGTAAGAAAGAGGTTGGCGGCTGACCAAGCGCCAGAACTGGCCAGGGCCAGTTGACGAGGGCCGGGGAGTATCGAATAATTCGGCGGATGCCCCGGTGGCCTGAACGGTAAGGCCATGAAGCCGTTCCCACAAAACCAGGGAGTGATCTCCGGGACAAAAGGGACGGCATCCGTTCTCTTCCAGATCAGAAAGGCGGTGCCCATACAAAAATGTGTGGGATAGTAGGTTATGTCGGCAGAAGAAATGCCTCCGATGTCCTGATCGATGGACTCAAGAGGCTTGAATATCGCGGTTACGACTCGGCCGGTCTGGCACTGAGGACCGGCGATGGCCTGATCATCCTCAAGGAGGTCGGAAAGGTTGCAGACCTGGAGAGGATGCTCGAGGAGATATCCCCCTGCTCCACCCAGGGTATCGGACACACCCGATGGGCGACCCATGGCGGCGTGACCCAGGTGAATGCCCATCCCCACAGGGATGGAAGCGGCAAGTTCGCCATTGTCCATAACGGGATCGTAGAGAACTACATGGAGCTTAAGGAGGAACTCGAACGGGAAGGGGTGGAGTTCCTCTCCGAGACGGACACTGAAGTGGTCGTCCATCTTATCGCCACATCATTCTCCCAGACGGGGGACATCCTTGAGACGCTCGTCAACCTGCAGGGGAGGTTGAGAGGATCCTTTGCCCTTGTGGTGATACAGCAGGATCTTCCTGACAGGATCTACTGCGTAAGGAAAGGTTCTCCCCTTGTCTTGGGGTCCGGCGACGGAGAATCGTTCTGCGCTTCGGACGTCCCGGCATTTCTTCCTTACACGAGGAAGATCCAGTACCTCGAGGAGGGTGACATAGCCGAGATATCCCTTGGTGGCATTAGGGTATGGGACGAGAACGGCTGCCCTGTCGAGAAGACAGTCTTCACCGTGGATTGGGACGTTTCCATGACGGAGAAGTCGGGGTTCTCACACTTCATGCTCAAGGAGATCCATGAGCAGGGCATGGTACTCCGATCCACCCTGAAGGGGAGGATCGCCGACGGAAGGACCGCCGTTGACCAGGAACTGGGCTGGGATGCGGAGATGGCCTCGAAGTGGGATAAGGTCCATTTGGTGGCCTGCGGAACCTCGTACTACTCGGCCCTGGTCGCGGAAAGGGTCCTGGAGAAGTGGACCGACCTGGAGATCAAAGTTGACGTAGCCTCGGAGTACCGGTACCGACACATCAAGTGCGACCCTTCCACGCTTGCTGTTTTCGTCTCCCAGTCCGGCGAGACGGCGGATACCCTTGCGGCCCAGCGCAAGGCCAGGGCCGACGGAGCGCACTGCCTTGCCATCACCAACGTGAGAGGCTCAACATTGGCCAGGGAGGTCCACAGCGTAATGCTCCTGAAGGCCGGTCCGGAGATAGGCGTGGCTGCCACCAAGACCTTTACGGGGCAGATGGCGGCGCTCTTCCTGGTGGCCCTCCAGCTCGGCAGGCTGAGAGGAACCCTACCCTCCGACGAGGAGGAGAGACTTATTAGCGAGCTGATCCATATTCCCTACAAGGTGGAACTGCTCCTTGAAAGGGAGAACGAGGTAATGGAACTGGCTAAAAGGTATGCATCCAAGAGCAACTTCCTCTTCATCGGCAGGGGGATATCCTTCCCCATAGCCCTGGAGGGGGCCCTCAAGTTAAAAGAGATATCCTACATTCACGCCGAGGCCTACGCCGCAGGGGAGATGAAGCACGGCCCCATTGCACTGCTGGAGCCTGATCTGCCCGTCCTGGCGGTGATCCCAAGGGATGGTCTTTACGAGAAGACCCTGTCCAATATTCAGGAGGCCAAGGCCAGGAATGCTCCCCTTATTGCCGTCTGTACAGAGGGGGACACGATCATTCCCCAACACGTGGAATCGGTGATAGAGATACCCTGGACAGACGAGGAGTTCACCCCTTTCCTTTCGGTGGTCCCCTTGCAGTTTCTGGCTTTCCACATTGCCCTGTTGAAGGGGAGAGAGATTGATCAGCCCCGCAACCTCGCCAAGAGCGTTACCGTCGAGTAGAGGGGTTTCATCTCGCCGCGGGGGAGCGGGCTTGACCTGCCCCCTGCGGCTCCGCGGTGAAGGGGAAGTAGATCCTGACGTGAGTGACGTCCTCGAGGGCGTGATCCTGCCTGCCTGTGAAGGCAGGCATTTTGGACCAGGGACCTCCATCAAGCCTGACCAGGACTAGTGGTTTGCGGCCGTAAGTTGACCATAGGTCCCATAGTGTCTCGCCCCTGGACGGGCCGGGGAGAAGGCCTCCGGAAAAGAGAGGACCTGATCCCTTAAGGTTGGGCCCTCCTATTTCAGCAGGACCCACGATCATCCACTGGGTCATTTTCCAGGCTCCCAGCATCTCGCGGGAGAAGGCGTGTTCCAGAGGAATGATCTGGAAACCGCCCACCAGACCTTCCGGAGAGGTACAGACATCGATGACCCCGGGGTGGTTCGCCCTTATTCTGCCCGTATCCTGAAAGATCGTCCCGTCGAATCTCCCGGTCCCTCCAAGGGGCCTGATCACCCTGCCCAGGATATTCGGCCCGCCGCTGTACCATGCGGTCACTCGCCCGCCAGGGCGGTTCTCCAACTCAACGAAGAAGGGGCATTGGGAGGGTACTGCAAGGATCTTCATGATATCTCCACGACGCGGGGGGCCTTCTGCACGGTAGGGTTCTCCGTCCTTGCGCTCGAATATCACCCTGCTGCCCACCGGCGGGGACCAGGCGCCGAAAATGGCCCGGCCTGCCTTTATATCGGTCACGACCGCCGCACCTGGGCCGGCTGCCGGGGCTACGGTCTCCCAGGGCAGGAGGCTTACGGTCCTGCCCTTGTCCTTTTCAACGGAGAGGAGGATGTGGATGGCGTTAACAGCGCTGGCAACGACGGTCTGTTCCTGCCCCCAGGCAGAGGCGGTAAAGCTGGGCCACCTGCTGTTGACGGGAAGGTCCTTCACCCTGCCCAGGATGATATCAGGTCCGTCAGCGCGGCTGACGGAGATCTTCCCGCCGGGTGTGAGTTCTACGGTAATGGTGAATTCCTCGTCAAGCACCCCGGCACAGGCGGGAAACAGAGGGGTCAGGAACACCAAAAGCAATGCCCCTGAGAAAAGCAGAAGGGTGAGAGGTCTTCCCATGGTCCTCGTTAGTGATCCTGGGACACTAGCTTTTCTCATCGTCCTCCTCCGCTCCCGTAGACCTGTTCCTTTCGTTCTTCCTGGAAACACTGAACAGAAGGGTGACCATAGCTGCAGGTATCAGGGGTGCGATAGCGATCCAGAGTGGGGCATAAGAGTACAGGGAAAAAGATGAAAATAGCAAAAAAAGCAGAAGGGAACCCCAGAAAGCCGAAAGGGGCAGACGACTCTTGGCCCTGGAGATCATGACTCCAAGGACCATGGACAAGGCAAAGAAGACGATCGTCAGCGCCAGAGGGATCCGGAACATGACTCAGTGGACGCGGGGCTTCTTCCTTGGCCTTGTGGTGGTCGGGCCCTGTTCACCGCAGCTGCGGCATGTACCGTAGCAGTAGACCTGGACGGTGTCGATATCATGGGATGAGGAATTCCTTATCCTCTCGAGGAGACCTTCATCCAGCGGAATATCCTCCAGGGCTCCGCACTTCTCGCAGCGGAAGTGGGCATGGGGGTGGGGGTTCGGGTCAAAGAATACCCTGTGTTCGTCTATGGTGAGTATCTGGAGAAGGCCTGCATCCTGGAGGATCTGGGCAGTGCTGTAGATGGTGGCGAAAGAGATTGTGGGGTAGGTCTTCTTCATCTCGCGGAAGATCTTCTCCGCCGAGGGGTGGTCCTTCCGCCCCTTCAGGAGCTTCAGGATCGCTATCCTCTGGGATGTTATCTTCAGCCCCCGGTTTCTTATGCGCTCGATTCCGTCCTCTATGGTCCACATACTCCAGGACCTCCCGTTCCCATGTTGGTTTTTGCGAATCTGTCCTTACATGAAGTGTACTATATCACAACATGGAATACACCGGAAAACCGCCTGCCTTGACACCATTCCCCCTGGTGAGGCTATAATTGCGGGGCTTAACTGTTGGGGTGTAGCCAAGCTGGCAAGGCGGCGGACTTTGGATCCGTGATCGCTGGTTCGAATCCAGCCACCCCAGCCAGCAGATCCGACCAGGGGAAGTCTTGGCTTCCCCTGGATTGTTGTGTGTTCCCGGACGGAAGGTGCTCCGGGCGTGTTAAAATCTAGAGTGAATTTACTTCAGGGAGGGATCGCCATGTCAATACCCGGCACAGGGGTACTGGTACTGGCCGCGGGCAAGGGTATGCGGATGAAGAGCGAAACCCCCAAGGTCCTTCTCAGACTCCTGGACGAACCTCTCCTTTACTACCCCATGAGATCGACGGATGCCCCCGACTTCTCAGGGAGGGCGGTGGTGGTGGGGCACGGTAGCGAGACCGTTTCCCAATACCTGCAGAACGCCTGGCCAGGCACAGAGGTGGTTATCCAGCAGGAGCAGCTGGGAACGGGCCATGCGGTCTTCACTGCCCGAAAATGGATATCCCGTTTCGAACGGGTGATGATAATCCCGGGAGACGTTCCCATGATCACAGGGGAGACTCTTGCCAGGTTGAACTCACGGTACCTTGAAGCTGATGAGGACTGCACTTTCCTTGTCTTTGAACCTTCTGATCCCACCGGTTACGGACGGGTCCTCGATACAGAGAAGGGATTCCGGATCGTGGAGGAGAAGGATGCAAAAGAGCACGAAAAAAAGTGCGGCAGGGTGAACAGCGGGATCTACATCTTCAGGACCGGGTCACTTCTGGAACAGCTTGAAAATATCGGAAGGGAAAACTCCCAGGGAGAGTTCTATCTTACAGATGTCATCCATAACCTCTGTGAAGAGGACAAGAGAGTGGGAATGATGGTCTGCCCCGACCCGGACGAGATGGAGGGCGTTAACGACCCCCTTCAGCTTGACAGGGTCTCGAGGATCATGAGGAGACGTATTTTGGACCGTCATATGAAGAACGGGCTCAAATGCGTAGATTCCGAGACGGTCTGGATCGGACCGGGTGTGTCCATCGGTGATGACGTGACGGTAGAGCCCTTTGTGCAGGTTTGGGGCAGATCGGATATCGGCAGCCGTTCCAGGCTTGGAAGTTATTCTATTGTCAGGAACAGCATTTTAGGCGAGAATGTCCATCTGTCAGGTCATGTCGTGATATGTGACAGCAGGGCAGGGGACAATTCGGTCCTTGGCCCGTTCACCTATGTCAGGGACGGATCGGAGCTGGGCGAAGGGGCCTTCGCAGGGAAGTTCGTCGAGATCAAGAAAAGCATGATCGGCGAAGGGGTCAAGGTTCCCCACCTCTCCTACATAGGGGATGCCACGGTGGGAAAGGGCAGCAACATAGGAGCCGGCACTATAACCTGCAACTATGACGGCGAAAGGAAGAACCCTACCACCATAGGGGAAGGTTGTTTCGTCGGCAGCGATACGATGTTCGTGGCGCCCGTCTCGCTGGGCGACAGGTCCTGTACTGCAGCCGGTTCGGTCATCACGAAGGATGTCCCCGCCGAATCCCTGGCTATCGGAAGGGCAAGGCAGAAGAATATCGAAGGGTGGGCTCGCAGGAAGAGGAAACCCGACGGGGGAGGGGAATGAAGGTGGCCTCAAAACTAAGGGAACTTAAGATTTTTTCAGGGAGCGCCCACCCCGAGTTCACCAGGTCCATCTGCGAGAACCTCGGTGTAGGGATAGCCACAGCGAACCTCTTCCGGTTCTCTGACGGCGAGATAGGTGTTTCCGTGGAGGAGAGCGTCAGGGGAGCTGACGTCTACGTTGTCCAACCCACCTGTGAACCTGTTAACGAGAATCTTATGGAACTGCTGATAATGATCGATGTCATGCGCAGGGCATCCGCCTACAGGGTTAACGTAGTTACCCCCTATTTTGGATACGCCAGGCAGGATCGCAAGACCAAGGCCCGGGAGCCGATCACGGCGAAACTGGTGGCCAACCTGATCGAGAAGGCCGGTGCTGACCGTGTCCTGGCCGCCGATCTGCACGCCGGTCAGATCCAGGGTTTTTTCGACATCCCTGTGGACCATCTTACAGGCATTCCGCTCCTGGCGGCCTATTTCAGGGATACCCTCAAGAGGGAACTGGAACAGGACAGGCTTGTGGTAATATCGCCTGACATCGGGGGTGTGGTCAGGGCAAGGCGATTTGCTGTACACCTGAACGCCGACCTGGCAATAGTTGACAAGCGCCGCTCCCACGAGGTGGCCAACTTCAGCGAGGTTATGGAGATAATCGGTGACGTTTCCGGCAAGACAGCTGTGCTCGTTGACGACATCATAGATACGGCAGGCACGATGGTTCAGGCCGCTGAAGCCCTTCTGGCACGGGGTGCCAAAAAGGTATACGCCTGTGCGACCCATGGCGTCCTTTCGGGTCCAGCCATAGACAGGATCAGCAGGTCGCCCATTCACCAGGTGGTACTGACCAATACCATACCCCTGTCGGAGGAAAAGAAGATCGACAAGATAACTGTTCTTTCGATAGCACCGCTTTTTGCAGAGGCCATCAGCAGGATCCACTCCGATCATTCGGTGAGCATCCTTTTCAGGTAGATCACTGCGACCTCTGGTTCTTATACACAACGAGGAGGGAATTTTATGGACAAGGGTACCAGGATCAGGCTCGAAATGAGAGAAGGAACAGGGAAGCAGCACTGCAAGAAGATCAGAGGCGAAGGCAAGGTGCCCGGGGTTCTCTACGGACCCGGATACCCCGGATCTATGCCCTTCTGTGTGAACACCCAGACCATTGTTCCCATAGCCAACTCAGGTCGTTGGGAGACCGCCAGGCTGGACGTTGAGACCCCCGGAGGGAAAAAGGAGCTCTGCCTTATGAGAGATCTCCAGAGAGACCCGCTGACCGGTGATATCCTTCACGTGGATTTCCTCCAGCTCCAGAAAGGGCACAGGGTTTCGGTCAATGTTCCCGTCGAGATACTCGGAAGGGAAAAGTGCGCGGGTATCAGGCAGGGGGGCGTCTTCGAACAGCTGATCCATGAAGTGGAGATGGAGGTTCTCCCCAGGGAGATACCTGACTCCATTGTCATAGACATAACGGCATTGCCCATCGAAGGGACTGTGCGCATTGCCGACGTCAAGCTTCCGGAGAGCGCGGTCCTCACCCTTTCTCCCGAAGAAGTGATCGTGACCGTAGTCCACGCCCGCGTGGAGGCCGAGGTCGAAGAGGGAGCGGAAGAGGAGGAAGAGACCGCCGAGGTAGAGGTAGTATCAAAGGGAAAGGCGAAGGAAGAGGAGGTCTAGCTTTTTTTGAAACTGGTCGTGGGGCTGGGCAACCCGGGGGTGCGTTATGCCTGGACAAGGCACAACGCCGGCTGGCATGTTCTCGACCTTCTCCGCCAACGGATCGGCGCCGGGAAGCATTCCCTGTCTATGGACTCCCAGGTCTGGGGCCCCCGTCTTGTTGACGGAGAGCAAGTGCTTCTCATGAAGCCGATGACCTACATGAACCTTAGTGGCAACGCAGTCAGGAAGGTCTTCTGGTCCCTCGACCTGGGACTGGAAGACCTTCTTGTGGTTTATGATGATGTTGCCCTCCCCTTCGGGCGGATCCGTCTAAGGGGCAGGGGGTCTGCTGGCGGGCACAAGGGGATGGTGTCGGTCATTGCGAACCTCGGGTCCATTGACTTCCCGAGGCTGCGCATCGGGATAGGCTCTCCTGGAGTGCAAAGAGAGCTGGTGGACTTCGTTACGGATCCCTTTTCCCAGGAAGAACTGACCGAGCTCCCATCTATCTGTGAAAAGGCCGGCAGCGCAGTCATGACGTGGATCTCCAGGGGGTTGGACGAGGCAATGCGGGAGGCCAATCAACCCCTGGACATTTCCGGGACTTCGATCAACGAGAACGGAGAGAAGGGGTAGCCTTCTTTCGCCATGATCGCTGCGGAAGATGAACAACCTATTAAGGCAGGAACAATAGGAGCGATACTGCAACAGCGGTCCTCAGCCACGGTCCACCTGCCCGCGGGGACGTCCTCGTGGTGCTGGACCCTCAGGGACGTTCAGGGTCCCCATCTTGCTGTAGTCCCCGACCAGCAGAGACTGTCCGAGTTCGTCTCGGACTGGAAGGTCCTCTTCCCGGAGAGAGAACTCCACGTTCTTTCCGAGATCCCCCTGACCCAGGAACATATTTCGAATGAGGCTAACAGGATCGAAAGAGGCAGCTCCACCGAGCAGTGGAGATCCGCTGCAGGCTGTATCGTTGCGACACCTCCTGCGGTAATGGCACCTCTTGCGCTTCCTTCTGCGGGAATAGATATTCAGGCAGGCTTTCCCCTCGATAGGGACAGGTTCCTTGAGTGGGCCCACGTTTCAGGTTACAGGAGGTCTGACCTTGTCTGGCAGGAGGGACAGTTCGTAAGCAGGGGAAGCATCGTCGACATCTTTGACCCTTCCTATCGTTCACCTCTCAGAATAGAATTCTTCGACGACCGCATCGAGAGCATCCACCTCTTCGACCCTGAAAGCCAGAGAAGCAGGTCTCCCGTCGGACCCACACGGGTTCTTTCGCTGGCGGGGGGCATCGGAAAAAGATTTGACGAGATGCTGCCAAAGAGCGCCAGCGTCGTCCTCTTCGAACCCCGGGGGTTGGCCAGGTCTGCAGAGGCATACAGCTGGATATGGGACAGGATGGCCGCTGACGAGGTGCTGGACCCACTTCCACAGTGGGAGGAAGTGCTGGAGAGGTTCTCCGGTCATCCGAACTGTTCGATAGCCAGGTCCCTGGAGGGAGCGGTGCTGCGGATCCCTGTAATGGAGGTCCAGTCCTTCAGGGGAAGACTTGAAGCAGCTGAATCCATAATCAGAGGCTGGAAGGAAGACGGATTTGAAATAAGGCTCTATTCCTCCAACGATCTTCTGGCTCGCTGGGCATCGGATCTTGGGATCAGGACCGAGAAGGGCACCTTGTCGAAGGGTTTCGTCGACCGTTTTGAAAGGAGAGTACTGCTCTCTGACAGCGACCTGGTGGGGGTGTCCCCCGTTACCAGGGAGGGGAGGATCAGGCGTATCCCTCCAAGAGAATGGGAGGAGAGAATCGGGGAGCTCGATCACGTTATCCACGAAGATTACGGCATTGCCAGGAGCCTGGGTATCGAGAGAGTGACCTCCGGCGGCATGGACAGGGACTGTCTGGTCCTGCTCTTCGCAGAGAACAGAAGACTCCTCCTGCCACTCGTCCAGCTTTACAAGATCACTCCCTACCCGGCCCTCTCAGGTGAGTTGCCGCAACTGGACAGTCTCAGGGGTACTGCCTGGAAGAAGGCATCGAACAGGGCCAGGGAGAAGGCAAGAGAGACCGCAAAACAGATCCTTGCCCTATACTCTGCGAGAGAGACGAGCAGGAAAGAGCCCCTTCCCCCCGACGGTGAACTGGTGGGCAAGTTCGAGAGCGCCTTCCCCTTCGAAGAGACCAGTGACCAGATCTCGTCCGTACTTGCCATCAAGAAGGACATGGAGGACCCCCTTCCCATGGACAGGCTCCTTGTCGGCGACGTGGGCTTCGGGAAGACCGAGGTGGCCTTCCGGGCGGCCGTAAAGGCAGCAGAAGGCGGAAGACAGACGGCCTTCCTGGTTCCCACAACTCTTCTGGCCGTTCAACACTTCGAGTCATTCACCGCAAGGATAACCGGTCTTCCGGTGAGGGCCGAGGTCCTCTCCCGTTTCGTGCCGAGAAAGAGACAGGAAGAGATAAGGAAAGACCTCGAAAGAGGTCTGGTAGACGTGGTCTTCGGAACCCACCGGCTCCTCCAGGGTGATCTGAGGTTCCGCAGGTTGGGTCTGATCGTCATAGACGAAGAGCATCGTTTCGGTGTCCTGCACAAGGAACGCCTGAAGAAGCTTGATCCCTCGATCGACGTTCTGAGCATCTCCGCCACACCGATCCCCAGAACCCTTCACATGGCCCTTGGAGGGATAAGCAACATTTCGATAATATCCTCTCCTCCCTACCGCCGTCAGCCCGTAATGACCTACGTGGGTCCCTGGAGGGACGATCTTTTCAGGGAGGCTGTCATGAGGGAGAGGGCGCGGGGGGGGCAGGTCTTCTTCGTCCATAACAGGATCGAGTCCATCGAATCCGTTGCGGCCCGGATAAGGATGGGCTTTCCTGATCTGAGGGTGGATATCGTTCACGGCCGCATGGAAGAGAAGAAACTGGAAGAGGCGATGTTGAAGTTCTCCAGGAGGGAGACGGACCTTCTCGTCTGTACCACCATTATTGAGAGCGGACTCGATCTCCCCGGGGCCAACACGCTTATCGTAGACAACGCCCAGGATCTGGGTCTTGCCCAGATGTACCAGCTGAGAGGCAGGGTGGGCAGACGGGAAGAACAGGCCTTCGCCTTTTTCTTCTACCCTGCGGACAGGGCAATACCCTACGAGTCCCTCGAGCGCCTCGAGGCCATTGCGGGGCTGAGCGATATCGGGGGCGGTTTTGCGCTGGCGAAGAGGGATATGGAGATAAGGGGCGGAGGACAGCTGATCGGCACCCGTCAGCATGGCCATATTGACAGGATAGGGTTCAATACCTACTTCAGGATGCTCGAGGAGGAAGTCACCTCCGAGTCGGGGAGGGATCCGGACCAGAGGGTCAGGATGGATTTACGCCTTCCCGTGGTCCTCCCCAGTTCCTACGTTCCCCAGTCCAGCGTAAGGATCGCCATCTTCCGCAGGCTCCTGAGGGTGGACAGCCTTCCAGAGGTCCTTGACCTTGAGAAGGAGATCCGGGAACGCTTTGGCCCTGTACCTCAGTCGGTATCCTTCATGATAGCCTCTGCGAAGATTAGGTCCATGGGGCACCGCAATGGGTTACAATACGTTCGTTGTACCCTTAAGGAGACCCAGGCCGGAGGTGATCCTGAGAGGCTGGAAGTACTCGCCTCGGGAAGGCCGGGATGGGTGCTGTCCTCAGGAGGCGTACTGACGGGCCCCGGGGGCTACAGGGGCTTGCTCGGGCTTGCAGATATGGTCTGTGCCCGCATGGGTATATTGACAGGGGAGGAAGAAGATGGATAAGGGTCCAGGGGTCCATGAACAGATGGACAGACTTCTTTCGATAATGAAAAGGCTCAGAGAGCCAGGGGGATGTCCCTGGGACAGGGAGCAGACCCTGAAAAGCCTGAGACCCTTCATTCTGGAGGAGGCCTATGAACTGGTTGATGCCATTGAAAGGGAGGAGCCGGGGTCCATCTGCGAAGAGTGTGGGGACCTGCTCCTCCAGGTCGTATTTGTGGCCCGGATCTGCATGGAGGAGGGTCTGTTCGATCTTGCAGACTCCATCAAGGCCCTCAACGACAAGCTGAAAAGGAGACATCCCCATGTTTTCGGGGAAGAGAGAGTGGAAAACAGTTCTGCCGTCAGGAAGAACTGGGACCTGATCAAGCAGGGCGAAAGAAGGATCGGGAAGAAGGACTCGTCGCTCTTTGCGGGGATACCCCCCAGTCTTCCCGCTCTGGTCAAGTCCAGGCAGATCCAGGACAGGGCCGCCAAGGTCGGTTTCGACTGGGAGGAGGGTGACCTGAAGCCCCTTATGGACAAGGTCCAGGAGGAGATCAAAGAGCTGCACGAAGCAGTTGCCTCCTGCGACAGCGATAACATCGAAGAGGAGATCGGCGATACTTTCTTTGCCCTGGTCAACCTCTCCAGGCATCTGAGAGTTGAAGCCGAGTTCAGCCTTCAGAGAGCCAACAGAAAATTCGAGGATAGGTTCCGCTTCATAGAAGACAGCGTCGAGCGGAGCGGAAGGCCATGGTCGGACTATTCCCTTGAAGAGCTGGAGATTCTCTGGGACAATGCCAAGAGAGAGAAAGCCGCTGGCACTGCTTGAACGAGTAGATACTCCGGAGGTGACGAAATGAGCGCGCGAACAAAAGAGAAGAAAATTACAACTCCCGAAACGGGGGATATTGACAAGGAGACACCCAGGGAAATGCCCAGAAAAAAGAAGATAGGCATCACCGAGACAGCCCTCAGGGACGCACATCAGTCCATCATGGCAACGAGACTTCGCACCGAGGACATGATCCCCGTGGCGGAAAGGATGGACGAAGTTGGCTACCACTCCCTCGAGGTCTGGGGGGGCGCAACTTTCGACACCTGCATGCGCTTCCTGGACGAAGACCCATGGGAACGTCTCCGCACATTGAGGAAGTACTTTCGCAAGACCAGGCTCCAGATGCTTTTGAGGGGTCAGAATATTGTCGGCTACAGGCATTACGCTGACGACGTGGTAAGGGAGTTCGTGAAGAGGGCCGTCGGAAGCGGGCTAGACATTGTCAGGGTCTTCGACGCCCTGAACGACCTCCGGAACATGGAGATCGCCGCTGACCAGGTCAAGAAGGAGGGCTCCCACCTCCAGATGTGCATATCCTTCACGATCTCCCCGATGCACACCCTGGAGGCCTTCTCGGACCTGTCCCTGAAGATGAAGAAGATGGGAGCCGATTCGATCTGCATAAAGGACATGGCAGGCCTTCTGGGCCCCGTGGATGCCTACGAACTGGTGAGGACCATAAAGAAGAAGACATCCCTGCCTGTCCAGGTCCACTCCCATTACACCAGCGGAATGGCCGCCATGGCCTACTACGCCTCGGTCCAGGCTGGAGCTGACGTGGTGGACTGCGCCATTTCACCCTTCGCTATGGGCACGAGTCAGCCAGCCACGGAGACGATGGTGGCTGCGCTGACGGGGGAGGAGTATGAGACGGGCATAAGCCTTGACAGGCTGGTCCCGGTATCAGGGTATTTCAAGGAGCTCAGGGAGAAGTACAGCAAGCTGATAATGGGTCTTGAAGGGGTCGATATCAACGTCCTCATCTACCAGATACCAGGCGGCATGTACTCCAACCTTGTGAGCCAGCTGAAGGAGCAGAACTCCCTGAACCGACTCCAGGACGTGCTCAGGGAGGTTCCCATTGTCCGCAAGGAGATGGGCTACCCGCCCCTTGTCACGCCGACGAGCCAGTTGGTGGGCACCCAGGCCACCCTAAACGTACTCATGGGAGAGAGGTGGAAAATGGTCTCCAAGGAGGTAAAGAACTACTTCCTCGGTTACTATGGGACGCCCCCGGGACCTCTGGACAGGGAAGTCCAGAAGAAGGTCATCGGCGACGAGAAGGCCATTACCTGCCGGCCCGGAGAGGTGCTGGAACCGGAGCTGCCAGGTGTCTACGAAGCCATGGGGTCATGGATCATGCAGCCCGAGGACGCCCTTAGCTACGCTCTTTTCCCTGCCGTAGCAAAGGATTTCCTCGTAAGGAAGTTCGCCCGGGAGAATCTCAGGGACGTAGGTCTGGAACCCCTTGTCGAGGGTGCAGCCTACCCTCTTTAGTGTCCGATCCCGATCGGCGGCTGAATGACTGGAGGTATTCTTATTGGAGACGGAAGAAAGGGCCAGGTCCCTTATCAATGAACAGATCAGGCCGGCGCTTCAGGAGCATGGAGGCGATATAGAGATAGTGGGATTTGATCCCGACGGCAGCGTACTTACAGTAAGGCTCAAGGGAGCATGCGGCGGTTGTCCCTTTGCCGCAGAGACCTTGCGAACCCAGGTGGAGGCCGTCATCCGGAAGGAGATACCCGAGATAGAAAAGGTCGTTAGGATACAATGAAGCATGACAGGGCGGGAAGAACAGCGGGTGACAGGGTTATCTCCGACAGGAGCTGTTCCGTGGAGGCGTCCAACGAAGAGACCCTTTCGCGTCTTCTCGGTCCCAGGGACGAGAACCTGAGGCTCATAGAGGAGCGTTACCCTGTAAGGCTCGCCGTCAAGGACCTTCTGGTCTCCGTACAAGGGCCTGATACCGAGGTCGTCGACCTGGTCTCGGAACTGATCAGGCAGCTTATGGGTATTGCCAGAAAGGGGCACGTCCTTCGACCTGCCGAGGTCACCTATGCCATGAACGTTTTCGCAGAGGAGGGTGTCATCGATCTTCTGCCCATGTACGAGGACGTAATTTGCCTGACCTACAGGGGAAAGCCGGTACGTCCGAAGACAGGGGGCCAGAAGCGTTATGTTGACGCCATAAGAAGGAACGATGTCCTCTTCGCTGTAGGTCCTGCCGGGACGGGCAAGACCTACCTCGCCGTGGCTCTCGCCGTGGCTGCCCTCAAGGAGGGCAAGGTCAACAGGGTCGTTCTCGTCCGTCCCGCCGTAGAGGCCGGAGAGAGCCTGGGGTATCTTCCAGGGGATCTGAAGGAGAAGGTCGAGCCTTACCTGAGGCCCCTTTATGATGCCTTCTACGAAATGTTCTCTCCGGAGAGGTTCATGAAGTACGTAGAGAAGAAGGTGATCGAGATAGCCCCCCTCGCGTATATGAGGGGTAGGACATTGAATGACAGCTTCATTATTCTTGATGAGGCCCAGAACACCACTCCTGAACAGATGAAGATGTTCCTCACCAGACTGGGTTTCGGCTCCAAGGCGGTCGTCATAGGGGATATAACCCAGATAGACCTCCCCTCGGGCAAGGACTCTGGCCTAAAAGTGGTAAGGAACATCCTGAAGAGGATCCCCGGGGTCGAATTCGTGTCTCTCGACAAGAACGACGTTGTTCGTCACGAAGTCGTTCAAAGGATCGTCCAGGCTTATGAAGAATATGAGCAGAAACGGCAGTAAAGGACCCGCTCTCTCCCGAATAGGGCTATACGCCGAAAAGATGGCCAGTGACAGGGTATACCGTCTGCGCTGGACGGCCACTTTCCTGCTTGCGGCTGTTGCCTCCTCACTACTTGCAGGCACGTGGTGGGTGAGGGATGGCAGGAGTTCCTTCCGGATCGGCAGCCCCGCTCCACAGACCTTCTATGCCCATTCACGGATGAGGATCGTCGACGAGAACGCCACCAGGGCGCTCAGGGAACAAAGGATGTCCGACGTCGGTGGTGTCCTTGTGAGGGACAGGAGGTTCCCGGAAGAGGTAAAAAGCAAACTGGCTTCGATAGAGAGAGGGGAGTACAGGACTGTTCTGCCGGAATCACTGGCTGGTATCCTGGAGAGTCTCCCAGAGATCTCGGCGGGGAGGATCGCAACCGTTTCTTCAAGGGTCGCCATATCAATGCTCAGCTTCCCGATGATGGAAGGATCCCCGGCAGAGACGATCTGGAAGGGCCTTGAGGCCTCGGACCTATCCATACCCGAGCAGAACCTGGCCTTCCAGATCCTTGATCATATAATGGAGAGAGCCATGGTAATGGACCCTGAAATGACCAGTGAGGTCAGGGTTCTTGCCGCTTCGGAGATAGAACCTGTGGAGAGAGTCCTTGCGGTGGGAGATGTCATCGTCAGGGAGGGTGAGACGGTATCGGCCGAACTGGCTCTTGTACTCCGGGCCCAGGGATACCCGGAGCTATCATTCCCCTGGAAGACCCTGACCTTCGTCGTCCTTGGGGTCATTCTCTGGGCATCGTGGATGTGGTGGTACTCCGTGCGCCGGGAGTTCAATTTCGACTCCCTGGAGTGGGGCTTCATTATCACCATCCTGATAGCCGGTTGGGTCGCCATGTTCGTCTCGGCACTTCTTGGAGAGAACGGACTCGGTGTGATATCCCTGGCAGGGTGGGCCTACCTTGGCCTTTCCGGCTCCTTCGCATTTCACCTGGTCCTTTGGGGTGGAATAATCGGATCGGTGATAACTTCAGGCAGTTCAACGGTGGGCCTTATGCTCTCCGTGTTCGCTTCTGGGATAACTGCGAGCCTCGGATACATACTCATGAGGAAGATCACGAGCCGCCTGGACCTTGTCCGGAAGATGTTCCTCCTGGGGTTCTTCCTTGCCTTCGGGGCCTTCTTCATAGGTTGGGGCCTATACCTGCCATCGGACAGATCGATCCTAGTCACCCAGATCGTCTCGGCTTTTGCCTGGGTAATGGTTGCCCTGGTCGCTCTTCCTCTCTGGGAGAGATTCTTCGATATCCTGACCCCAATCCGTCTCGTTGACCTTACACACCCATCTCACCCCCTGCTGAAAAGGCTCCAGATAGAAGCCCCGGGAACCTATCACCACTCGCTGATGGTCGGGACCCTCGCCGAAGCCGCAGCCGGTAAGCTTAAGATGAACCCTCTTCTCGTCAAGGCAGGAGCATCTTTCCACGACGTGGGGAAGCTCAGGCGACCCCAGTTCTTCGTGGAGAACCAGCAGACCGGTCACAATCCTCATGACGAACTTGCGCCCACCCTTTCCGCGCTAATAATAATCTCCCATGTCAGGGAGGGGCTGGAAACGGCCCGGCAGTTCGGGATCCCCAAGAAGATCAGGGTCTTCATCAAGGAGCATCATGGGACCACCTGTCTCCATTATTTTTACAAGAAGGCCCTGAGCCTGGATCCGGACCTGCCCATGGACCAGTTCTGTTATCCCGGTGACCGTCCCAGGAGCCGGGAATCGGCGGTGCTGATGCTTGCCGATTCGGTCGAGGCCGCCGTCAGGGCAGCTGCCCCCGCCATAACCGACAGCCGTGAACTGGAGGAATTGGCAAAGGAGGTAATTGACACAAAGATAGCCGAATCCCAGCTCTCCGATGTGCCTCTTACCCTCCAGGACCTTACCAGGATAAAGACCGCCTTTATCGAGACCTTGAAACACGTCTATCACACGCGGAAGATCGCTCCCATAGGGACCACGGAAGAGGAGACAATGGAGGCTTCTGGATGATGAAGGTGCTTACCGAGGTTACAGGCATTTCACAGGAAGTGTTGCCAGGCGGGATCATCGAGAGGATCCCGGGCGCACTGGGAGAGGTAGCAGAGGAGACTTTTCTGACACTCTGTCCAGGCTGGGACCGGGGGGGGGAGATCCTCCTTTCGGTCAGTTTCATTGACGAGGAAGAGATGAGCAGGCTGAACGGCCGCTTCATGGGAGAGGACTATCCCACGGATGTGCTCTCCTTCCCCATCCATGCCTCCGACGGGGTGTTCTCCTGCCCGCCGGATCTCCCCGAGTGTCTCCTGGGCGACATTATGATCTGTGCGGAAAAGGTGCTCGAGAACGCATCAGAGGCAGGACATTCTCCCCTCAGCGAACTCTCTCTGGTGCTGGTACACGGACTTCTGCACCTCTTTGGTTGGGACCACGAAACCGAGGAAAAAAGGCTCGAGATGTGGGAGGTCCAGAAGCGTTATCGGGACAGAGTGGAAAATTACCTGGCCTCCGGGGGAGAAGCAGGGACAAAGGCTCAACAAGAAAGGATGGATCAGTAGGTGAACCAAGAGATCGCCCAAAGTATTCTGATCCTGGTCGTACTTCTACTCTTCTCGGCTTTCTTCAGTAGCAGCGAGACGGCCATCACCTCCATAGGCCGTGGCAAGCTCCTTGCGATCCAGGAAAAGAACCCGCAAAGAAGAAAAGGAATAGACTGGCTGATATCAGACATGCAGAGGGCCCTGACTGTCATCCTTATCGGGAACAACCTTGTCAATATAGCCGCAAGTGCTGTCGCGACCCAGGTGGCGATATCCCTAATAGGGGCGAAGGGGCTCCTGCTGGCAGTGGCCTTCATGACGGTAGTGATAGTGATCTTCGGAGAAATACTCCCCAAGAGCATAGCCATTCTGAAACCTGACGGGATAGTCTCGAACGCCCTGCCTCTCCTCAGGTTCATCAATGTTGTCTTCTCCCCGCTGATCTGGATCACCGTGGGGATAGTCAAGTTCTTCGGATCCCTCATGAAGGTCGATCTTTCATCCCAGCACCCCTTTGTGACCAGGGAGGAGATAGAGCAGATGGTCAACATCGGGGAGGCCTCGGGAGTATTCGAAGAGGAGGAGCGCCGGATGATCCACGGCGTTATTTCCTTCGAGGAGACCAGAGTCTACGAGATCATGATACCCAGGACAGACATGATGGCCGTCCCCGGCGACATTAGCATTAGCGACTCCATCCCGGTGTTCAGGGAGTGCGGGCACTCAAGGCTTCCCGTCTACGAGAAGAGCCCCGATCACATTGTGGGGATCCTCTATGTGAAGGATCTTATAGGGGCTTTCATGTCGGACGAAACCTCGATCCCGGTTTCTTCACTGGCAAGGGAGGCGCTCTTCGTACCTGAGACGATGAGAATAGCAGACCTTTTCGACGTAATGAGAGGCAAGAGGGTCCATATGGCCATCGTGATCGATGAATACGGCGGGACGGCGGGATTGGTCACCCTTGAGGACCTTATCGAGGAGATCGTCGGCGAGATACAGGACGAATACGACGATGAGAGCGCCCTGATCCAGAAGGAGCCCGACGGCAGCTATCTTGTCAGGGGGCAGATGGGGCTCGAGGATCTCAGCGAGGCCCTGGGCTATCCCTTCGAATCAAGCGACATGGACAGTGTGGGCGGTCTGGTCCTGTCCCTGGCCGGGCGCTTCCCGGACAAGGGGCAGAGACTGCCATACGGTCACTGGGAGTTCCAGGTCCTTGAGGTGGAGGACCACAGGATCAAAATGGTCAGGGTGACCCCCCTGGACGACCTGTTCAGGATCGGAGATGTAGTGGAATGAGAGAATTTACCCAAAAAGCCCCTCTGCCGGTCGAAGTCCTGAAAGGTCTTATGGCGGAAGCAAGGGGTGCCAGGGATAAAGCCTACGCACCCTACTCGGGGTTCCCGGTGGGCGCTGCCGTCCTGTCCGGGGATGGAGTCGTCTTCCGGGCCTGCAACGTGGAGAACGGTAGCTATGGCCTTTCGGTCTGTGCTGAAAGGAATGCCGTCTCCATGCTTGTCGCCTCAGGAAGGGTAAACCCGGTCGCAATAGCCGTGGCAGGTCCTCCTGGCGTGCCGTGTACTCCCTGCGGGGCTTGCCGGCAGGTGCTGGCTGAGTTCAACCCCTCCATGGCGGTCGTGTTAGAAGACGGCAAGGGAGGACTTGAGGTCGTCTCACTGGAGGATCTTTTCCCCAGGCCCTTTCAACTAGGAGAGTCCAGGGGATGAACGAAGCCCCTACTTTCAGGTCCGGTTACGTTGCTGTTGTGGGAAGGCCCAACGTTGGCAAATCCACGCTGATCAACGTCCTGGTGGGCGCCAAGGCCGCCATTGTCTCGAACAAGCCCCAGACCACCCGCAACAGCATCAGGGCGGTCCTGAACGACCCGCGCGGGCAGATGGTCTTCATAGATACACCGGGACTGCACCGGCCCCTTCACGATCTGGGTCGTTTCATGGAAAGACAGGCGGCGATCTCTCTGGAGATGGCAGATGTCGTCTGTTTTCTCGTGGAAGCTCGGGACAGGAGGATAGGAAAGGCTGACGAGATCATCCTTGACATCCTCAAGAGCATAACCGTTCCTGTCGTTCTGGTGGTGAACAAGATCGACGAACCGGGCCCTCCAGGCCTGTCTGATGGATGGAACTGTTTCACCGAAAGGAAGAAATTCATCCATACCGTATTGGTATCGGCCCTTGAAAGGCGCAACCTTGATCTCCTCCTGGACACCCTCTTTTCTATCATGCCCCCCGGACCTCCTATCTTCGAGGACGACAGGCTGGTGGACTGCACCGAACGATTCCTCGCTGCCGAGGTCATCAGGGAGCAGGTGCTCAGGCAGACCGAGCAGGAGGTGCCCCATAGCGTTGCCGTCCTCGTAGAAGAGTTCAAGTCGCCCGAGGAGTACCCTGAGAGGAGAAACCTGCTGGTACGCGCAACTATCTTTGTGGAGAGATCAGGTCAGAAGGCTATCCTTATCGGAAAGGGCGGGGCAAGACTCAAGAGCATAGGTGAAGTCGCCCGGAAGGAGCTTGAAGAGGTTTTCGGGTACAAAGTCTACCTGGACCTCTGGGTAAAGGTAAGGCCCGGGTGGAGGAACTCCGAAAAGGAACTCAGGAGAATGGGCTATACATAGAGGGGATGCGTACTTGGAGAGCAGGACCGGTCAGGGGTTGCTCCGGAAACGTGGAGTAGTTCTCCGAAGGAAAGATTCCAACGAGGGCGACAGGAGCATTTACGCCCTTCTCGAAAAGGAGGGGCCTGTCTGGCTTCTTGCACCCGGTGCTGCCCGGGGCAAGGTCCGGTTCGGAGGTGCCACCGATCCACTGGTGTGGGGCACATTTCACATATACAGGGGACCCAACAGGTGGTACCTGAGAGAGATAGACGTCAGAAAGGACTTTCTGTCCCTTAGGAGTTCCCCATCCCGCATAAGGTGTGCTGCGGAGTGGGCTTCTTCTCTGGTAAAATACACATTTCCGGGACATGCTTCCGACGACCTTCTGCCCATTTTCTACTGGTCCTTGTGTATTCTGGAGTCCGGTAGTCTGAGGGTGGATCTGGCAGATTGGCGGTTCTACTGGAGATGGCTGAAGAGCTGGGGGCTTGCACCTGACCTGGAGAGATGTCAGGGTTGCGGTGTCGAACTGGAAGGTGCCCTTTTCTGTGGAGAGTCTCTATTCTGCGGAAGATGCTCCGGAGGAAGGTACGGTGTGGAACTCAGCCCTCGGGAAAGAAGTGAACTTTTTACTGCGTTGAACTTGAGCTACAGTGAGATGCTGGCGATCAAGGTCCAGCCCGGGATCGATCCCGGGAAGGTCGTTTCATGCACAAGGCAGCTTGCAAGGACGCTGTCGGACAGATCGTGACGCAGCTTCAGAAGGGGGAATATCCAGGTGAACCTGCAGGAGATAGTGATGCGCCTTGAAAGGTTCTGGGCCGAACAGGGTTGCATAATTCAGCAGCCGTACGATATCGAGGTGGGGGCGGGTACCATGAACCCCGCGACTACTCTGCGTGTGCTTGGGCCCGAACCGTGGAGGGTGGCCTACGTGGAGCCGTCAAGACGCCCCACCGACGGAAGATACGGGCAGAATCCCAACCGCCTTCAGCACTACTACCAGTTCCAGGTGATCATTCAGCCGGCCCCGGAAGAGATACAGGAGATCTACCTGGAAAGCTTGAAGACGTTGGGGATCGAGCCCGCCGACCATGACATCCGTTTCGTTGAGGATGACTGGGAATCGCCTACCATAGGCGCCTGGGGCCTTGGCTGGGAGGTATGGCTCGACGGCATGGAGATCACCCAGTTCACCTATTTCCAGCAGGTGGGCGGCATTGATATGGACCCGGTACCGGCAGAGATAACCTACGGGATCGAGAGAATAGCCATGTTCGTCCAGAAAGTGGATAACGTCTACGACCTCGAATGGGTGGGGAAAATAAGGTATGGGGATGTTCACCACAAGGGGGAAGTAGAGCACTCTACATACAACTTCGAGGTCTCCGATACGGAAATGCTCTTCAGGCTCTTTTCCATGTACGAGGCCGAGGCCAGGAACGCCCTTTCCAGGGGCCTGGTGCTGCCATCCTACGACTACGTGCTGAAATGCTCCCACACCTTCAACCTGCTGGATGCGAGGAACGCCATAAGTGTTACGGAGAGGACGGGGTACATCTCCAGGGTCCGTGCCCTGGCAAGCGCCTGCTGTCAGTCCTACGCCGGACAGAGGGAAGAGATGGGTTTCCCGCTGATAGGCAAATTCGAGGAAAGGACCGGGAGGTAGAACGATGGGGAAAAGGGACCTTCTTCTAGAGATAGGGACAGAGGAGATACCTTCCAGGTTTATCCCCCCTGCGCTTTCCGAGACGGCGGCCATTGCGGAAGAGGAGTTCCGGGCCGAAAGGCTGGTCTTCGAGAAGATGCATACACTGGGAACTCCCAGGAGGATCGTTCTGATAGTGCGGTCCCTGGAGGAACGGCAGCAGGACAAGACCGAGGAGTTCAAGGGGCCTGCCTGGACATCGGGTTTCGATCCCAGCGGCAATCCGACCAAGGCCGCAAGGGGTTTCGCGAAGAGCAAGGGTGTCGATGTCGATTCCCTCGAGAAAAGGGACATAGGAGGCCAGGAGTTCGTCGTGGCTGTCAAGAGGGAGGAGGGGAGAGCAACTTCCGAGATCCTGCCGAAAATACTTGAAAGGATAATTAAAAGGCTCTCCTTCCCGAAGAGCATGTACTGGGACGGTACTTTCAACCGTTTTGCCCGGCCTGTCAGGTGGCTCCTGTCCATTTACGGGGAGGAAACACTGAAGGTCGACTTCGGAACGGTGGTCTCCGACAGCTTCACAAGGGGACATCGCTTCATGGGTGTCAGAAAGATCGAGGTGTCCACCGTGGGTGAATACCTTGAGAAGCTTCACGATAACTTCGTCATCGCAGATCCTGAAAAGCGCAGGGAGAAGATGCTGGCAGGCATATCATCCATCGAGAAGGAGATAGGAGGAAAGGCCGTCCTTGACAAGGACCTGGTGGAAGAGAACCTCTTTCTCGTCGAATACCCAGTGCCGTTCTTCGGGGCCTTTGACCAGTCATTTCTCGGCATCCCCGAGGAGGTCCTTGTCACGACCATGAAGAACCATCAGCGTTACTTCCCGGTAAGGGACAGTTCCGGAGCCCTGAAACCCTTCTTCATAGGCGTCAGCAACAACCGTGCCACCAACATGTCCGTAGTCAGAGAGGGTAACGAGAGGGTCCTGAGGGCGAGACTCTCCGATGCCTCCTTCTTCTGGGAGGAGGACCAGAAGATACCACTTTCGGCAAGAGTGGATCCTCTCAAGAAGATCGTCCACCACGAAAAACTGGGGACGGTCTACGAAAAGGTTTCCCAGGTGAGAAAACTCTGCGGCTCCCTTTGCGAGATGATGTCCCTTTCAGCAGAGGAGGCCAAGATGGTCGATCGCGCCGCACTGCTCTCCAAGGCAGACAGCGTCACCGATATGGTGTACGAATTTCCTGAACTGAGGGGAGTAATGGGGCGGGAGTATGCCTTGAAGAACGGCGAAAACCCCAGGGTGGCCCTGGCTCTCTACGAACAGTACCTCCCTGCCTTTTCCGGTGACAGGGTCCCCTCCGACATCATCGGTGCCATGGTGGGAATTTGCGACAGAATAGACACCATCACTGGAGGGTTCAAGGCAGGTCTCCAGCCGACGGGCTCCCAGGACCCCTACGGAATACGAAGGGCTTCGAGGACGCTTAACGAGATCCTGTGGGGGATGGACCTTGATGCAGACCTTCTGGCACTGACGGAGGTCTCCTCCGGGTCGAGAGGACTTTCGGAGGACCAGAAAGAGGCCGCCACGGAGTTCATTCTCCATAGGCTCCATAATCAGCTTCGGGAGAAGGGCTACTCCCACGAGCTGACCACCCTTGCGATCTCTGTGGCGGGATCGAGACCAAAACAGGCACTTGGACTGCTGGAGGCCTTCCAGGAGGTCCAGGGGGCCGACTGGTTCGGTGGCCTGATCACGTCGGCCGTAAGGGTCAGGAACATCCTTCAGAAAACCGAGGTCTCTGGTATCGGACTTGACCCCGGTCTGTTAAGGGAGGACGCCGAAAGAGAGCTCTACGATGCAGTGGAACTTCTCTCACCCCAGGTCGAGGAGGCTGTAGGGTCATGCGACTGGACCCGGTTGACCAAGGTCCTTTCAAAGCTGGAGCCGTTCATTTCAGCCTTTTTCGACAAGGTGCTGGTGATGGACAACGATGAACATATCAGGAACAATAGAATAGCCCTTCTTGAGAGGTGCGACGGGCTGTTCAAGACATCAGGGGATCTGGGGTTGCTGAAGACATGATAGTTGGAACAGATCCCGTATGGGTCCTGGAGGTCTGGTAATGGTTGAAAAAGAAGATCGTCAACCTCTTCCGGTATTTGTGGTCTCCGATTTTACCGGCGAGACGGCCGAACATGTTGCGAAAGCGGCACTGAGCCAGTTCGCTTCGGATGCCATAACCCTGCATAGGTTCCGTTACATCAACAACAAGGACAGGGCTCTCGAGGTGCTTGAAGAGGCCGAGACGGAAAGAGCAATGGTCGTTTGTACCCTTGTCGACCACGATCTCAGGCGATGGTTCATGGAGAAAGCCCGCAACCAGGGGACCGACGTCATAGACATCCTCGGCCCGATCCTGGATATGCTCGAGAGACGGCTCGAACACCCCCCCCTTGAGACCCCGGGTCTGATGAGAAGGATGGACGAGGAGTATTTCCGCAGAGTGAAGGCAATTGAGTTCGCCATCAAGTGTGATGATGGAAGGTGTGCGGAACACCTTCTTTCAGCGGACGTGGTCATCCTTGGGGTGTCCCGGACGAGCAAGACCCCGCTCTGCATGTACCTTGCCCACCGGGGTTTCATGGTGGGGAACGTCCCCCTTATACCAGAAACGGAACCTCCGGGGGAGATCTTCGAGATACCGCCCGAAAAGATATTCGGGCTGACCGTTCAACCCGAAAAGCTTGTGGATATTAGGCGAGAGAGACTTCGGCTACTGGGACTTGATTCGGAGATATCCAACTACGCCCAGTGGGAGAGGGTCGAGGAAGAACTCCAGTTCGCCAAGAACATCATGCGCAAAATTGGCTGCCGTATATTGAACGTCACCAACAGGGCCATTGAGGAGACGGCCCAGGAGATCCTGGATTATCTGAGAGCTTGATCCTACATTGATCGCCGGGGAGGTCGGAAAGAATGACGGAAGCCGGAAATGAAAGGAAGAGGTTCGTTTTCCATTTCACAGAGGGAAGTGCGGAAAAGAGGTCCCTCCTGGGTGGTAAGGGTGCCAACCTGGCCGAGATGCTCAGGATAGGTCTACCGGTTCCGCCGGGGTTCACCATTTCTACAGAGGCCTGCCTTGAATTCCTGAAAAGAGGGGAACAGTTCCTTGAAGAGGTATGGGGCGAGATCCGGACAGCCATGACTGACCTGGAAAAGGAGACGGGAAAGAATTTCGGCGGAAAGACCAACCCGCTTCTGGTCTCCGTGCGTTCCGGGGCAGCGGTATCAATGCCTGGCATGATGGACACAATACTTAACCTGGGCCTCAACGCCGATTCCGTCAAGGCTCTCGGAACGGAGTCGGGCGATGAGAGGTTCGCCCTGGACAGCTACAGGAGATTCATCCAGATGTTCTCCAACGTGGTGCTGGGCATGGATGGGTCCGTCTTCGAGAACGTGCTGCACCAGGTCAAGAAAGACCTCAAGGTCTCCTATGACTTCGAGATCCCCGCTTCTTCCTGGAAGGGAGTAATCTCCAGGTACCTCAAGATAGTTGAGCAGGAAACGGGAGAACCCTTCCCCGATGACCCCTGGGTCCAGCTGGAAAAGTCCGTTGAGGCGGTCTTCCTCAGCTGGAAGAACCCCAGGGCAATAACCTACAGGAGGATCAACAAGATCCCCGATGACCTGGGTACAGCTGTCAATGTAATGACCATGGTCTTCGGGAACCTTGGAGAAGACTGCGGGACGGGGGTCTGTTTCACAAGGAACCCCTCCACCGGTGAGAAGAAGCTTTACGGGGAGTTCCTTGTGAACGCCCAGGGCGAGGATGTGGTGGCCGGCATCAGGACACCGCATCCTATTGACGAGTTCGGGTCCAAGCTCCCTGAAGCGGACCGGGAGCTTCACAGGATCGCTGATCTGCTGGAAAAACACTACCGGGATGTCCAGGACATCGAGTTCACAGTGGAACGGGGCAAACTCTACATGCTACAGACCAGAAATGCCAAGCGGACCGCCAGAGCCGCGGTAAAGTCAACAGTGGACATGTACAATGAAGGGTCTATCGATGCTGCTACGGCGGTATCAAGGGTAACACCCGATCAGGTTGAACAGCTTCTGCACAAGCAGATCGACCCCGATGCCTCTTTCGATATAGCAGCAAAGGGTCTCCCGGCCTCTCCGGGAGCGGCTGTCGGGATCGTCATTTTCGATGCCGACGAGGCCGAGAAGGTCGCTCAATCGGGACAGCCGGTCATCCTGGTAAGACCGGAGACTACACCCGACGACATCCATGGACTCTATGCGGCGCAGGGTGTCCTGACCAGCAGGGGGGGAATGACGAGCCATGCCGCCGTTGTCGCCAGAGGTCTAGGAAAGCCCTGTGTTTCGGGTTGTGAATCGGTGGTTATCGACGTCGCAAGGGGGGTCATGATCGTCGGCGACAAGACCCTGAAAAAGGGTGATATCCTGACGATAGACGGATCGAAGGGGCATGTCATCTTCGGGGAGGTGCCTCTGGTACAGCCCTCGTTCACCGATGATTTCAGGGAACTGCTGGATATCGCCGATTCGGTATCGACCCTTGAGGTCTGGGCGAACGCCGATACACCAGAAGATGCCAAAAGAGCGAGGTCTTTCGGGGCAAAAGGCATAGGTCTCTGCAGGACGGAACACATGTTCATGGCGACCGACAGGCTCCCGGTCGTGCAGGAGATGATCCTGGCCAGAGACAGGCAATCCCGGGTGAAGGCCCTTGACCGGCTCAAGGTAATGCAGAAGGAGGACTTCCGGGGAATATTCAGGGTCATGGACGGCCTCCCCGTGACCATTCGGCTCCTGGACCCTCCTCTTCACGAGTTCCTACCCAAGGAGCACGAGCTCAGGGATACCATTGCTTCCATAAAGACCGACAGCGAGGCTTCGCCGGAGGAACTTGTGCACGCCGAAACTGTGCTGGCAAGGGTCCTGTCACTCCAGGAGAACAACCCCATGCTGGGATTCAGGGGCTGCCGGCTGGGGCTTGTCTATCCCGAGATCTACGAGATGCAGATCGCTGCCATTATCGAGGCTGCCTGTGAACTTAAGAAAGAAGGCATTGATGTCAAGCCCGATATAATGATGCCCCTGGTGGGTACCCGGGAGGAGATGAAGAGGCTGCTGGCGATGGTCAAGGACATAACCGGCAGGATCATCACCCAGCAGGGACTTGATGATCTGCAATACCTTGTCGGAACCATGATCGAAGTGCCGAGGGCGGCACTTGTCGCCGGTGAAATAGCCGAATTTGCCGAGTTTTTCAGCTTCGGGACCAACGATCTGACCCAGACCACCTTCGGATACTCCAGGGATGACGCCGAGGGCAAGTTCCTGGCCCAGTACGTTAACGACGGTGTTCTCCCCGATAATCCCTTCCACGTGCTTGACCGTGAAGGGGTAGGAAGACTGATGACACTTGCCGTGGCCGAAGGAAGGCAGAAATACCCCGAACTGCAGATAGGGATCTGCGGGGAACACGGTGGGAACCCCCAGAGTATTGTCTTCTGCCATGAACTGGGACTGAACTACGTAAGCTGTTCCCCCTTCAGGGTCCCTGTCGCAAGGCTTTCGGCGGCACATTCTAAACTGGGTCTGCTGGACTGAAACCCTGAACGGGGGCGGATGCAAGGTTTTTGAGACCAGGGGCCGCCACGGCAAGTGGCGGCCCCTGTATATACAAAGGAGAAGCCATGAGAGAAGAGATGCCCAGGGTCCGCTGGGAAAAAATCGAGAGGATCATCCTTGAGCCTTGCGCAGCTTTCAGCGACGCAAGCCGGGGAAGATCGAGGGAAGAGCCTCTCTGCCCCTTGAGGACCATCTTCCAGCAGGACCGTGACAGGATTATCCACTCCAAGGCCTTCAGAAGGCTCAAGCACAAGACACAGGTCCTCCTGCTACCCGAAGGTGATCACTACAGGACGCGGCTTACCCACACCCTTGAGGTGTGCCAGATAGCAAGGACCATCTCCCGTGCTTTAGGGCTGAACGAGGACCTTACCGACGCAATCGCTCTCGGGCACGACCTTGGCCACACGCCCTTCGGTCATATGGGGGAGAGGGTCCTGGACAGGATAGCGAAAAGCAGGGGTCTTGAGGGTTTCTCCCACGCCAGGCAGAGCCTGAGAGTGGTTGACTGCCTCGAAAAAGACGGCCAGGGCCTGAACCTTTCTGTAGAGGTCAGGGACGGTATCCTGAAGCACTCCAAGGGGCAGGTGGATGTCAGGGAAGGTTTTTCCGGCGGTGAACCGACGCTGACACACGAAGCAAGGGTCGTACGTATCTCTGATTCCATCGCCTATCTCAATCACGACCTTGACGATGCGATGAGAGCGGAGATTGTGAAGTTTGGAGATGTTCCGTCTTCGGTAGTTTCCAGGCTTGGTTCCGGCCACGGCGCAAGGATCGGGAGAATGGTGGAGAGCGTCGTCTCCAACAGCGGCTCCGATGGTGTGAACATGGGATCAGAACTCCTTGGAGCCGTAGAGGAACTACGCTCCTTCCTTTACCAAAGGGTCTACGATTCAGAGAGGGTGCTTGGGGAGGAACCCAAGGTGACGCACGTCCTTTCAACTCTCTTTGAACACTTCGAGAAGAACCCCGCCGAGGATATCGACTGCCGGGGATATGGTTCTGCCCTTTTCGCCCTCGACCACATCTCTGGAATGACAGACAGGTACGCCGTTGCCCTTTTCGAAAAGATGGTCCTGCCCAGCCCCTGGCCCTGAGGCCGGCCCCGACAGGATCAATCGGAGATGCCGTACTGCTTGAGCAGCTCCTGGTACCGGTCCTCTATCTCTTCGGGGGTCCTCTCCCTTGGTTTGGACTGTCTGGAGGGTGTGACCGGGGTGGTGGCAGGAGGAGACGGAGGAGTATAGGTCGGCATCTGAGGAGGCTGATAGGTTGGAAGTTCCTCCATTGGAGGGGCTGCTGCAATGCCTGATATGGAGATACTGTAAAGCCTTGCCATGCGGGCGGGGATCCCCAGGACTTCCTCGTCCCTCGGCGAGAGCAGCATTCTCGGTTCGTTCCGGTCGGACTCGGCCATTATCCATGAACCCCCATGGATGGGGCACGTCGAATATGGGGCCAGGCCCGAGGGGAGAAAGATCGCTGTTGAAGGACAACTGCCAGCCGAAAGGAACCCGGAGTCCCTGCAGACAGTTATAGTGTCAATACCCGCCCTTTCAGGGATCTCGAAGGATTCCCTGAGGGTGAGGTGTTTGACAGCCTTGCTTACAAAGGCCTGCCAGACGGGGGCTGCAACTACACCCCCCGTACCCGGTCTGCCCAGGGTCTTGTTGTCGTCGTTACCGGCGTATACTACAACCACGAGACCCGGAATACCTCCGGCGAACCATGCGTCGGTATAATCGTTGGTCGTCCCCGTCTTGCCGAAGACCTCATAACCGGGAACCCTGGCCCTGGTCCCCGTACCGGACCTTACAACCTCCATCATGACAGAACGCATTGAAAGGGCGATAGCCTCGGGGACAGCCGGTGAAAGGTTCGGTCCGTACTGCTCCAGGGTCTCGCCTGCAGCGGTGTTGATCTTTCTTATGGCGTAGGGTGTGATCCTTGATCCGCCGTTGGCGAAGACGCTGTAAGCAGATGCCATCTCCAGGGGGGTCACGTTGGCCGACCCCAGAGCGATGGACAGGTCGTTGGGTATATGGGGCGAAGTAAAGCCGAACCGGCGAGCCACGTCGATTATTTCCGGTATGCCAGTAATATGGGCAAGCCTGACCGCGACGGTATTGTAGGAGTGGACAAGGGCCTGGAGCAATGTCACCTCTCCCTTGAAATCCCCGGTGTAGTTGCCGGGTTCCCAGATATCCCTATCACCCCGCTCGTCGATCCCGTTGTCGTAGGAGACAGGAGCATCCAGAATGTGGTCCACCGGCCTGAGTCCTTTCATAAGGGCAGCGGTGTAGACAAAGGGCTTGAAGGACGACCCGGGCTGGCGAAAGGCCTGGGTGGCCCGGTTGAACTTGGTCTGTTCGAAGTCCTTCCCTCCCACCAGTGCAAGGATCTCGCCCGTCCCGGGGTCCAGAGCAACTATGGCTCCCTCGCTCTTGAGCCCCTTTATTGCTTCTTCGGCCGCATGCTGCAGGTCCAGGTCCAGGGTCGTGTGTACCCTGAGCCCGCCCCTGTAGACCATATCGCTTCCGTAAGACGGAAGGAGGTGCTCAAAGAGGATGTGGGAGATGAAGTAGGGGGCCTCGTCGAACATTATGGCCGGTTTCTTCAGGGTCTGAAAATCCAGATCGATCTTTCTGGCGGCCTGGGCCTGCTCTGGGGTGATCATTCCCTCCTGGGCCATTCTTCCCAAAACATAGGCCTGTCTCTCAGAGGCCCTTTCCGGGTGCCGCAACGGAGTGTAGTACTCGGGTCCCTTGACTATCCCTGCGAGAAGGGACGCTTCCGAGAGGTCCAGTTCAGATGGTTCCTTGTTGAAGTAGAGCTGTGAAGCCGAATGTATCCCCCAGGCCCCATGGCCGAAGTAGATCATATTGAGGTACATCTCCAGGATCTGTTCCTTGGAGTAGATCCTCTCCAGACGGATCGATATAATTGCTTCCTTGATCTTTCTCTGGAGGGTCTTCTCTTTGGTAAGGAAGAGGTTCCAGGCCAGCTGCTGGGTTATCGTACTTGCACCCTGGAGAGTCCTGCCGCTTCTGAGGTTCACCCAGAAGGCCCTTACGATACCGATAAAGTCCAACCCCCTGTGGCTGTAGAAGGAGCTGTCCTCGGCCGCTATACATGCCTCCTGGACCTCTATGGGGATCTGGGAAAGGGGTACCCAGGTCCTGTTCTCATGGAATAGCCTGGTGATCACCTTTTCGTTACGGTCATATACTATGGTCGAGAGGTCCGGTTCGTAATGGGTCATCTCCTCCACGGAGGGAAGGGTTGAAGCTGCGTCCCTGATGATAAGGACACCTGCTATCGATGCCACTGCGAACAGAAGGACGATCACGAAGAGAAAGGTCAGCGCCAGCTTTGCAAAAGTGCTGGTCTTCCTGGTGATGTGTACTTTCTTTGTCCTGGTGGTCCTTTCAGCCTTCGGGGTATTCTCTGGCTGTTTTTTTCTGTAGAAATTGAAGATGTTGTTCTTCATCCTGACTCCTCGCTTTTAGGTAAGGTCCGGGAAGTTACACGGACCATAGAAGAATATCAGAAAAAGGGAGTTTTTCGTAGTTTCAATTGTAAAACGCTTGCACTAACTCCCGATGCATGGTATATTTTTCGCCGTCGCCCATAAAGGGCGACAGTACCTTGAAAAAAGAATACAGCGTACAGAATAGAGTGGGACCCAGTTAGGATATTTATGGAGAGTTTGATCCTGGCTCAGGACGAACGCTGGCGGCGTGCTTAACACATGCAAGTCGGACGGTCTGTATATTGAAAGCTTGCTGGATATGTACGGATAGTGGCGGACGGGTGAGTAACG
>JAAYDT010000026.1 GCA_012729145.1 Synergistaceae bacterium | reverse complement strand
GAGCTACCGAGGAATACTGGACTTCTCCAAAAGGGCTGAAGTGGAGGCGGCACCCGGATTCGAACCGGGGATAAAGGATTTGCAGTCCTCTGCCTTACCACTTGGCTATGCCGCCCTCAACAAAAAATGGAGCGGAAGACGGGATTTGAACCCGCGACCCCAACCTTGGCAAGGTTGTGCTCTACCCCTGAGCTACTTCCGCCTCTCATCTCTGTGTTCATTTGGTGGCGAGACCCAGAATCGAACTGGGGACACGCGGATTTTCAGTCCGCTGCTCTACCTACTGAGCTATCTCGCCCTTTTTTCAAGGAAGTGGCGGGGCTGACGAGACTCGAACTCGCGACCTCCGGCGTGACAGGCCGGCGCTCTAACCGACTGAGCTACAACCCCGTGCTATCTATTATAACCATTGAGAAGATTCCTGGTGGGCGAAACAGGGTTCGAACCTGTGACCCCCTGCTTGTAAGGCAGGTGCTCTTCCGCTGAGCTATCCGCCCCTATGCGCCTGAGTGGCGCGAAGGCTAGTATATCGACCTCCATAAAGTCTGTCAACACATTTTTCGGACAGTGCATCCAGACCCCCAATATCTATCTGCGGAATTATCCTTCGCCGACGGTGGGCCAGCGCAGGGTGCCTTGTCTGCGGTGCAAAGTTTAGCCTTGGTTCCGGGTTTGCCTCTCCCAAAAATCGCTTTTCTACCCCTTCCTGAGGTCGGAGCACTTCGTCTGTGTCCACCTCTGCGACCACTGCGGTGCAAATGTTTGTAGGTTTTTGCCCTTGCTTTGGGGTGGGGCTTACCGTTCACCGTTGACCAAGTGCCCGGAGTGATAGCGACTGGGTACCGCTTTCGCCTTACGTCTCACGGATTTTTTGCCCTTCCTGATGCCTTGCAGTCTGACTTCTGTAGTCTGAATTTGGATTTTCTCCTCATCCTTCCTGTACAATGATGACACCATAAAGGGCCAATAACTACTCTGTAAGGGGTGATATCCATGAACCAGGCGATATTCCGTTTCGGTCTTCCTTCAAACGAACCCGTACTGTCTTATTCCCCAGGTTCGCCGGAGAGGCAACTCCTGAAGAAGGAACTCCAAAGGCAGGCCGGACAGGAGATCGAGATTCCGCTCATTATCGGGGGTAAGGAAGTACGCACCGGGAACACCGGACAAGTGGTTATGCCCCATGATCATGGCCATTGCCTGGCCACCTACCATAAGACAGGCCCCAAAGAAGCCCTGCTTGCCATCGAGTCGGCACTTAAGGCCCAAAAGCTCTGGGCAAGCCTGTCATGGGTCGAGCGAAGTTCGATCATGCTGAGAGCGGCGGAACTGATGAGCAAGAAACACAGGCACCTGATAAATGCCGCGACAATGCTCGGTCAGGGCAAGAACGTCTACCAGGCCGAGATAGACGCCGTATGCGAATCCATAGACTACCTCAGGTTCAACGTCCATTTTACGTCCAACATCTACGAAGGCCAGCCCCTTCCGGGGGGTGACAGCGTAAATCGACTGGAATACAGGCCCCTGGAAGGCTTCGTTTTCACAGTGACACCCTTCAACTTTACGGCGATAGCAATGAACCTGAACATGTCCGTGGCCCTGATGGCCAACACAACGGTGTGGAAGCCGGCGACCACAGCCGTTCTTTCGGGTTATTACCTGATGAAGATCTTCGAAGAGGCGGGTATGCCCGAAGGGGTCATCAATTTCGTGCCGGGACCAAGCGGATCCTTCGCCGATACGGTCCTCTCCCATCCCGACATGGCAGGGCTCCACTTCACCGGCTCAACGAAAACCTTCCAGACCCTCTGGAAAAACGTTGCGTCGAACATGGACAACTACAACTGTTATCCCAGGCTGGTGGGGGAGACGGGGGGCAAGGATTTCGTTTTCGCCCATCCATCGGCCGACCCCGAGGAACTTGCAACGGCCCTGGTGAGGGGGGCATTCGAATACCAGGGACAGAAATGCTCAGCTGCATCAAGGGTCTACATCCCCCGCTCCCTCTGGAAGAAAACCAGGGAACTGCTGGTCGGCTGGACGGAGGAATTAAAGATGGGGGACGTACGAGACTTCAGGAATTTCTGCAATGCCGTTATAGACGAGACGGCCTTCGATAAGGTCATGGGTTATATCGACATGGCAAAAGCCTCTCCCCATGCGGCCATAATTGCCGGAGGGGGCGGCGACCGTTCCGTCGGTTACTTCATCCGGCCGACGGTTATCGAGGTTCAGGACCCGTACTTTGCAACGATGCAGGAAGAGATATTCGGGCCGGTCCTGTCAGCATTCGTCTACGAGGACAGCGCCTACAGCGAAACCCTTGAGCTGTGCGACAAGACATCGCCCTACGCGCTTACCGGCGCAGTGTTCGGGAAAGACCGTTACTGCCTGATGGAGGCCTGCCGAAGGCTCAGGTATGCCGCCGGGAATTTCTACATCAACGACAAACCCACTGGAGCTGTAGTAGGGCAGCAGCCCTTCGGGGGGTCCAGGAGGTCGGGTACCAACGACAAGGCGGGAAGCCAGCTCAATCTTCTGAGATGGGTCAGTCCCAGGACGGTAAAGGAAAACCTCCTGCCCCCGAGGCATTACCGCTACCCCTTCATGGAAGAGGAGTAGCCGTTTTTTTAGCAAGCCCTCCGCCGGCAACCCCGGCGGAGGGCTTTGTTGTTCCAGGGTAAGGGTCCTGATATGTGGCTGAATGGCCGTCATTCCTGACATCGTCCGAGGTTTCCCTGCGAGGGGCTTTGTCTGCGGTGCAAAGGGCCGTAACTTGTACCCTGTCGCTGCGCTTGGGGCACCTTGTGACTCGTGACTCGTTACTGGTTTTTTCAACCCATAGAAATATCCTGGTTCTCTACCCCTTCCTGCGGTCGGGGCACTTCGTCTCTTGCTCTCCTACCCTAAGCTGGCGGTACGCCAGCTAGGGCAGAGCGAAGCCTACCGAGGTGATCCAACGAGGTGCTTCGTCTGCGTCCCTCTGCGGTGAAAATGTTTTAGATTTAGGGTCTTCACACAAAGAAGTTTTTGTTTTCTCTGTGTCCACCTCTGCGACCACTGCGGTGCAAATGTTTGTAGGTTTTTGCCCTTGCTTTGGGGTGGGGTTTACCGTTCACCGTTGACCGTTCACCGTTTACGCAGTTGACCCTGCTCCTGTTTCCCCAGTCACGCATCACAAGGTGCCCCAAGCGCAGCGACAGGGTACGAGTAACGAGTCACGCCCTTGGTGTTTACCCCGTCACCATCTCTTCCGATTCTTGTGTTTCCTGCTTTATTTGCCTGCGGATGCGCGTGATCATCCTGTTCATGTTCCTGAACCGAACTATACCGACCAGCCCGGCGAGGACCCCCACCGGGATGGAGACGAAACCGGCAAGCCAGAACCAGCTAACGTCAGCAGAGAAGTGGATCATGGTAAAGCCGGCCAGGATCAGCGCTACCGCTGAACGCAGGTACGCCAGAAGGGTCCTCTCGTTTGCCAGGAGAGTCCTGTCAATGGCCAGTTCGTCCCTCAGGATCAGCACATCGGCGCTGAACCTGGAGTAAGGCGAATCCTGGGTCTCCTCTATTTCTTCGGCTGTCCCGTCAGGTCTTTCAGCCTTTTCGGCCTTCTTTTTTTTCGCCATGGTCTCCCTTTTCCTTGCCAGTGTCATGTTGTCGGGCAGTATCGTCGCTCAATACTATACGCCTGTTTTGTGGATGTCAAAAAATGCATCGGGTCTTACTGTCCTGTTCATACCCCCTTACTATGATAGATAATAAGACTGTATCAAGCCATTCTGGAGGTGATACCGTGGGAAACATCCGTTATGCGTTGAAAGGCCGTGTCCGGCTAGTGTTCCTGGCCATTGTTCTGGTGCCTCTTCTGTTCACAGGACTCGAAGCCCAGGCCCTTGCCAGGCAGGAAAGGCCTTCGGATCCTGAGCTTGAGGTCATATTCAGGGACTTAGAATCCAGGATCGCCAGAACCCTTCAGAGTTTCCAGATACCAGGCATGGCAGTGGCCGTTGTCCAGGGAGGGGAGTTGATATACCAGAAGGGCTTTGGGGTAAAGAAGCTCGGCGGGGTCGATCCTGTAACTACCAGGACCGTCTTCCAGATCGGTTCCACCTCCAAGGCTTTTACCGCCACCCTGGTGGCGTCCGTGGTGGAGGAGGGGAAGGTCGGTTGGAAGGACAGGGTCATAATGCACCTTCCCTATTTTGCCATGGCCGACCCCTGGGTCACAGAGGAGTTCCAGGTCAGGGACCTTATGGCCCAGCACAGTGGCATGAAGCCCTACGCTGGCGACTTCCTGGCGATGATCGGTTTCGACAGGGACTACATTGTCCGTTCCACTGCCAATATTCCGCCCGTTTACAGCTTCAGGTCGGAGTTCTCCTACGTCAACAACCTGTGGGTGACAGCGGCAGCAGTAGTTGAGGCCAAGACAGGACTTTCCTGGGGACAGAACCTCAAAAAAAGGATACTTGACCCCCTGGGGATGTCGGCCACGACCTGTTCGATGGCAGAGCTACTCCTGACGGCAGACCGGTCAACCTTCCACCTGCTGGAGGAGGGAAAGGTTAAGGCCATCCCCGAGGACTGGTTCCTTTTCAATTGGCCCTATGTCTATGGGCCTGCGGGAGGCATCAATTCGAATATCATCGACATGTCAAAATGGATGATATTCCAGCTGGGTGAAGGAACCTACCAGGGCACGAAGATCATGGAACAGGAGAACCTGCTTGCCACCCATGTACCACAGACTCCCATAGGGAGCGGGAGGAACAGCTACTGCATGGGCTGGTTGAAGTCCGAGTATCATCCCTACCCCCTGATCTGGCACAATGGCGCAACCTCCGGGAGCGGCACCCTTGTCATGCTCGTGCCGGAGCTGGACCTGGGCATAGTGATCCTCTCCAACCTTGTTACGCCCGCAACTGATGCGCTGGGTCTGACCTTTGTCGACCTCTACTGCGGGAACCCGTCACCGGGTGAACATCTGGGCAAGGCATTGGAGGGTTGGCAGGAGCAGCTGAAAAGTTCCGCCGAGGGGATAAAACCGCCCAAAAACGCCCACCCACCGCTTCCTTTTGCGGCTTACGCGGGAGTCTACGAAAGCCCCCTAGTGGGCAAGGTCAGGGTAATGCAGCACCAGGGAAGATTTTTCCTGAGGATGGGGCCCAGGGGAGTGGACGCAGATCTCAGGCACTGGAACCGGGATACATTCATCTGCGAGATGGAAGGCCTTGACGAGGGGCCGCTCGGAATGGTCCGTTTCGAACTTGATCCCGAGGGGAAGGCCTTCGCTTTTGTGATAACCGACGAAGACGGGGACCTTGTAAGCCGCTTCGAAAGAGAATCTGTCGATTGAGATACGGGGAAGGGCTTTTCTGTGGAGGACATCAGCGCTATACTCTTTTCGATATAACACCTCACATTAACGTCATCATGGGCGTAAATGTAAGATAAGGAGTGTCCGCTGTCATGATCACTGATATTCTTACGGCAATTGCGGTAGTTCTTAACGGTATCCCCCAGGGTATCCTTGCCCTGAGCTTCGGGTTCGCGGCCTTGCCCACTTCGATCGCCTTCCTCATAGGCATAGTGGGTTCTCTGGCCTTCAACTCGGTTGCTACCATATCCTTCCAGGCCGAGACCATCACACTCGCAGGGACCATGGGCAACGATATAAGGGAACGCCTGAGCCTCGTCTTCTGGGGTGCGGTCTTCCTGCTGATACCATCGTTGCTCGGGCTCAACGAAGCGATAGTCGAGTTCATCGGCCCGATCATAGTCACGTCCATGATGGCCGGCGTCGGAATAATGCTGGCCTATGTCTCTGTAGAACTGCTCCGCTCGGAGAAGTACTCGGGCATGGTCTCCATGGCTTCGGCCCTGGCGGTCTGGTTCGTGACGAAGGATCTGGCCAAGACGATAATTATCTCCGTAATCGTATCCACTGTGGCCTACAACTTCCTTAAACGGTACCCCACCCTGGTGAAGGACGAACCCGTGGCTGATCTCGCGAATGAGCGCTTCCGTTTCGGCAACATCGAGTGGAAGTTCTGGACCAACAGGAGGGTACTTCTCGGGGCCCTCGCCCTGGCCTGCCTTAACATTGGCGCCAACATAAGCTTCGGCAAGATAACCGGAAGCATAGCAGGGGCCGAAACCAACATAGATCACCTGGCGATCTACTCCAGCCTGGCCGATATCGGTTCCACCCTCTTCGGTGGAGGCCCGGTGGAGGCCATAATATCCGGAACCGCTACGGCACCCCGGCCTCTCCTCTCCTCGGTCCTGATGATGGGCATCATGGCGGCCATCCTTCTCTTCAAACTTCTTCCAACAATCGGAAGGTACGTTCACCGTTCCTCCATAGCTGGTTTCCTGTTCATTCTGGGAACATTCGTCACCTTCGCCACGAACATCCAGGGTGCCCTTGCCATGGCCCCGGAGTTCGCAGGTCCTTTCGGCTTTTCTCCATGGGGAATGGTCATCGGCAGCACGGTGCTTGTCTCGGCCAGGTGGAACCCCTTCTACGGCCTGGTGGCGGGACTGGCCATCAAGGTGGTGTTCGGGCTGTGAGCAACGGTTTCTACGAGCTTAAGGTCGCAGGTCTGACAAGGGCGCTTCCCAAGGTCAAGGTTTCAGAGAACCTTATCATCGCATCCTTCGTTATGCTGGGCGACACCGAGCTGGTGGAGAAGACAGCCGAGGATCTGGCCTCCAGGCTACCCGCGGGCAGGATCGATATGCTGGTCTGTCTTGAAGCCAAGGGGATACCCCTGACCCACTCCATTGCCCGGCGGCTTGGCGTCAACTACGTGACGGTCCGCAAGTCCGTAAAAAGCTACATGGAAGAACCCCTGGTGGAGGAGGTCCTCTCCATTACGACCCAGGGCAAGCAGATCCTCGTCCTGGACGGAGTTGACAGGAAGAAGATAGAGGGCAAACGGGTCTGCGTGGTTGACGATGTGGTCTCCACAGGGGGGTCTTTAAGGGCGGTCCAGAGCCTCCTGGAGAAGGCCGGCGCAGAAGTGGTCTGCAAGGCGGCGGTCCTGCTCGAAGAGGGCGGCTACGACGGGTCGGACCTGGTCTTCCTGGAGAGGCTACCCGTTTTCCCCTTGTAAGCAAAAGATTCTTTGGACGGGTTTTGGAGGATATCGTGATCCCTGGAACAACAGTAACGGTGAACGACCTCATGCAGCAGGGCTATACCTATGTGCTGTCCGAGCCTGAGGGCAAGAACTTTCACCCCGATCTCAGGCCGGACCTTACCCCCGCAGAGATGCTTGAACTGGGCGTCTTCGGGGGCAAGTACATGACCGACTGCCGGGCGGAATTCCCTGACTACTGGTTCGAGAATGCCAGGCTCTGCCATGAACGCCACGACCCGGCCCTGAACCTTTTCGGGTTGAACGCCTCAAAACCCCTTTCATACTGGGTGCAGAAAGGGTGGATCTACCACGAGGACCCCAGGGGCTGGTTCCAGTGGTACTGCAGGTACTACATGGGGCGCAGATGCCCCGACGACCTTCGTCAGATAGCCCGCTGGAAAGCCATGACAAGGCATATCGCCCAGATAAGGAAGAACTGCTTTGCAGGCGACCTTCACTGCCGGAGCAGGCAACGGCAGGCCCTCCTTCACTGGGCCTACGACAGCAGAAAGTTCTAGGTTGCAGGGTATCTGCCAGGTAAGTTTATGCTTGCCTATCGGTCCCTTATCGTCACAAGGATATCCGTTATCCTGTCCCCGCCGGTGATGTTCAGGTCCATGGGGCAGGCCGATACGGCACAGACCAGGTCCATCAGTGCCCTGAAGGTGATGTTGTCACCGGCGCTGGAGACGACGGGAAGGTGGACCAGGGCGCCGTTGGAGTCAATTGAGGCGTTCTCGAATATATTGAGGGGATCCGGTATCCCGCTCCGTTCTATCCTCCAGGGGACAAGTACCTCCTCGAAGTTTGCAACGCAGCTTCTGTGGTTATCGATACCGTAGTCGACGCTGTACCTCTGTTCGTCGCAAGCGGGTATAAGCATGTCGTGGGTACCTACCGTGTCCTCGACGATCTCCATCATGGGCCGCCGCAGGTTGGTCCGCAGGGAGTCCCCAACTTTGAACCTGATCGAGTGGAGTGCCAGCCGCGTGTGCGAAGGAGAGAGCTTCTCAGAAAGGTCCCTTGCGTTGAATGCCACAAGATCGGCTATCTGTCCCCCATCCATGTCGGTAACGGTGAACAGCTCCCCGGCCTTCACCTCGAAGGCTCGGGCGTACCCCCCGGGAACCAGGATCTCCTTCTTGACGTCCTTGTCTGTGCTCATGCATATCATTCCTTTCCTGTTCATTCAAATGGTTTTTGGTCCAACGGGAGCTACATCAGGAACATCAGGGCCAGTCCGGCGGCAACGACGGCAACGATATAGAAACGCAGAAGGCCGCAGTTCATCGACTGCAATATGCTGAATACCGGCGCTGAGAGTCGGCTGCCCTTCGAAATGAGAGTGTCGATGTCGGGGATCTCGTGCTTTCCCGATCCGAACCATTTCCTCAATATCCAGAATAATGATATTCCCAGGGCAAAGGTCGCCGCTGCAGGGAGGAGATCCTTCATCCCGAAAAGGGAATTGCTCTCCAGGCCGCCAAGGCCCGCGAAGAATCCCGGGAATATGCCCAGTGTCAACGTTGCGGCGGCAGGCAGCGCCATTCCCGTGTTCCTCATGAGGTCTTTTCTGCCTCCTGGCATATGTTCCCGGTGGGGGCGAAGACCCGGGTCGCGTTCCCTGATAAAGGCGAAGTAACCTACCTTGCAGAAGGATATCACAGTTCCCACTCCTGCGGCCTGCAGAGCCCAGTACCATAACGGGTTTGGGATCTCATAGAGGGCCGCTTTTACCATGGCCTTGCTGGCGTAACCGCTGAACCCCGGGAAGCCGGAAATGGCCAGGGCTCCCACAAGGAAGAGCGAAAAAGTTAAGGGCAGTTCCCTGGCTGCTCCTCCAAGGTGATCCAGGTCCTTTGTTCCGTAGACTTTTTCCAGGGTTCCCACAGAGAGGAAAAGAAGGCCCTTGAAGAGGGCGTGGGCCACCGTGTGGAAGAACCCTGCGGCTATGCCCAGGCTGGTCCCCGCCCCCAGGGCAGTGACGATATATCCCAGCTGGCTAACGGTATGGTAGGCCAAAAGTCTTTTGGCATCGTGCTGCAGCAGAGCCTGGCCGACACCGTAAATGGCCATGACGGATCCCAGGAATGGGAGAACAGTTCCGGTGTCGGGCGATACCAGCCTGGCGATGCCGAAGACCCCTATCTTGACAGCAAAACCTGAAAGAAGGGCGCTTGCCGGTGTAGGGGCTTTCCCGTGTACCTGGGGCAACCAGAAATGCAGAACGGGGAAGGCCGCCTTGAAGCCAAGACCGGTCAGAAAGAGCCAAAGTATATCACCCGGGACCGGGCCTATCGCTGTGGCCCCCGTCAGGGCGCCCAGGAGAGCAGTTCCCGTGAGTAAAAACCCCGCTCCCAGGAGCTGGGAGAAGATATAAAGCCGGGCGGCTTTCGGGTCCTGGAGGAGGATGATGAAAAAGAGGGCCAGGGAGGAGAGTTCAACGGAGATAGTGAACATGAACCAGCTGCCCGAGACGACCCCCAGGCAGGAGAAGAGACAGAAAAGCCAGGGTGCCCCGTAGAAAACGGCTCTTCTGAAGGTGGTTCTCTCTTCGCAGTAGCCTGGGCTGTAGATCGAGACCGCTACTGTCATGAAGACCACCAGTGCGGACATCACCATGGAGAACGTATCGATCCTGAACAGTTCATGAGCTGTGTCGAACATCATTTCATGCCTCTTTCTAGAGTATCAGTATCCTTTTTCGCAGGTTCATCTTCCTGTCACCAGTCCTACGTAAGCCTCCACATCAACGGCCGTTTGACCGATCGAAGAGAAACATTCCCTGAAAAACGGGGAGAAGGCCATTACACCCAGGACGAGGCATAAAAGGGCAAAACTTCCAACGATAGCGAAAGAGATGCTTCTCCTCCGGGGCTTGCGGGGAACAGACGGCGGAAGGCCACTGGAGGATCCCTCCCCAGGTGAAATGAACGCTGAAAGGATCCTGAGGTAGTAGGCCGCCGATATTACCGTGCCCGCAGCTATGACAAGAGCAGGAATGACTGTCCCCGCGCCGGCGGAGGACAGGATGATGAACCATTTGCTCATGAAGCCGTTGAGAGGGGGTATGCCAACTATGGCAGCCGAGAGGACGGCGAAAACGGCGACCCATACGGGGTGACTCTTCCATAACCCTGTAAGTCCGCATATCTCCCTGGTCCCCTTTTCTTCCGAAAGGTTGCCGGCGGTTATGAAGAGGCCCATCTTCATAAGCATGTGGTTGAAGGTATGAAAGACTGCTGCTGCGGCCCCGGCGGCGCTGGCACACCCGATTCCTATGAGGATGTACCCTATCTGGGCCACCGTGGAATAGGCCAGCAGCCTCTTGATGTCGTCCTGCCTCAATGCCATAAGGTGACCTCCCAGGACGGAAAGGGAACCTGTGACTGTTATAGCAAGGAACACGGTTCCGTTCGTCCCGAGGAAAAAGATGTAACAGACCCGCATCAAAGCGTAGATCGAGACCTTGATCAGCACTCCCGACAGAAGCGCGCTTACTGCGGTCTGGGCAGAGGAATGGGCGTCGGGGAGCCAGAAATGGACCGGAAAGGCCCCTGTCTTGATCGTTAGGCCAAGCACGAGGCATGCAGATATAGCCGTCAATGTCTCCCTGGGGATCGAGGCAAGCGCCTCGGCCAGGAGAGCCATGTTGAGGACACCTGTAGCCATGAAGGTGAAAGCTGTCCCCAGGAGGATGAAAAGAGCCCCTATGGTACCAAGGACCAGGTACTTGAGTCCCGCCTCAAGAGCCTGCCAGGACATGGAGAAGGCCACCAAAAGGTATGCGGCCACTGAAAAGATCTCGTAGAAGACGAAAAGGTTGAAAAGATCCCCCGTGAGGAGTATCCCGTTCATGGACCCGAGCAACAGGAAGAAGAGGGCATAGAACCTCCAGGGCCCTCCTCCGAACTTCTCCAGCGCGCAGGCCAATGCAGCTCCGCTCCCGATAGAGGTCAACAGAAGAAATGCCGAGGAGAGCCTGTCGCCCACGAGGGCGATGCCTATGTCGGGAGCCCATCCACCCATCAGCGAAACCGCTGGTGAGTACCAGCCCGTGTACGCAGCGGCCAGGGCCGCCGAGATAGAGGCCAGCCCCATGATGCTGATAAGGCCGGCGGAGAGGGTCTTCCTTGCCAGGTGGAAAAAAGGTATCAGGAATGCTGACAGGAGAGGCAGCATTATCGCAAGGACGAGAGTCATCCGCGCAGCCCCCTGATCCTGTCGAGGTCGACCGTTCTGTAGTGCCTGTGCAGCTTCACGATGAAAGCCAACGCAAGTGCGATATCGCTGGCCCCGATCACTATGGCCGTGAGGGTGAATGCATGCGGCAGGGGGTTGACCGCCTGGCCGCTGAATGGAGCGATCGGGGGAACTCCGCCGGGTATATAACCTGAAGAGACAATGATAAGAAGTACCGCAGATTCCATGAGCGCAAGTCCCAGTACGGTCTTGAAAAGGTTCCTCCTTACCATGATGGTATACAGGCCGATGCAGAAGATTATTATCGCGGTGGCGTAACTCAGCAATATCACCTGGGCCTGCCTCCTTCAATATGATCGTTTTCGGCATCAAGCATCTTGATCATGCTGTAGAAGATCGTCGAGAGCCCCGCTCCGACCTTCATGCCTACCGCTACGTTCAGTATTGGAACGGAACCCGCGCTGAGGAATGATCCGAAAGTGCCGGCCGGGAAACCGGCGGCGATGTTTGAAAGAAAACCCGTTCCGGCGGCAAGCCCTATCAGCCCTATCCCGGAGAAGAGAAGGGCACCGCCGGATTCAAGGATATCCTTTGTCCGGGGGGGGGAAGTACTGGGACTCGAAACTTGAACCGTAGACAACGCAGAGAAGTACCGTCACCGTCGCAAAGATGGTGCCCCCCTGGAAACCTCCGCCTGGCGACAAGTGGCCGAAGAGGATTATCACCGAAGCGTACATCAGCAGGAAGGGCACCATTATCCCTATCCCCCTCTTTGCGATGAACGAAAGGCCTCTTGATGACCGGTGGAACTTTCTCCTGGAAAAGAGCATGGCTATGCCGCATACGGCCGTGAAAATGACCGTGGATTCGCCCAGGGTGTCGAAAGCCCTGTAGTCGAACAGGATAGCGCCCACGACATTCCTTGCCCCCGTCTCCCCGGCGGTGCGGGCAAGATAGTGGCCGGCGGGTCCGATGACCTTTTCCGGTACCGGCAGGGCGGCGATCCCCCGGAACAGCATCAGTCCAAGGGATACACAGAGTATCAGCGCAGCGATGCGGAAGATGAAGGGCCTGATGCTCATTCTTCTTCCTCCTCGCTGTAGCATTCAGGTTTTTCGGTCTGAGAGAAGGCTACCAGGAAGAGAGCAGTGACAATGCCTGAGTTGATCACTGCCTGTGTGAGGGCCACATCCGGTGCCTGCAGTATCGCGAAGGCAGTGGCCAGGAGGATCCCGAACACTGAAAGGGTTATCACTGCGCTCAGGATGTCGTTTATGGCAGAAATGACCAGGGCGGTGGCGATCAGAAAAACATAGAGGAAGATCATGAATGACAGGCTCATGTTCTGTCCCCCTTTTCCCCTGAATGGCCGTATTCGTCGATGAACGCCAATCCGGGTCTCATCCCGTGGCGGTAACAGGCCCTGGATATGGCATGGGAAGCGATGGGGTTGGTCGCCATAAGGAATGCGGCTATCAGGAAAAGTTTTGCAGATATCTGCCACGAAGGAGTGTAGAGAGCGGCACCGAGAAGGATCAGGGTGGCCCCTCCCGTAAGGGCCTTTGTGCCCGCATGGATACGGGTATAGATATCCGGGAACCTTATGATGCCTATAACGGAGGCCAGAGAGAAGAACGCGCCCCCTGCCATCAGCACATAGGCAGCGGACTCGCGAAATAACGTGCTCATAGGTGCAGCTCTCCGTGTTCAAAGAACTTGGCCATGATCAGGACATCCGCAAAGGCCAGTACTGCGAAGGCTATGGCGATATCGAGGAAGACAGGGTTGTTGAAAACCAGCCCCAGGAGGGCGAGGGTAGTGGTCATTATAATTGAAAGGGCATCGGCTGCCACTATCCTGTCAGGGACCGTAGGGCCCACTATGACCCGCCAGAAACCCAGGGCGGCTGAGATCATCAGTGCCCAGATCATCGCCGTTATCATTCAAGGACCCTCCCTAGACGCTTCTCGAGCATGGCTACCTCGTTGCGGATATCCGGGGCGTCAAGTGTTCCAAGATCGAGGGCGTGGATGAACACGTGGTGGCGGGCCGTGTCGATATCTACGGTGAGTGTTCCAGGCGTGAGGGTGATATAGTTTGCCAGGAAGACCAGGGCCGTCTTGTTCTTGAGGTGTGAATCCACCCTTACTATGCCAGGCCTGATATCTATTCGCGGCTTGAGCGCGATGATAGCCACCTCTGCCGAGGCCTTGAGAATGTCGAACATGAAGCGGGGAAATATTTTCAATATCTCCAGGGGTTTGATGTCAAGGGGGCGGGCTGAGGGGGCACCCACGTGACGTGTGCCCAGAAGCAGCGGCCTCCAGGTCAGCTGGACAATGAGAGCGCTTACTGCTATCCCGGCACCCAGTGAAGCCGGCTCGAAAGACCCCGTGAGCATGACCCACAGGATGACAAGGGCGACAAGGAGGACAAAACGGTTCTTCCTGGAGGGATCCAAGGCGGCTCGAGCCCCCTTTCCTCGGGTGAAGACTGATGGACCGGAGACAACAAGAATTATATTGGAAAAGGACCTTTGTTGCCTAATTTATGTATGCAGAAGCCTGTTCTCGCAGATATAATGTAGAGGTCGTTAATATTTCAAGAGGGGGGATGAAGGTTGCCGCAGGACAAAAGGATCCGTGAAGGCACTCTCTCGAAGGGTCGTATCGAGGCCCTGGCGGACGGCATCTTCGCCGTGGCGATGACCATCCTTGTCCTGGACATAAGGGCCCCCTCATATTCCGTCAGGCTGGACAGGAAGGCCTTCGATGCCTTTGTGGAGGGGCTTGGGGATCCTCTCATGAACTACCTCATCAGTTTCCTTCTCCTGTCTCTTTTCTGGATCTGGCATCACAGGCAGAGCACCCGGATAAGAAGGACCGATCCCGTCCACCTGGCGATCAACCTCCTTTTCCTTGCGGCCGTATGTCTGGTCCCCTTCTCCACGTCGACATTAAGCAGGTTCATGGACATTCTGGAGGCAGACCTGATATTCCACCTGAACATCTTTGTACTTGGGTCCCTGATGATGGCCAACTGGTGGTACGCCACATCAGGCAACAGGCTGGTAGACAGCGATATAGACCCCGAGAGGGTCAGGTCAGGAAAGCGGAGGAGCATGGTCGCGCCGGTGCTTGCCGTTTTGGGCATGGTGGCATCCTTTTTCATAATGGGAAACAGCACGATAATATATATCCTGACGCCCTTCCTTACCTGGATGGCCGGCAAAGGTCTCTCCCGGCCCAGACAGGAGGGGGAGGGTAATTGGGACTAGACAGGAAAGGGTGATCTGTCACGATAACCATCTATGGATGCGGAGCCCTGGGGAGTCGCCTGGCAGTCCAGTTCCACGAGGTTGGCATGCCTGTCCGTTGCCTTTCTCGCCCGGGAATTCATGTTGAAAGGATAAGGTCCCGCGGACTGGTTTACGGAGGATCCGGCCAAAAGACCAGGACGGTGTGCCTGGAGATCCACGACGATCCTTCCAGCTGTCCCCCTGCCGACCTTGTGATAGTCCTTGTCAAGTCCTGGCAGAACCCGGAGGTGGCAGCCAACCTTAAGGGCCTTCTCTCCCCCGATGGATGGGTCCTGACCCTGCAGAACGGACTCGGGAACGTGGAAGCACTGCAGGAGCACGTCCCCGAAGGAAAACTTCTTGCGGGATCTATCAGTTACGGAGCCTTCAGGCCGGAGCCGGGAGTGGTCTACTGCGGAGGGGACGGGTTTATCCGTTTCGCCCCGGTAACACCAGGGGTTGATGCCAAAGATGTTCTCGGGCTTTTCCGGGCCGCAGGCTTCAACGCCGATCTTGAAGACGAACCCTGGAGAGCGATCTGGGCAAAGGTCATCGTCAACGCCGGTGTTAATCCCGTGGCGGCCCTGACCCGCTCATCCAACGCCCAGATCCTGGGTTCACCCTTTGCCAGGAAGGTTATGGAGTCCCTCTGCCGTGAGGCAGTGTCAGTGGCTGATGCCGAAGGCATACCGTTTGACCCCGACGAGCAGTGGTCGGCTCTGCTGGAGATCCTTGAACTGACATCGGGAAACCGGCCATCGATGCTTCAGGATATCCTGTCGGGCAACAGGACCGAGATAGAGGCCATAAGCGGCGAGATCATGAGAAGAGGCATCCGGGCAGGCCTTGAAGTGCCAGTTACGGAGACGGTCTGCTATCTTGTGAAGGCCCTGGAGGTTAGCGTGAGCCG
>JAAYDT010000115.1 GCA_012729145.1 Synergistaceae bacterium | reverse complement strand
TTCATGGGAACCTCCTGCATATAAGAGATTCCCATGAAGATGGAACATCAAAATGGTTATTGCAATAAATCCGAGTCCACGATGTTGTGGCACATAAATCTGTCTACGATGTTGTGGCACTCAACAGCTAAGGCGTAAAACAACACACGTAAAACAACAAAGTGTTGACAGTATGATCACTTAATAGGAAGATATATTTGTAAATGTCCGACTTTGATTTGTTAAAATCATTTGTTTCAGTGATTCCACTCAATTATTTGATTAAAAAATCTTTTCCGAATTTTTGTAATTTCAACAACTTCAGTTGATTATCTATTTTATCCACTTTCATCATTTCCTATTCCTGCATAGAGAGGCTCAGAAGAATGCGGGGTTTGTTTTTTGAATTAAAAGATAAGAATGAAGGATTTACCTTAGTAGAAACGCTTGTTTCGATAGTTATTCTTTCAATTTCTCTCTTTTCTATCGCTGCTCTGGTCACAGGAGCAGTGGCCCTTCAGGTAACCCTCAAGGAAAAAGAGGAAGCTATGATCAAGGCCGCTTCCGAATTGAAGGAGATAGAATCCCTGGCAATAGAAGAGATTCAGGGCGGTTCCCGGGTGATCGGGAAATACACCTTCCAGTTATCCATTGATGGGGAAGAAAGCACAGGAGGCAAGATCGTCGGGAAAACTCTGAGGTTAAGGGTCTCCTGGGCCGGTGTAAATGGAGGCAAGGTGCTGGAGATAGTCAGATGTGTGAGCTCTTCCGGCGAACAGACCAGAGGAAAGCGCCTGAGGGGGGAACAAAATCAGCAGCAAGAACAGCAGCAGCAGGGAGATACCCGGCCTGGACATGGTTACGGTGATACGAATCATGAGCATACGGGACCACCAGGTCAGCAGCCGTAGGCGATAGAGATCTCTCTTTTTCGGGAAGTGCAGGTGAAAGGATAGGTGTCCATGGCTTTTTCCCGTTTGCATTCTTCCTTTTCTCAAACCGGAAGAAAGGCTTTTTCCCTGACGGAGCTTCTTGTCACGCTCCTTGTGACAGGTATTATCATGGGCGCCGTTCTGGGTGCCATGACTCTCTTCCTCTCCAATTTCCAGTTCATCTCCTCCGGCGTCTCGGCGCGCCAAAGGGCGGAAATGGTACTTTCGGTCCTTGCGAAGCCAATTCAACATGCTGGACTCGGGATGCCCGTGACTTCCGATGACTTCCAGACCGCTTTCGATCAGGTTTACAGTGCCGGGGTCGCTGCCCATGAATATCCCTCTGCCCTTCACATCAACAACTCAGGGGAACTTCATGTTGTTTATGGGGAACCCACCGGATTGTCTCTTCTTTCTCCCGGAGACCTCGAGGTGGGATCACTGGAACAGGTATCGATCCAGCTTAACGGCTCCCCGCAAGGAATTGCGGTGAATGATTGGGTGGTCTTCCCTACCGGGACTTCACCCTTGCTCGTAAAAACGGTGTCGGGGAACAGCATGACCATCGAGAATCGTGGAGATCCTACAAGCATATCCAGGCTTGATGAGTTGCACCGGGTAAGATTTCTAAGGGGATTCTGTGAGGATGGTGTTTTCCATGCTATTGATCCGAGGGCCGGAGCCGGCGGGGGAGTTTCGATCGAGGGTATTAGTGATCTCTCGGCTGTCTTTTTTGAAGATGAAAGAGTTATAAGGGTCACCATTGTCGGTTACGGAAAAGAGGGAAGCAGGGAAGACGTCGAGGAGATCAACGCCAGCTGGAGAGTGAAAAACCTGTGATCACAAGGAATAGAAAAGATGGTGCCGTCCTGGCTCTTACTTTGGCAGTTCTGCTCTTTGGTCTCGCCTTTTCGGGAGTTGTCCTGGTGTTGGTGGAAAATTTCTTTTCGACGTCATTGAGCCATGTAAGAGACATCGCCATTACCAACGAAGCAGAGGGAGGTCTGGAAACCGGCAAGCAATGGCTGGACAGCTATATAGAGAGCAATGACATGCTGCCGAGGTTTTCTTCAGCCAGTCTTACAGGAGAGATCGGTGTTACAGGCGATCCCTCTGCCCTCCGGGTCCACCATTCTCCTCTGTCTCCGTCGGCGGGAAACCCCGATGTCCATGTGGAAGTCGAGGTTTTTGACCTGAATTACGAAATTTCTTCGATCGCGCTGGCCCCGGGAACAATATTCCCGCCCCAACTGAACGCTACGATGATCCAATACCTTGGGTCAAGGCATCTTTCTTCCTCCTACGCCGCCTCCAACCGGGGAGAGGGCGATGTCGGTGCCGGCTTCGGAATGGACCGATACGGAGTATACATGGTCAGGAGCAGGGCAGTTCTTGGTGAGAGGGAGAAGGCATTGAGCGAAGCCGTTATCCGGGTTCGGGGCGAATAGGTATTGTTTTGAGGCTCTTTTTTTGAGACTGCAGGCCTGAAGAGGCGGGTGAAGGATTTGAAAAAGATCGTAGTTTTCAGTAAGATTTTCCGGCTTCTTCTAATGATCATGGTCATCGTTATTGCTCCGCTGCATCTCCAGAGAGCGGCAGAAGCTGCATTTTCCATCACGAAGACCGTAGACATTTCCGACCCCAATCCCGGGGACTTTGTTATTTTTACCATCGATCTTGGTAAGACTCCCAGGAACGAGCTGACAAATGCCACGCTATTTGATAACATGTCCGGCTTCGAAGAGGTCACCTACAGCTATATCAGGGTCTGGACGGGGTTATTCGGCAATGAATCGATAGAGGGATATCCTTGGACGGGCAGTTTCAACGACTTCACGGGATCATTCCTGTTTTGGAATTACACCGTCAGGATAATCCGGATAAGGGCAAAGATTCCGGAAGTCCTTGCGGGTCAGGATATCACTAACGTGGCAACGATATCCAGGCCAGGATCCTCGGCCAGCGCCTCTGTGAATATCAGCGTACAAGGCGGAGGTGGGTCCGAGGCCCCTCAGATTTTCCCCTCCTACAGCAAGCCCATACCACCACTTTATCATAACAGCGTTCAGCCCAACGTGCTTCTTCTTCTGGACACGAGCGGATCCATGACCTTTGGGCCTGAAAATGATGTTACTACCTACGGCGACGGAACCAAACCGGTAAGCTACAATTTCTCCAGCCCTCAGTTCTACTATGGCCAGGACCTTGACGGAAATAATAACGATCCTCAGGGTCCCTACAACTATCATGCCAACCTTAAGTACATCCCCCAGAGTGAAATAGACCTGATCACATCACAACAGGGAAGCGAGGCTCTCGCGTGGCTCGGGGGGACACATCCGAATGACGATCCCCCGGAGGGGTATTCCCGCTACAAGTATCCCAACGACAGTCGTCTCTACAAGATGAAGCTGGTCCTAAACGAGATATTTTCCGACCAGCAGCTTATCTTCGGGCTGAGGATCGCCCTCGCGACCTACGACCAGACCTACTCGTCAGGCGGCATAGGAGCCGATTGGTATGGTTTCTGGTGCCGCCGTACCACATATCCCTACCAATATTACCGCGAGACACAAAATCTCCACTACGGTACGGGGGGCGCAAGGGCGCTATTGAGGGTTGACTTTGATTCTACCGACAATTCTTCTCATCTTTCAAATATTTTGCAATGGTTCGACGGCAGGGAGGAGGAGGGGAACCCGGAGCTACGAGGCCAGGGTGGAACACCTCTTGCGGCCTCGATCTACGGTGCAAAAGCTTCGGGATCAAGCGGAAACTATTCCTGGGACGCCACCCAGAATTCTGCCGTAAAATTCTATAAATCAACAGGTGTGATCCAGTGGAGGTGCCAGTACAACTGGCTAATCGTTCTCACAGACGGAGAAGACACGGACATAGGAGATCCCGTGGAGGCTGTAAGAAGGCTTTACCAGGAAAGAATAAATGCATCCAGCGATGGCCAAAGAGCCCTTCCAGTAAGGACCCTGGTAATTGGACTGATTGACCCCGATGAAATGGAGAGCCTGGCAGTCACCCTGAACCAGATGGCCGACATGGGTTGGGACGGACAGGTGGGAGAGGCCGACCCGTCGGATCCCGGGCCGGGGGCCTTCTTCGCGACGGATATTCACAGCCTTCTCGCACATTTCAGGAAGATTTTCAGGATCATCCAGGCCTCACAGACGACCGGCGGGGCCCCCATGGTCAGTCCCGCCCGTACCGAGGCGGGGGACTCATCAATTTACGTGGCTTCCTTCCTGCCCCAGGAATCCTCCCAGTGGAAAGGGCACCTCTACCAGTACGCCGTGGACGAAGAGGAGGGCCTTTCTGACGTCCCGGTGTGGGATGCTTCAGAAAGGCTTCAGACCCTGGGACCTGCCGGTAGAAATATCTGCACTATTGACTGGGCGGGAGCCGCATCACCAAAGGCACAGGGGCTGAGAAACGCGAGCAACTTCGTGGCTTTTTCGACAAGCGCATCCCTGGAGGATGAGGTGACAGGCTCTGGAGAGTTCGTTCTGTCGTCGGGATTTCTTGCAAAACTAATTGATTGGGTAAGGGGCTCAGACGTATGGTACGAAGAACCGGCATCTTCATCCCGGTTCATGTTCGCCGACGTCTATCACGGAGGGGTAACGGAAGTAGGGCCTCCCAGTGCGAACTACCCCTCGCAGACCTATGCGGCATTTGCAGCCGATCATGCGGGCCGGAAAAAGATACTCTACCTTCAAAGCAATGCCGGACTGCTGCACGCGATAGATCCCGAAGATGAAGGAAAAGAGGAATGGGCATTCATTCCCCCGAACGTCCTCGGCAACGGAAGGCTCCTTGGTCTCAAGGCCAATTTTGCCAACGACGGGACAGTGGAGCTTATCAACGATGTCCCGTCCGTCCCGCGGTACCTTCTCGACGGGCCTCTTGTCGCTGAGGATGTTCTCCTGCAGGGAGAATGGAGAACCGTCCTGACAGGCTGCCTGGGTTACGGAGGGCAGGGGATCTACGCCCTGGACGTTACGGATCCGGACGAGCCTGTCTTTCTGTGGGCCGTTGAGAACAACGTCGTTTCCCCCGATGGATCTTCCGCCCTGACCTACGATTCAAGAAAGATCCATTACTGGAAGAGAAACGGCGGCCTTCAGGCGGATTATTCCAGTTTCCTCCACAGTGAGACCGGAGAAGAACTGGGCTACAGCGATCTTTTCAGAACCCTGAGCACTCCCGTTGTTGCTTACACAGCCGGAGTAGTGGAGGAGCAGCAGGACCTTTGGGAAGACCGGTGGATTGTTACAATCGGCAATGGCCACCCGGGACAGTTCGGGGAGAATTTCGGTGAGGGCGTTGTCTACATGATTGATGTCGAGAATGGAGAGATTCTGAGGAAACTGACCGTTAAGGATTCCGGAGGCATCAATGTGCTGAAGCCTGTCTGTGCTCCCGTGACAGGTTTCAGTCGCAACACGGCTTCAAGGGTTCTGGATCATGTTTATGCCGGCGATATCGTGGGCAACGTCTATTCATGGACGTCTTCCAGAGATAATTGGGAAAGCCCTCTTCAGATCTTCCAGTCGAACGGAGACGATGCCGGAATAACCTACCGGATGGATATTGGAGTGCTGGGAGGTCAGCCATGGCTGTTCTACCAGACGGGAGACATGGAAAACCTGAACTTTTCTTCTTCGGGTTACAGACTCTACGCTCTCAACACGGCAAGGGCTTCTGTCGGTGATCCGCTTACCATCGAAGACCTGGATGAGTTGAGCCCAATACAGGGGACCTCGACGAGCGTTAACGGATGGTACATGAATTTCAGGACGAGCCCGACGGAGATACCTACTACGCCCGTAACCTATTACAATGGCTACCTTATCTTTGGAACTTTCTCGGGGGATCTTCTGGATCCTTGCGCCATAGGAGGATCAAGGTTCTATGCTGTTAATGCAATGACCGGAGAGGGCGCCTGGGGTGACGGCAAGAAGTACGTTGATCTTAGCGGGCTTCAGATAACAGGAATTACAGTGTTCGATGACAGCGTATATCTTGGGGTTGTCGGCATGGCTTCCGAGCAGGATCTTCAGTCTGCTCTTGGCGAAAATACCAGGCTGGCCGGCAACCTTCTGTCCTTTGAGCTCCCGGACGAGATACCCTCAAGTGAAGAAGCCGGTATGGGGGCTGAACCTGGTCCGATCTTCTGGAGGGAATGGAGGATCAACTGATGGGGACCCTTTCTTTCAAAAAATTTTCCAAAGGGTCGAGTATCCTTGCCCTGGCATTTGCGATCTGTCTTTCCGGTGGCGTGCTTTCTTCAATGGGGCAGCCTCAGGGGGAATCTCCAGCCGACGAGGGAGTTCAATATGAGAGCAAGGCTGGCGCTGTCTTTGAATATCTTACGATGCACCCGTTCAACATAATTACCCAGAAGATGGAGAAATATCCCTGGGACCCTGATAAGACGCGTTTCCTTTCCCGGGACGGAACCGAGATCAGTTCGGGGATATTTTCGAACAGATACAGAAAGCAGTCGGTGGCTCTGTATCTTGACGCCGATGGTCTGGTAGTGATGCTGCACCCGGCGGACATGTAGGTCTGTTCAACATATTAAGAATCAGGCTTCTTGATCGTCGCCATGTTACCCCATTGAACAGGTCCCGGTAGCATCCCTGCCCGGGACCTGTTTTTTCTTCGGCCAGGATCTGGCCAGGAACGACTGGTACCTATGTCATGAAAGGAAAAATCGGGAAGATATTCTCGAAAATCCAGCAGAGAAAAGGTAATTGTAAAAAGACCTTGTCAGGAGTAGCCCATACGCATACTTTCCGGACGGGGTACCGGTTCAGAGGGAAGAACGGATCTGGCCAGCTCCTGAAAAGCGGGATCGAACATTCCTCCAGAGAATTCCAGGTCGGATGGGTCTTTTACCAGGGAACTGATCCTGCCCTTATCCATGATTGCCAGGGAATCACTGATCTTCAAAAGGACGCGAAGGTCGTGGGAGATGAAAAGAGACGTCATCCCGGTCTCTTTTTTCAGAGAAGACAGAAGCTCGAGGACGAGGCTCTGGTTGTACATGTCCAGAGAGCTGACAGCTTCGTCGAACACGATAAAATCAGGATCAAGCGCCAGCGCCCTTGCGATGCACACACGCTGGAGCTCTCCTCCGCTGAACTGATGGGGCAGTTTGTCGAGATCCCTTTCGGAGAGTCCCACTGTTTTCAGGAGCATTGCGGCTTTCTCCCTCTGCTCTGTCTTTCTGGTTTTTCCAAAGTAGGTCAGAGGTTCGCAAACAATGGTCCAGGCTTTGAACCTTGGATTGACCGATCCGTGCGAATTCTGAAAAACCACCTGGCTGTTCCGTCTGAATCTGCGTTTGTCCTCGGAGTTCAGGGTTTGGATGTTGTGCCCCTTGTAGTAAACACCCCCTCCATCGGGCTTTTCCAGCCCCAGGATCAAACGACCGGCTGTGCTTTTGCCGCAGCCGCTGGTTCCCAGGAGCCCCAGGCAGCGCCCCGGAGGGATCTCAAGATCCACGCCTCTCAGAACGTCCACCGATGTGCGGCTTCCCAGAAATCCGCCCTGACGGTAGCTTTTCCGCACCTTCCGCATCTCGATCAGATTCATGAGGATACGCCTTCAGTCATGTTATTCATGATCCTGATGAACCGCCGTGTATACAAACCCCGGTGGAGATCCAGCAGTCTGGCGGCATAATGTGTTTGTGGTTTACGGAAAAAGGCATCCACTTCATTTTTTTCAACCAGCTTCCCTTCTTTTATGAGGACGATCTCATCAGCCATACTGGCTGCAACGCTCAGGTCGTGAGTGATAAGCAGTAATGCCGATCCGCCTTGGCCGCAGTGCTCCTTAAGCAACTTCAGGATCCTGGCCTGGGAAAGGACGTCAAGATCTGAAGTAGCCTCGTCTGCGATCACCAGTTGCGGTGAGGAAACAAGGGCTATTGCAAGCATCACTCTTTGGAGCATTCCGCCGCTCATCTGGAAAGGGTAAAGCTCCAAAATTGCCCGAGGGTCGGGAAAACCTGCCACTTCGAGACCGTGGATCGCTTTTTCCCTGATCTCCTTTTTATTGCCTGAACCATGGGAGGCCAGAGTTTCACGGAAATGATAAGAGATATTCTGTACAGGGTCGAAAGCGCTCATCGGGTTTTGCATCACCATGGCTACTGCCGTGTTCCTAAGCCGACGGTACTCCTCTGAGGAAAGACCTTCTACTGACAGACCCCCGAGGACGATCCGTCCCCCTGTCCGGATAACGCCTTGAGGCAGCAAGCCCATTACCGCCATGGAAGTCATTGTTTTCCCAGAGCCGCTTTCTCCTACCAGGGCTACGGTTCTTCCGGCAGGAACCACAAAAGAAAGGCCATTGATTATGGGAACCTCCCCCTTGGCAAGGACTATCCGTAAATCTTCTATCTCCAGGGCAGATGACATCCTCAGATCCCTCAATCCCCTTCCCTTTCCAATAATGACGGGTCAAGCCTGTCCCGTAAAAGCTCACCGGGAATATTGAAAGCCAGTACAGTAAGAAAGATCATTAATCCGGGGATGAGCGCCAACCCGGGATTTGTCCAGATCTGCTGTCGGGCATCGTTGATCATGCAACCCCATTCCGGGCTCGGAGGCTGTATTCCCAGTCCCAGAAAGGACAATCCCGAGACATGGAGCATCATGTGGCCAAGATCCAATGTGGCCAGGATCATCAGCTGTGCCAGGACGGGGGGGGTTATATGCCGAAGGAATATTTTGACCGGACCACCCCCCGCCGCTCTTGCTGCCAGGATATAATCCCGGTGTCTCAGATTCAGGACAATGCTCCGTACAATTCGCGCATACCAGGCCCAGTGAGTAAGCACAATTGCAATGACCACGTTGGTCATTCCCATTCCGAAAACTCCGATGAAAAACAGGGCAAGAATAAACGTCGGAAATGTCATGAACGCCTCGCAGACGCGCATAATCAACGAATCCACCCAACCGCCTGCATAACCGGACAATGATCCCGTCAGGAAGCCGGTTGCCATTATCAGAACGGCGATGGTAACCACCGAACCCAGCGAAGGCCTGGCACCCCAGATTAGTCTCGAGAGCATATCTCGCCCTAGATGATCTGTTCCGAGGATATGGGTACTGCTTGCCGGGGCAAGCCGGTTTCCAAGATCAATGGCTGTTGGATCAAATGGAGCGATCCAGGGGGCAAAAAGCGCCATGCCCGCGATCATTAGAAGAACCGTCCCGGCCAGAACCAGCGCGATCGTTTTTCCCGTGATCTTCGACCGGGCCCTTGCCCTTCTCCTATCGGATACATTCCCTGTGAGATCCATACGCTCGCGAAAGTGCAGGTTGGTTTCAGACATGGTTTCCCTCTTGTTCCTGCAATCTGATTCGGGGATCCAGAAATGCATACAGAATATCTGTCAAAAGGTTGCACAAAACAAAGATCGCAGTCATCATAAGGATGAAACACTGCATCACGGGGAAATCGCGGTTGTAAATTGCTGATACGGCATAACGGCCCACGCCGGGCCAGGAAAAAATAACTTCTGCTACTACGGCTCCGCCAAGGATCTCTCCAACATGCATTCCCAATGCGGTTACCACGGGGATCAGGGAATTCTTAAGCACGTGCCCTTTCAGGATGTATCCTTCCTTGACGCCTCTCAATCGGGCGTAAAGAACATGACGTGTATGCATCTGTTCCAGCATGTTTCCCCGGATCAATCTCATGTTGATGCAGGTTGACATCAATGCGACCGAGAATGCGGGCATAATTACGTGCCTGAAGCCCCCCAGCCCCATAGTGGGCAGCCACCCAAGCCTGACCGCGAATACGATTATCATCAGGAAAGCCAGCCAGAAGCTGGGGGTAGACACACCAATGTATGCAAGGAGGCGGCTAAGGTGATCCGGCCATCTGCCTTTTGATTTTGCCGCCAGGATGCCCAGAGGCAAACTCAAAGCCACGGTGATGAGCATGGAGACAGCAGCAAGATAGATCGTATTTGGAAGGTAATGCAGCAGATGCCTGGTTACCGGCGCCTTGGTGGTGTAGGAGATCCCGAAATCAAGACGAACGGCTCGTGACAGCCAGGCGAGATACTGTTCCAGCAAGGGTCTGTTCAAACCGAGAGTTTCCCGGGCTTCCTCAAGGGCGGCATCAGTGGGAGGAATATTGGAAAGCCGCAGATAGCTCATGGCCGGATCATTCGGTCCCAGATGCAATAGAAGGAACACGATCACGGAGACTCCGAATAAAAGCGGAACCAGTGTCACGAGGCGTCGAAAAATGAATCTGGTCATCAAATCTATTCCAGAACGAACTCTCTGAAGGGGATATCTGTTTTTCCCCCGCCAAAACTGACGTTTCCAAGCCGGTCAGGTCTATGGACCTCGAAAAGCGCAGAGTAGAATAATGGGAGATAGACTGCCTGTTCATGCAGGGTGGCAAGGATCTCCCTGTAAAGATCCGACCGTTCTTTTAAATCCTGGCAGGCCAGCACCTTGTGAATCTTTTCGTCGATCCCGGCTTTCATTGGCAACCCGGACTGGGCCATAAAATCGGCGTGAGACGGCAGAAGCATGGATGAGACCATGGCGTGTGGTTCATAAGGGGGTCCCCAGGTGGGATTAAGTATCAACCCGAAATCGCCTTCTTTCTGGCGGCGGTAAAAGGAGTCGGACTCTTCCCCAAGGAGGTTCAGGTTTATTCCTGCGGCTTGGGCCTGAGCCTGAAGGACCTCGGCAATGGATTTATGAGCCGCGTCGTTTCCGATGAAACAGAAATCGATGTTCAACGGCTCTCCGTTTTTCTCCCTTATCCGTTTTCCCTGCACAAGTTTCCATCCGCAGTTATCAAGAAGCTCTCCCGCTTTGTCAATATTGAATTCGTAAGGAGGCAATCCAAGGTCGCAGTATGGGACATTGGGAGCGAAAAGTGTATCTGCCTGCGAAAGGGTCCCCAATGTTACTCCCATGACCAGGGCTTTCTTGTCGACCATGTGCTGCAAGGCCTGTCGGACCTCGAGTTCTCGGGTTGGCCCGGCTGCACTGTTGATCGCGGCTACCATTGTACCCATGGGTTTTGATACCGCGGCTGAAACGCCGGCAGAATTTTTCAGGCGGTTGAAAGTATCGAAATTGATCTGCCCCTGGCCATAGATGATGTCTATCTCGCCGCTGTCAAAGGCCAGTGCACGGCTTACGGGATCGGGAATGACCTTTACCAGGATTTTGGCGGCCTTGGGTTTTTCTCCCCAATAATGCTCGTTTCTCTCGAAAAGATCGTATTCACCCAAAGCCGTCTCTGTCAGTTTCCATGCTCCGGTCCCGTGGGGGGCTTTTATGCTTTGGGATGTATCACCGTCTTCCGGAAATGCGGCCGGGCTTAAAAACCTGAATGGCCTCGCCAATGCCAGATCTTCGAGGCATGGATAATATGGGGTTTTCAGCTTTAGCTTGAACTCGAAGGGGGCCGCTGCTTCGAAACCATCGATTTTATCGATGATGCCGAGCCACCTGTGGCGTTTTTCGTTTTTCATGATGGCCTCGAAATTTTTCACTACCGCATAGGCATCAAAGGAGCTCCCGTCGGAAAAGACCACGTCCTGCCTTAGATAAAAGAAATAAATTTTCCCGTCTTCCGAGATCGTCCATCGTTCCGCCAGAGCGGGACCAATTGTGCCGTCAGGATTGAGTTTCACAAGGGGGTCGTAAACCATCTCCTGGGCAAACATCTGGTTAGGCGAATACATGTGCGGGTTGAGGGGCCCCACGTTGCCGGCATGGGAGTAAACGATAGTCTCGCCTGGATCGATATCCGCAGCGTAAGCCGCGGAAAGGCCTGGTATCTGGAAAGAAAAAACTGCAACAAGAACAAAAACGAGAAAAAGACAACGTCTCATGTCAAGACCTCCATCTGTAAGAAATGGTAAAAATTGGTTTCGAAAAACATTTCTCAGGTCATTGCATTACTCATTTCGGGATCCGTACAGTAAGGTTCGAAAGCAATAATAACACGTTTTCGTTTTTTTGTAATATTTTTTTACCCCGGGCTTTCAGGAAATGGAGAAGATATCAGAAGGACTTAGGCGATTTTTGCAACATAGTCCTTCATTTGTTCGCTAATTAAGCAAATTTGAACGGCAAGGTCCCGTGGGCGTGTCTCAGGTGAAATGACCTGGCCAGGAATTGAAGGAAGAGGATCTGTCCAGGAGAATCGGGTTCTGCTTTTGACCTTCTTCCAAACAGGGTGTATCCTTTCTTCAATTAGTGTCATATGGGAACCCCCCCGGTGACGGGAATCCGGTGAGATGCCGGAGCGGCCCCGCCACTGTAACCGGGACGAAACCGCAACTTTTGCCACTGGCTTTTGCCGGGAAGGCGCGGGAGTAGGAGGAACGGAAG
>JAAYDT010000025.1 GCA_012729145.1 Synergistaceae bacterium | reverse complement strand
TTTATCACCGGGAGACCTGGTAGAGGAAGTAATGCAGACAAACGGATTAGCAAGAGAAGGACCGGAGAGCTTCCTCCCTGATGATCGAGATCAGCAGGCGGCTGCTGATGGACGAAGGATCAGGCCGAAGGCTACGGAGATTCGAAGATGTTTTCTGGAAGATACGTCAGATAACTGATATGATACTTGATAACAGCAACTTGTCTTGATACGGGGGATGATCGAGAGCTCTTGTAATAGCGGGAGAAGCAGTTTTACGGTTGAAAAAATTGTGGAAGGTCCGACAATTGAACTGATGAACTGAGTATAGATTTTACCCTGAAGAAGAGGCACGAGGCACAAAAGAAGCCTTTTATAGATATGGTCTTTCCCGGAGGGTGAAGATCAATGAAACCGACCTATGAGGAACTGGAAGAGAAGCTCAAAAGACTAGAAGGCATGGAAAAGGCCTTAAAGGAGGCGGAGCAGAACCTCCTTGACAAGATCGCCATGTGGAAGCTCATGCTCAAGCAGTCCCGGGAGGGGATCGTCATCCTCTATCCTGACGGCAGTGTCTACGAAGCGAACCAGCGCTTTGCCGATATGCTCGGCTACTCCCTGGAGGAAGCCTACGGCCTTTCCGTCTGGGACTGGGACGCTATATTTGAAAGGGAGGAGCTCCAGGAGATGCTCAGGACGGTTGGCGACTCCGGAGCCCATTTTGAGACCAGACACCGCAGAAAAGACGGAAAGGTGATCGATGTGGAGCTCAGCAACAACGGGACCGTCTACAAGGGACAGAAGCTGATCCTTTGCATATGCAGGGACGTAACTGAGCGCAACAGGATGCAGGAGGCGCTGATAGAGAGCGAAAAGAGATACCAGGAGCTGAGTATCATTGACGACCTTACCCGGCTTTACAACTCCAGGTATTTCTACTCCCAGCTGGAAAAAGAGGTCGAGATCTCGAAGAGATACGACCAGCCTCTTTCGCTGATGATGATCGACCTGGACGACTTCAAGCAATTCAACGATACTTACGGCCATATCGAAGGGGACAAGGTCCTCTACAGGATGGGGCAGATCCTGAAAAGCAGCATCAGGAAGAGCGATACGGCCTTCCGCTACGGTGGGGAGGAGTTCCTGGTACTGATGCCCGTCACGGACATCAGGAATGCTTCAATGATGGCAGAGAGGATCAGGAAAGTAGTCTGCGGTGAGATCTTCCAGCCCGGTCCCGGGAAAGAGGTCTCCATGACGGTGAGCATTGGCGTGGCCCAATACCAGGAGGATATTGACGGGAGGGAACTCTTCCGCCAGGTCGACAGCCTTATGTACGAGGCCAAGAAAGAGGGAAAGAACAGGGTCTGCGATCTATCACGCCCAGGGGAGAAGAAACAGTGAAAGCACAGGTCGTGGTGATCGGGTCGGGCGGGGCAGGTCTTGTGGCCGCCATTGCGGCAAAAAGATCCGGAGCGGACGTGTGGCTTGTCTCCAAGACAAAACGGAGTCTGGGTACTTGCACCGCCTACGCAGGGGGAATATTTTCCCTTGCCTGTGGAGATGTTTCTTCACGGGAGCATTTCGAGAAGACCATGGAGACAGGCAAACACCTGAACGACAGCGACCTTGTACGGGTTCTCTCGGAAGAGGCCGAGGGTGTCCTCCGGGAGCTCATTCGATGGGGAGTAAATATAAAACTGGAAAATGGCCGGGCTTCGGTTCTGTCGTCAGCTCCCAGTCTGATCATGGGGGGCGCGGGTTTTCTGGATGAACTGATCTCTGTCGCGGAAGGGTCGGGAGTGAAATTCCTTGACTGGACTGTCGTCACCAGTATCCGTGTCAGTATGGGCAGGGTCACAGGCATCAATATCCAGAACTGGCAGACCGGGGAGGAAGGATCCATCGACACGGGTTCGGTGATCCTTGCCACCGGCGGGGGTGGGCAGATCTACAGCCATACGGACAATCCGGCCAGGATCACCGGCGACGGCTACGCCCTGGCCTTGAAGGCGGGGGCGGTTCTGAGGGACATGGAGTTCGTGCAGTTCTACCCTCTTGGATGGGCCGAACCGGGTTTCCCCAGGTGGCTCGTCGACCTCTCCCTGGTGGATAGCGTGAGAGTCACTGACTCCAGGGGGGATGAGTTCCTGAAAGAAACACTGAGAGACTGGGGCTACAAGGACGGCAAAGAGGGCAACCTCTACGCCCGGGACAGGTCCGCCAGGCTTGTCGCACAAAAGGACCGGGAAGGGGGCGTTTACGCCCACCTCGAGGACCTGACGGAAGAGATGTTGAAGGACCCGGATATGCAATACTGCCTGGGGATGGACATTTCATTTTTCAAAGACATCAGGAGGCCTTTCCGTCTGACCCCGCTGGAGCATTATTTCTGTGGAGGAGTGGTCATCGACAGCTTCGGAAGGACAGCCGTAGACGGTCTCTACGCCTGCGGAGAAGTTACGGGAGGTGTCGACGGCGCCAACAGGGTGGGAGGGAACGCCTTGAGCAATATCGTAGTATTCGGGTACCGGGCCGGGATAACAGCGGCCAAAGAGGGGAGAAGGACAACCGGTCCGGGAGGACTTCCCCCTTCCGGGTATCTCCATGAAGTTTCGGAGGACAACGGTCAGGATCCTTTGGCCCTGAGAAAGGAACTGCAGGAGGAGACCTGGAAGGCCCTGGGTCCGATCAGGAGAACCGTGGAGATGGAGCGGTATCTTGATCTTCTCTCGGACTTCAGGACGAGAAAGGTCCGGATCAAGAATCCCCTTGGCCGTCTGCAGGTCCTTGAGATGCAGGGGCTGTACGAGACGGCCAAAGCCGTTGCCCAGGCGGCCCTGAAGAGGAAGGAGAGCCTGGGAACCCACTGGAGAGAGGATTGAAAGCAACCCACCGGGAACGGGAGGCAATGATCTTTCCCCTGAATGGTCCTCTCTCCTTTTTGAGAGGTCCGGTAGATCAAAGGATCCCGGACCTGCTATCGAATTACTGAATCAGACGGGTCCTCGGGTAAGCCTGGTCAGTTCAGACGGTTCTTTCCCGGTATCAGAATTCCCCCCGATCTCCTCTCTGCCTCGTACGCTTCCGCAAGGAACACAACTTAAGGGGACAGAGCTTCACGATCCGAATTCCATGCTTTTTCTGGCGTATAATGCGCAATATTGTTTCCGGAGCTTATCTTGAGAGTTGCCTGAGGAGGCTGGTCCCGATGTCAAGGGTGTTGAGAGTGTTCGCTCTTCTTTCCCTATTTGGCGCATTTGCTGTTTTAAGACCGACCGTTGCTCCAGCTCTTCTCTTGCCGCAGGATATTGCCCCCTACCATATCCAGGAATACTGGTACCTCCCGACCTTTTACCCCTCAGTGAACGAGGCGGTAAGCGCGCTGATCGGCATCCAGACGAAAGTCGTCCAATGGCAAGGCGGATGGGTGGAATGGACTATCAACCCCGTTGGAGCGAAGGCATCGGGGATCGCCAAGATCCGTCAGGAGACAGGTGTCTTTACACCCGGCAAACTGGTGGATTTCCAGGAGCAGACCGTCATCCCCTTTTCGGAGGTCAAAAGCCTGCATCTTGTTTTCATCGAGGACAGGGGGAGCCACCCTTATTGTCTTAAAGCGGACCTGAAGAACGGGGTAGAGATCTTCAGGACGAGGGATATTGAAATAGCAAAGACCCTCTACAACTCACTTGCGAGCCTTCTCGAAGCGTCGGGGAACGAACTTGATCGCCCCGATATCGGTGCCACGTTCAGGGATGTCACTGCCGATGACCTCTGGATACCGGGGCTTAAAGAGGCCAAAGGGATGATAGTGACAGGAGTTGCGCAGGGCGGACCTGCGGAAAAAGGTGGCCTGCGTGTCCGTGATGCCGTGGTTAGCTGCAACGGTAAGACTGTTATGGATCATGCCCAGTGGAGAGAAAAGATCCTGCCCGGGACAAGCCGTCTTGAGATCAATGTTCTGAGGAAGAGCGAGCCGCCAGCCGTCTGCATAGTTGAGGTTTTCCCCGGGGAACAATATCCTGCAACCCCGCCGGGGTTGGCCTTCAGTGTTAGCGGCCAACCTGGGAAATCCAGGTCGGAGGGAGACAATTCCCCCCCAAAAATGGGTTTTTCCCTGAGATATCCCGATGAAGCAGAGTTAAAGGCTCTTGGAGGAAAGAGCGGAGCAGTAATTGCCGAACTGGTAACGGGAGGAGCGGCAGAAAAGGCTGGACTGCAGAAAGGCGACATTCTGGTGGAGTGCAACGGGAAGCCAATTGCATCTCCAGAAACGCTTGGAGCCCTTCTTTCACCGGGAGAGAACACTTTCCTGGTGGTCAGGAACGGACAGAACATGATCGTAAAACTTGGAGCGACCCTGGTCAGTTACTGAAGATCGGATTTTAGAAGACCCTTTCAGGGATCTGGATTTTCCCTTTGGGGCTGACGGGGTGTTTTGTCCGGACTTAAAGATCTGTCAATTTAACAGTCAAGAGGCAACAAGTCTGAATACAGGAAGGGACCCATTGTTCAAGGTCCCTTCCTGGCGGTTTCCAGATCTGTTTTTTGTCAGGTGTTAAGCAATCACCAAACTTTTTCTTTCGGTCTTGCCTGGCGTCAAAGGCCTTCTTTCCCGGCTGCTTTTGCCATTTCTCTTCTGCCCAGGGCATAACTGGCTTTCTCAGTAACAAGTCCTGAGGGCCTGAAGTTCAGAACCAGGATCAGGACGAGCCCCATCAGCAGGAACTGAAGCCAGACCGGGTCGAAGGGCAGGAAAGAAAGGGCGAACTTGTAGGTTATGATCAGCTTCTGCACCAGGATAAAGACAAAGGTGCCAATGAGAACCCCGACATTGCTCCCGCTTCCGCCGAAGATCACCATGACCCAGGGAAGGAACGTCCAGTCGAACCGGCTTAGAGCGCTAGGCGCCACGCCTGTCGTGTAGAGAGTGTACATCGCTCCGGCAAGACCGCAGATGATCCCGCCAGCGACGATGACGTTCAGCCGTATCCTGGCGACGTTCTTTCCCAGCGAGGCGGCCGCATCGGAATTGTCCCTGATAGCCCGCAAGACCCTCCCCAGAGGGGATCTCTCCACGGAATTCAGGTACATCCACACTCCAAGGGCCAGAACGCAATTGGCAAGGGAAGCGGCCATGAACCTCCAGTCTCCAGCCCAGGCCCATACGTCAGGGATCCTGACCCCAAGCGGCCCCCCAACGACAGGGTCGTAATTGTTGCCTATGATCGCAAGTACTTCGCCGAATGCCAAAAGCGATATGGCCAGGTAATCCCCGCCAAGCCTTACGGCCGGGTAACCCGACAATAGTCCGAGTAGCGCGCCTGCCGCACCTGCTGCCAAAAGGGTCAGCAGAAGGATGGTCATTGCGGTGAATGGGGCTCCCTGAAGGGAAAGGTCCACCTGGGAGGCTATGATGACATTGTTCCATATCATGTCTTCCGCAAGGGAGGGGTCCACTTCGACCAGCCACATTCCCAACCTTATGGGAAGCCAACCGCCTACATATGCTCCGCCGGTGAATGCTAGCACCAGTCCGAAATTGGCTATGCCGGTGTAGCCCAGCTGGAGCCTCAGGCTCAGGTTGAGGGCCAGGTAGATCCCGAAGAGGGCCAGAAGGTCCACGGAAAAGAGAAGCCACTGTCCACCCATGGTATTACCCCCTTCTCCTTCCGACGAAACCGCTCAGACCCTCAGGAAGGAACTGGAGGGTTAGCAGAAGAACGATCATCGGTATCAGGTCTTTGAAAGGAATTACTCCCGGGCCGATCCATGACGAGATAAGATCTATCCCGTAGATCTGGGCAAAACCCAGGACCAGGCCCGCAAAAAGAGGTCCGTACATCTTCTCGATGCCGCCGAAAATACTAACGGCGAACATGGTGGCTATCATGCTCGTCCCCACGCCGGGATGGCACTGGAATCTCATCGGGAAAAGACAACCCGCAAGGCCTGCAGCGCCTCCTGCAAGGCACCAGGAAAGGAATGAAAGGGCCTTTACGTTGGCCCCCATCACTATGGCAAGGGCCGGCTGCTCTGCCAGAGCCCTCAGTGCCAGCCCCAGCCTTGTGTGCTGGAGCATGAGGTAATAACTGACAGTCAAGGCTCCCAGGGCGGCCCATGCCGACCACAGAATCCCCATTTGCCCCCAAAGGGTGAAATCGAACCTGGCGAAAAGGAAGTTCTTAGAGGCAAGGTGGAAGACGTTCTGAAGATAGTCGGCATAGATGTTTATTGCAGCTATCGTAATAAGGCTTATGGCAATGGTTACCACCAACAGGAGCATCGAGGAAGCCCCTTTTGCCCGGATAGGCTCGATACCTGCCAGGAAAATGATCCCGCTGACCGCAGCACAGACAATGAACGCCAGGGGGAGAAAGAAATAGGGGCTATGGGACAGGAATGATGTAGCTGTCAACGCGACGTATGCGCCTATCGTAACTACCTCCCCGTGTGCCACGTTCCATACCCCTGTTGTTCTGCGTATCAGGGTCAGGCCGAATCCCATCAGTCCGAGCAGTGCGGAATAAGTCAAAGCGTCGATAAATGAGGCCATTGTCATCGCCCCCCGTCAGGACAAGCCGAGGTAGGTTCTCATGAGCTCCCTGTCTGACTGAAGCTCCTCGGGTTGGCCGGAGAATATCATTCGCCCGCTGACCAGCAGGTAACACTTGTCGACGATGTCGAACATGATCTTCAGGTTCTGCTCGATCACCAACATGCTCAAGTGGGTCTTGTCTTTCAGGTTCTTTACAAGTTCAGCGATCTGTGCCGAGGCGATGGGAGAGAGACCGCTGGTAGGTTCGTCGAGGAGAAGGAGTTTCGGCCTGCACATAAGAGCGGCAGCCAGCGCGACCATTTCCCTTTCCCCGCCGCTTAGCGTCCCTGCGGTCCTGCGCAGGAACACCTCGACGGGTTTAATGAGGGAGAGCACCTCATCCATTCGCTCCTTGACTTCCTTCCCTGGCAGATTGAATGCTCCCATCTTCAAGTTCTCTTCAACGGTGAGCCCGGGAAAGACGTTACCCTCCTGTCTCAGGTAACCGATCCCGTAGCTGGTGATCCTGTGAGCCTTTTCCCTTTGGATCTCTTTACCGTCAAGGACCACTCTGCCTGAAAATATGTCCGCGAGGCGGAAAATGCTGTTCAGGAAAGTCGTCTTGCCGCTTCCGTTAGGGCCGACAATAGCCACAGCCTGCCCCTGGTCACACTCCAGGTTGATGTCGAAAAGGACATGAATGGCGCCATAACCCGCATTGAGGTCCTGGACTCGCAATAATTGGCTCATGATCCCAGATACACCTCTTTTACCTGGCGATTGTTCAGCACCTCGTCCACCGAACCCTGCGCGATCAGCGTTCCCTGGTTCATAACGTAGACATAGTCGGCGTATTTCAAGGCGATATCGAGTCTGTGTTCTATAACAAGGAAGGTGAGGTCCTGCTCATCCCTTAGCCGGACCAGGAACGAGAAGACCTCGTCCGCCATCACAGGATCAACACCGCATATGGGTTCATCCAGGATGACGAGTTTTGCCCCGGCCAGAAGAGCGCGTCCTATTTCGGTAAGTTTGATGTGTCCTGTGGAGGTTTCCGCCATTGGGGCGTCCCAGTAGGAAGTCAGCTCCATGGCCCTGGCCACTGCAAAGGCCTCCCGAACGTTCTCTCTCTCTTTTGTTCTCCACATATCCTTGAAGGGGGACCACAGGAGGGATTCTCCGGGGCCGCATTCACAGGCGGCGAGAAGGTTCCCCAGAATGCTCAACCCCCCGAATGGAGCTGGAAGCTGAAAAGAACGCACCATTCCCTCTTTGCAGATCCTGTACATCGGCCAACCGGTTATTTCCTTTCCCTCAAGGTAAACATGTCCCCCATCAGGATGGAGAAAGCCGGTGATGCTGTTCACGAAGGTGGTCTTGCCGCTTCCGTTGGGCCCGATCAGGAGAGTGATACCCCCCCGCGGCAGGGACATGCTGACACCGTCCACCGCTTTGAGCCCGCCAAAGCTTTTCTTGACGTTGCACACTTCCAGCATTGCCTCAGGCATCTTGATTCCTCCGTCTGGGGATCAAATAGAGAAATGGGCCCTGTCCCTGTTAAGGGACAGGGCCACTAATTCAACTATTTCGATGGTGCTTCGGAGAGGCCTCCTGTGGCCGCGTCGTATTCTGAAACCTTTACCCAGGCTAGTTCTCCGTCAACTTCATCAACAGCGAAGAATTCTACGTTGAGCGCTTTCCTGTCGCCGAGTTCGTCCAGATCGGTCCAGCCGCTGGCCCCGTAGTAATTCGCAGCAACGTGGGGCAGGGCATCCTTTATCGCCTCTCCGTCACCGGATTGGGTGCATATGGCAGACAGTGCGGCAAGCCAGGCGCAATCATAGGCAACGAGACTGTAGATATCCAGGGTCTCGCCTATCTTGTCCTGGGCATAGGCAAGGAGCTCTTCCCGCTTGGAGGATTTCGGGGCAGAGTACATGGGCGAGATAACAGAGACTTTGGCAGCCGCTTCCCCGGCATCCCGAAGGATCACGGTACTCTGCGCAACAGCGTCGCCGCCCGTCCATGTAAGGTCAAGGAGAGGGCTCTTCCTGGCCTGCGCCTGGCTCAGGATAATGGCGAGATCCTCCCAGGTCAGGCTGATGACGGCTACCTTGTCGACACCGAATTCTTCGACAGCAGGCTTCACGGCTCTTTCAAGCGAGGAAAGTTCACCGGAGAATTCCTTGGTCCCACCGGCAAAGTCAACTCTTTCAAGGATCTTTCCGCCTCTGGCCTCGTACTCCTTGACGAAGCTGCTGGCTATCGAAAGATCGCAGGGGTCCTTCCTCACCAGGAGCGCGACATGGGAGAAGCCCATAGTCTTGATCAGCTCTGCCAGGGCCACTCCTTCCATGTCGTCGTGCGGTATAGGACGGAAGATATAGTCATCGGCGATCCCCAGGTCCGCAACGGTCGAGAAAGAGGAAATAATGGCTATCTTGTTCGCATTGGCGTATCCCATGGCAAGGCGAATGTCCGAACTGTCCAGAAGGCCCACTGCGACCTTGACGCCCTGTGCGGCCATTGCCTTGATCTTTTCCAGTGTCACGTTAGCTTTCGTTTCGGAGTCTTCGTAAAGGAATTTGATGGTTATGGGAAGGTTGGCCTCCGAGGTGAATTTAGCGATGTCTGCCTCTGCTTTTTCGATGGCAACCCTGCCACGAGCCCCGTAACTGGCGAAATCACCGGTCAGGGGCATGAAGGCGCCTATCGAGATCTCTTGTTTCTCGGCTGTGATACCCGGAGCGGCGATCAATGCGGCCAGAAGAACGGCCAGTATAATACTCCCTAATACCTTTCTACTCATTGCTTATCACCCCTTTGTCTCTTTTACAGGGTCATCCCCGATCCGTTACCTTTGTCAAAGGTGCCGGCAGATCCCCCTGAAAACAGGCCTTTTCACAGAAACTACGCTCTGAAACCAGGGCTCTCCTCTTGCGAATCACTCCTTTCTATCCATCAGAAGGTAAACTCTGTTCCGACGTTCTGTTCAACAGCCCTTTTGTATATTTCTCCGGCAGCAACGGCATCCTGAACACCAATGCCGACCGTTTTGAAAAGGGTGATCTCTTCGTCGCTCTTGCGACCCTCTACCTTTCCGGCAACCAGCTCTCCCAGTTCACCGGTTATGATCTTTTCTGTGAAGAGCCCACCTTTGATAGGAATGATCAGATCTCCTGCTTCCGAGAGGACTGCTTCTCGGGATTCCACGAAAACCCTGTTTGCCTTCAGATATATTTCAGGTGGGATTTCCTGCATGTCGGGCTTGAAGGAACCTACGCCGTTGATGTGGGCGCCCCTTTTGACGGCCTCGGCGGGGAAGACCGGATCCCTTGCGGTCGTAACGGTTGTGATAACATCGGCATCTCTCAGGGCTTCCTCTGCCGACTTGGTGGCCAGTATCCTGACCCCGGCCTTTTCCCATTTCCTGTCCTGGGTCTCTGCGGTTTTTTGAGCACGCTCTCCATCGGCATCGTAGATCCTGACCTCTTTCAGTTTCCTGGCAGCGAGCATTCCCTCGATCTGGGCTGACGACTGCCCCCCGGCACCTATCAGTGCCCCTACAGATGCGTTCTTCCTGGCGAGAAGGTCCGTGGCGGCACCGGCAGCGGCCCCGGTACGGACCTGGGTGAGATAGGTGCCGTCCATAATGGCACAGACCTCTCCCGTTTCAGGGTTCATGTGGACCATGGTCGCGGGGACGGCCGGCTTGCCGACCTTCACGTTGTTGGGAAAGACCGACACGATCTTCAGCCCCAGGGACATGGTCTCCTCCACGTAGGCGGACATGAAAAGGGCCTGGCCTTCACTCTTCGATACATCGATCTTGGTCCTCAGCGGCACGATAGCTTTTCCCTCCGAGAACAGTCTGAAGGCCAGCTTCATCGCCTCGATGGCCTCTTCCATGGAATAAACGCGCCGCATTTCTTCCCTGGTAATCAATCGCACACGATACCCCTCCCTGTCGCTTTACTCTTTTCGGCAAATATCATTTCTCCAATTGAGTCTAGCAATCCGAAAATGGTTAGTCAACACATTCTTGTATGTTATATACTTTTGTTGAATTAAAAGAAATGAACCGTTGCGCTTGACAGTATTGATACATTAAGCTTTTCCTGGCAGAAGGCCTCGACATTTCCGAGAGGCCCTACCTGACGATCCCGGAGGTGCAAAATGCAGGATAAATGTCATCCTCTTCTCGAACCTTTGGTCCCTGTGGTCAAGCTTCTAGGTGCAATGTTGGGTAAGGACTGCGAGATCCTCCTTCACGACGTCTCAAAAGAGGCCCCCTTTATCGTTGCCATTGAGAACGGGGAAGTAACTGGGCGGGACGAGAAGTCCAGGATGACGGATCTGGGCTATTTCCTTATGACAAATCCGGAAGCAGAGAGTGTGGATTTTTTGGCCAATTATCCATCGGAAGCGGAAAACGGCAAACCACTGCGTTCGGGCGTGGCTTTGATCCGCGACGGGAACAGGGAGCTTATAGGTTTTCTCTGCATCAATTGCGATATGACCCAGGGGCAGGTGCTGAAGGACATGGGCGAATTCCTGACGACCCTTCACCCCCTGTCCTTCAGCGATCTCCAGGTGGAGCGTTTTTCCAGGGTGAACGACATTTCTGCCGAAGAGATCCTCGAAAGTGTCCGCCGGAACCTCGGAAAACCGCTTAACTATCTGAGTCGTTCGGAAAGGATGCAATGTATTGAGAAGCTCGAGGAGCAGGGGTTTTTCAATCTGAAGGGTGCCATCAGAATGCTGGCCCGCAAAATGGGTAAAAGCCGCTACACTCTTTATGCAGACCTCAGGGCCTTTCATTCGGGGAAAAAATTAACTGATGGACCCATAAACGACTGATCCTGTGGCAAACATCTCCAGGGGGGCCATTTGCGATATATGTGACCGGGCCGGATCCAGGGCCTGAGAAGGGGGTTGGTTTCATGAGAAGGTCGATCATTCGAGGTTTTTCTGTCCTTGTCCTGCTTTTCCTTGTCGGTCTGTCAGCAGCCTTTGCCGCCGGGGATCCTGCGATAGAGTATCCTGAAACGGTCAGGACCGCCCGGGAGATCCTCTGGAAGTCGGTTACCTCCGGAGGGGTGAACTCCGGGTCCGTGGCTGTCATGGACAAGGGAAAGATAGTGTTCTTTGAGGGGTATGGCCCCGCCGACCGGGCAGAAGGAAAGACGGTCGACAGGGAGACCAGGTTCAACATCGGATCCACGAGCAAGATGTTCGCCGCCGTCTCCATACTTCTTCTGGTCGATGAGGGAAGGATCAACCTGGACGACCCGGTCGTGAATCACATCCCGGAATTCGAGATGAAGGACCCCCGTTACAGGGACATTACGGTCAGGATGCTATTCAACCACTCCTCGGGGCTTCCTGGGTCTTCATTCGTCTTTGGGTACAGGCCCGAGGGTGATCCTCATGAGACCCTTCTGGACACACTGAAGGAGAGTTCACTTAAACATGACCCTGGAGCGATGGGGATATACTGCAACGACGGCTTCACCCTTGCGGAGATGATAGTTGAGAGGATCTCCGGTAAACGTTACATTGATTTTCTCGAGGAAAGGATCTTCCGTCCTCTCGGGATGGATCATACCGGGGAGAGCATCGGGGTGACCGGAGGCAAAGTCGCAAGGTTCTACGACCCTGAGGGGAAGAAATACCCCGGAGAGGTGGCCGAGGTCCTTGGTGCCGGGGGGCTGTCTTCCACTGTCGAGGACCTTTGCCGATTTGCCGACAGCTTCATGCCTGGAGGCATGCATATCCTTTCACCCTCATCCATAGAGGAGATCATGAAGGTTCAGCCCACAGCCTTCTCTTCCTCACTTGAGGGGCAGCCTTTCCTTGAGGCTTTTGGATGGGATTATCGCGTTCTTCCGGACTTTATGGAGCTGGGTTACCAGATGCTGGCAAAGAGTGGGGGTACCTTGTTCTACTCTACAAATTTGCAGCTTCTCCCGTCGGAGAGGATGGCCGTGGCGGTGATATTCTCCGGGGCCGGAAGGGCCGAGGAGGCCACCTACAAGGTAATGAAAGCCATGCTGCAGGACAGGGGCCTGCCGGTCCCTGGAGAAGACCCCCTTGAAAAGCCCGTGAAGGCAGAGCCGATAGCAGAGAGCATTTTGCCTACCTCAAGGTATTTTATGGACGAATCAGGTTTCTACCGTTTCGAATTCGACAGGGAGAAGGGGCTTCTTGACATTTATCCCGTTACGGGAGCCGGGGCGGGTAGCAGCGAAGAGGTGCGCCCCGTTCTTTCGCTGATCCACAATGGCGGATATTTCCATAACCTGGAGAAGGGAGACAGGTTCTACCTGGTCTCCTCCCATGAAGGGACTTTCCTGGTGAGGTCGAAAATCCCCAGGTACGGTGTGGATGTCCCTGTCTATCAAATGCTTGAAACGGCGGAGAGCCCGCTGGAAATGTCGGTCGAGATGGACGGGACGGTGTGGCTGGTCCGCAACTCGCCGACATTCAACAGTTTTACCAGCTATTATTTGGCGATACGATCTTCGGCTCCGAAAGAGCTTCCAGGTTATGTCACTTTTCCGACCCCCAACAGGGTAGTCGACCCCGACTATGCCGAGATAGCCGCGACTGGTTTCCGTGACCAGTCTTCGCTGAGGCTTTTCCGAAAGGAAGGCGAGGTCAGGGCCGGGGTCCTCCAGTTCGTCTTCTCAAGGGAAGGGACGGCCAAACCGCTCAAGGAAGGGACAACCCTGGTTGCAATAGGGACAGAAGGGGAGAACGAGTGGCTTAAGACAGTGTCAGAAGGGATACTCTCCTTTGGGTTCACAGAAGGAGGCAGAGTAGTGGTGCTACCCGGTCCCGGGGCCCCTCCTTTGTTCGACAGCGTGGTCGACACAGGAGAGGTCTATGTACCGGAAGGGTGCTTCATCTTTCTGGCTGGAAGCCCTGGAGATATGATCCATATTTCTGTACGTTGATAAGTGGTTTTCTCGGTCGGCCAGAGGGCCGATGGTCAGGCGGATGGTATCCGGTATCTTTCATGCATGGGGGGAATTATGGAAAAGGGTCTGAAGATGAAAAAAGAAGAGATTCTCCTTATCGCAAAAGAGACAGAGGATCTACTGGTCCCTTTCTGTTCATGTGGAAGTCTGGGGCTGCACGGGCTATCTCACTTGAGAAGGGTTGCTATCCTTTCGGGGAGGCTGGCCTCAGCTACAGGGGAGGACGTGGAGGCGGCGGTGGTGATGGGTTTTTTGCACGATGGCGCCAGGACGGACGACAAAGGGGGCAACGGCCACGCCCATGATTCGGCGGTCCTTGCCAGGCAGCTGCTGAAGATGTTCTACCCCCACCTTGAAGCCGACAGGATCTGTGACGCCATTGCCCGTCACGCCGATGGAGAGGTCACCGGGGATACGCTGACGGCCTGCCTCTGGGATGCCGACAGGCTGGAGCTGAAACGCATAGGCAGGACCATAGATCTGGACCTGCTATCCACGAGAGTTGCCAAACGCCTTGCAAGGGCCAGGGCGGCCAGGATGGTGCCGGTCGCCCTGGAGGGAAGACAGTCCCGCTGAGTGGCAGGAGTCGATGCTGACAATAGCGTCGAAGTATCCGTGGGCTAAGGGCAAGGATCTTGCGTCGGAATATGTGGGGATGATCTCCTCATATAATCGCAGACGCCGATCCACGTGACTTGAGGAGGCAGTTATGGGAAAAAGGGACAACAAACTGAACGTCGCGATAATTCAGGAAACCCCGGTATTCCTGAACCTGAAGGCCAGCGTGGAGAAGGCCTGCAGTCTGACCCGGGAAGCAGCCAGAGAAGGCGCCAGGGTGGTGGCCTTTCCCGAGACATGGCTCCCAGGCTACCCCGTATGGATCGATTCGGCTCCCCATGCAGCGATCTGGGGTGACGACACTGCCAGGGGACTTTACCGCAGGCTTGTGGAGAATTCCCTTACCATCCCTGGTGAAGAGTTCGGGATCCTTGTCAGCACCGCCACCGAGGCTGGCGTCCACATGGTCATGGGCGCTCACGAGCTTATCGGCAGCACCCTCTACAACACCATGCTCTTCATCTCCCCCGACGGGACTTACAGGACCCACAGGAAGCTCACCCCTACCTACACGGAGCGTCTGGTCTGGGGTATGGGCGACGGGAGCACCCTTGTTTCGGTAGATGCCGATTTCGGTGTTCTGGGCGGTCTTATCTGCTGGGAGCACTGGCTTCCCCTTGCCCGGGCTGCCATGCACGCCAGGAGGGAAGTGGTTCACGTTGCCCAGTGGCCATGGGTGAGGGATCTCCACCAGGTCGCCAGCAGGCATTATGCTTTCGAGGGTCAGTGCTTCGTTCTTGCCGCCGGTACGGTCCTGACCCTGGACAATGTGCTTGAGGGGTACGGATCCCTCCCGGGGGTAACGACCGGGGGAAAGGAGATGCTCTCCTCCATGGGCAGGGCAGGCGAACTGCTTCAGAGGGGCGGGAGCACCGTGATCGCCCCCGACTCGACCTGTATCGTTGAGCCCCTTTTTGACGCCTGCGGAACGATCCACGCCGAGGTGGATCTGGACCTTGTGACCGAGGGGCACCTGCTTATGGATTCCGATGGCCACTACTCCAGGCCCGATGTCTTCTCCCTGACAGTGAATACGGCCCCCATGCAGGGAGTAAGGTTCGTCCCCTGATCCAGTGACCCTTTTTCTGTAAAAGGTGGCGATAGCCGGTGGAGTACATGGTTGATCTCAGGGTTGGGCACTCGGAGGTGGGGGTTCACGGAAAAATGAGGGTGGTTAACGCCGTCAACCGGTTCCAGGACATTGCCGGTGAGCACGCCGACAGCCTGGGGCTGGGGGTAAGGGACTTGCTCCCGAAGGGGTATACATGGGTGCTTCACCAGTTGAGGCTGAGCTTCAGCAGGGCGGCAGTGGCAGGAGAAGACCTCACGATCCGTACATGGTACCGCCCTGAAAGGAACCTCTACTCGCTGAGGAATTTCTCTATGGAAGACGCGAACGGCAAGAGGATAATTTTCGGGGAATCCTCCTGGGTTGTCCTGGATCTGAAGAAAGGGCGCCCGGTGAGGCTGAGTACTGCCATGCCCGCGTCCTACGAAGAGAACAGGTCCGAGGATTTCCCGACCGGTTTCAGCGAGATACCGGAACTGGACGAACCCGATACCGAGATCCTTTTCAATGTGCGCCTTCACGATCTTGACATAAACCGCCACGTCAACAACGCGCGTTACCTGGAATGGGCCCTGGAGGGGATCCCTATGGAGGTGCTTGGGTCATCCCGGCCGGCGGTTGTTGAGGCCCTTTTCCGGATGCCTGCCCGTTATGGCGATATTATTGTCTCCCAGGTGAAAAGGTTTGGAGATCCGGCGGATGTCTACCTTCACAGGCTGAAGATGGGCAAGTCGCGGGAGGTTTGTGCCCTGGTAAGGACAGAGTGGACCCGTTGTGAAAAATGATGAACTATCTTCAAAAGATCTCCCCTTACAGGGTTAATAATGTGATGCTGACAAGACAGATATAGAAGAAAGGAGAGAAAATGGCCGTTTTCGACGATCAGGCAAAGAAATATGACCAGTGGTACATGACCTCGCTTGGAAGGCACGTTGACGAAACCGAAACAAGGTGCGCTTTAGAGCTGCTGAGACCTGGGCCAGGCATGAAGGTCCTCGATGTCGGATGCGGCACCGGGAATTTCAGTATCAAACTTGTCAGGCTTGGGTGCGATGTTCTTGGCATAGACATATCGAGGGAGATGCTTGCTGTAGCCGGGGAGAAGGCAAGGATGGAAGGGTTCAAGGTGGATTTTCGATACATGGACGTAAATGCCATGGAGTTTGCCGACGAATCCTTCGATGCCGTCATCTCAATGGCGGCCCTGGAATTCATGAAAGATCATTCAAGGGCTCTTGATGAGATGTTCAGGGTCCTGAAAAGAGGCGGGAATTTGCTTATTGGTACGATCAATCGCCTCAGTCCATGGGGAGAGTTCTACCTTAAAGCAGGTAAGAGCAGCAGAAGTGTTTTCCGCCACGCCAGTTTTCTGACCATGGAGGGATTGACAAGTTTCAGACCGGATAACCTTGTCTCCGTATCGGAGTGCCTGTTCATCGGACCGGACACTGATGAGAAGGATATTGATACGGATAAGGAAAACACTCTGGCTGAACCGGGAAAGGGGGGCTTCCTGTGCGCGATGTGGAAGAAATGACCACCTGCCAGATCTCTTTTCTGCCTATAGAGAGCAAAAACTACAAGGATGACATAAAAAGGGTCCTGTCATTGATAGAAGAAAGCGGGCTCGATCTCCGGACAGGTGATGTTTCAACGACAGTCAAAGGAAGCAGGGAACTCATATGGGTTCTGATAAGGAATATTTACGAAACGATGGACCCGGGCTGCAGATTTGTATTGGACCTTAAGATATCGAATATATGTGGTTGCGGCTGATCCATTGTCCGATCCAGAGCCGCAACCTGTTTGACAGGGGAAACATCCCTGCCTTTATCAGAGATGGAGGCGGAATAAGATGAGGGTAGAGTTTTTCGTATTTTCCGGTACGGGCAACACACTGATGATCGCGAGAGAGGTTGGGAAGAGTCTTTTGGCGAAAGGCTGGGAGCTCGGCTTTCACAGGATGGAGATAACCAGCGACATCGAGATCCCGGAGGATGGCATGGTGGGGCTTGCATTTCCCACGGCGTACTGCTCAACTTACCCCCTGGTGCTTGATTTGATCTCACGGCTCCCCGAAGGTGGTGGGAGGAAGATATTCATGGTAACCACCGCTGCCGGTATGACCTCAGGGTCGGAGGGCAAGTTCCGGCGTATGGTGGAAGCAAAAGGATATGTTCCTGTGGGTTCTTTGGCTGTTATGATGCCTTCAAACTACAACAACAAGGCCCTTCCGGCCGATAAGAACAGGAAGAAGATCGCAGCCGGCCTGGAGAAGGCCAGGGATTTTGCCGACAGGCTGACTTCGGGAAAGGCCGAATGGAGAAGAGGAATACCCCTGCTCCCGTCCATGTGGCACTGGTTCGTGACCAGTGGAAAGGCGCTACGCCTTTTCTACAAAACCTTCCCCATCCAGGTTGATAAAGACGTCTGTGTCAAGTGCATGCGCTGTGTCGACAATTGTCCCGTGGGAGCTATCCTGGTCGAGAGTGATGTACCTGTGATACATCCCGAACAGTGCCAAAGTTGCCAGCGCTGCGTCGCCTTCTGCCCGGTCCATGCGATAGGCGTGCCCGAAAAGCCTGCAGTGCAGTACAGAGCGATGAGCTTCGAGGAATTTACAAGGCAGGGGTCTTTTTAAACCAGCCGGTCAATTCGGAAACGGAGAAGCGTTTTAATAAAGGGTTCTGACCCAAGGGGGTTCAAGGCGAACCTGAAAAGGTGCGACCGGCATAGGCAGTCGGAACAGCCGAAACCCGGGACCCGTTCGTCGGCGATCCCTTCAAGAGCATGAGCCAT
>JAAYDT010000114.1 GCA_012729145.1 Synergistaceae bacterium | reverse complement strand
TCAGCGGGGTCTGGAATTCGTGCCCGGCATCGGCTATGAAAGTCCTCCTCGTCTCCTCGAGGCGGTGCCTCTCGGTCATGTCGTGTACGACGACCAGAACTCCATCGGCAATGGAGACGGCCTGGGCTTCCAGGAAGATCTCGGCCTTCTCCCTTACGACAAACGATTCCCGCCGGTCATCCCCTTTAAAGGCCCTGTCGATAAGATCTATGAGTTCGGGTTTCCTGATAGCCCCGGTATAGAGGGCCCCGTCCATCTTTTCAGGAAGGTCCCTGAGGAGCCTCCCCAGGGCGGCGTTGGCGTAACGGATCTTTTTCTCCCGGTCCACCACAAGGACCCCAGCGGGAAGCGATTCAAGAAGGGACCGGAGGTAGGCCTTCTCCCGCTCCAGGGCAGCAAGGGCATCGTCAAGGCGTGATGACATCCCCTCGAGGGCTGCCGCCAGCCGCTGCACCTCCACGCTGCCGGTGCCGGGAAAACGCAGCCTTGTCCCGTTGATGCTCTCCATGGCAGATCTCGTCAGCTCCTCAAGGGGTCTGGAAACCTGCCTTATGAAGTAGAGCCCGGCCAGGAGAGAGACAAAACCGGCAAAGGCAAGTGAGGCCAGTATCCTTCTGCGGGCCGATGCCACAGCGCTTCCCACTTCGGCCAGGGAGATAGAAAGCCTCACCACTATGCCCTCCCCGGACGGATCGGCTGCCAGCCTTGCCACGTAGATCTGGTCGGCCTCTATGGACCTGCTGTATCGGGTATTTATCCCCATTCCCGAAAGGAGGGCCTCCCTGATCTCTGGTCGGCCCGCATGGTTGTCCATGGTTTCCGGGTCGGCCTCGTTATCGAAAAGGACCTTTCCGTTCATTGCCACCAGGGTCACCCTGGTCCCGTCATCGCGGCTCCACCTGCTTACGTTGGTAATGAGGCCCTCGATCCCCATATCCTGGATAACCCCGGAAAGGATGGCTATCCTCGAAAGAAGGTTCTCCTTAGCCTGGGAGACCATCCTCTCTTCAACGGTGTTCCCCACCAGGAACCAGCCCGATAGGAGTGCGAGCACCAGAACAGTGGCTATCAGGTCGGTCATGCGCCCCTTAAGGGTTCTCATCCGCCTCACCTTCCTCCTGGAGCCTGAATCCCCGTCCCCTGACGGTAAGCAGGATCCCCGGGTTTTCCGGGTCTTCCTCTATCTTTCTTCTGAGCCTGAAGACGTGCATATCCACAGTGCGGGTGTCGGCCGCCGAATAACCCCAGACCCTGGCCAGGAGTGTGTCCCGTGATACTATCCTTCCCCTGTTCTCCGCCAGTACCTCCAGGAGTTTGAACTCGGTGGATGTGAGGTCCAGCGGTGTTCCGCTCAGGAAAGCCTCGCCCCTCTCCAGGTCGACGGAAAGTCGCCCGGACCTGATGACCCTCTCCGCAGGGGACTTGGCCCCGGCTCTTCGCAGGAGCGATCCGACCCTGGCGGCCAGTTCGTTCACCGAGAAGGGTTTCTTCATGTAGTCGTCAGCTCCTACGTCGAAGCCCGCAAGGAGGTCGCGTTCCTCCCGCCTGGCGGTCAGCATCAAAACCGGGATCTTCCTGGTGGCAGGGTTCTCGCGGATACGCCTGCAGACCTCCCAGCCGTCCATTCCCGGAAGCATCACGTCCAGGATCACCAGGTCGGGAAGTGATGTCTCGACCGCAAAAAGCCCCGTGTCTCCGTCAAAGGCCGTCTCCACCAGGTAGCCCCTTCTTTTGAGGCTCTCAGCGACCAGTTCCGATATGGTCT
>JAAYDT010000113.1 GCA_012729145.1 Synergistaceae bacterium | reverse complement strand
TGCACCCGGACTCCCTCATCATTTTTCGCATTATAAGCGACCCGAAATTCGCGGTGGTGAAGTGTACCACCATTCCGTCCTCCAGGCGGGGGATCAGTTTTTCCAGGAAGGCCTTGTAGCCGACTGCCGGGAAACTGACGACAATTATCCCTGCCCCTTTTACAGCCTCTTCCATATCGGATGTCACAACGTCGATCTTTGCCAGGCCTTCCCGTTTGAACCCGTACAGGCTTTCCTGGATCCCGCTGAGCCGGATCTCACGGTTTTCCTTTATGCACCCCAGTCCCTCGAAAAAATCCGGGAGCTCATAAAGCCTGACCTCACGCCCGGCAAGGGCCGCGCATGCCGCATGGCCACGGGCAGTAGCGCCTCCTCCGAGGACAGCGATCGGTTTTTCTTGAAGATAATCCATTTTCCCCATAGTTTAACCTCCTATATACGGCCCCCTAGAACCAGTCGCGGAAGCCAGAGAGCGAGTTCGGGCAAGTAGGTTACAGCGAGCAGTGTCGGCAGCCACGCAAAGGTGATAAATACCAGGGCAGGTTTCATCATCTGCGAGACCGGGGTTTTCGCCATACGGCCACCAAAATACAGTGTCGGAGCGGTGGGAGGGGTTACATTACCCATCCCCAGATTGGTACCGATGATAGCCGCGAAATGGATCGGGTGAACTCCCAGTGCGGTGACGACCGGAAGCAGAATAGGGGTGCAAAGTAGCATGGCACTCACATCGTCCATGATCATACCGATGATTATCATAAAGATGTTGATCATGAACAGAATGACGTACCTGTTCGTAGAGACGGCTGTGAGGGTATTGATGATCATATCGGGGAGTCTCTCCTGAACGTAGATCCTGCTCAACATCATTATGCAGTACATCATCAGCATGACGACCCCCGTCGTAGTGGCCGTCTCAATGATGACCTCGATGAAGTTGCCGCGGTTAAGACCTCTGTAAACCCAGAATCCAACAGGTATCGAGTAGAGGACTGCCATGGCTGCCGCTTCTGTCGGGGTCATTATCCCGCCGTATATACCACCGAGCACAATAAAGGGCATGAAGAGGGCGGGCGCGGCTCTTTTGCCCCGATCTCTGAACATGGAAAGCTTCTCTCCCCTGGACATGACAGGAACGACCTCTATGTTCGGGTCTTTCCGAAGCATGATCAGATTCAGAAGGCTCAACAGGATCATCAGAACAATACCGGGCCCCACCGTGGCGAGGAAACAGGCTAGCACTGACTGCTGTCCGACCCAGGCGTAGAGGATCATCTGGGAGCTGGGTGGAATTAAAAGCCCCAGCGGGGCAGCGCATGAGACAAGGGCTGCACTGTGCCCCATGGGGTAGCCCTTTTCCCTGAGCCTCGGGAACATGATCGACCCAATGCAGGAAAGGGTCGCCGCACAGCTTCCGGAGATCGAACCGAACACGGCACAGGAAACGACAGCAACAACCCCCAGACCGCCCTTGATGCGTCCCACAAAAATTTCCACAAAATTCACCAGCGAAGTCCCGATTCCCCCCCTGTCCATCATTCCGCCCACCATTATGAACAACGGGATAGCCAGAAGGACGATGGAGCTCATCTGGCTGAACCCGTATGGCAAGAGGAAAGATGGGTCGTAACCGTGGGTTACCACCATGAAGGTGGTGGAGAGCATGAAGCAGAAGGGAACGGGCAGCCCGAGAAGAAGGGTAATAATAATCAGCAAAAGGGCAACGGTTATCGCCATGCCCATTCCCTCCTATTTCCTGTCCTAACGCGGTCTGCAGGATCATTGTCACGATCGTGCTTGGCGGAACGGGAACAGATGACAGATCTCATATCAGGCCTCCCTCTCCCGGCCCATGGAAACGAATACAAAGAGATCTTCAATGAAGTAGACGATCGAATACATGGACATAAGGGCATACCCCAACAAAACTGAAGATTGGGAAATGTAGATGGGTATCCTCAACCCGGTTGTTCTTGGCATCCAGGTAATGCAGTACCGGACCATCCCTACAGCCCATACTGTGAACAGAATGCAGAGGGCCGACACGGTGAAATTAACCAGTACGCTGAGCAAAGCTCTTGCCCTGGGTCTCAGCATCTGGGGGATGATATCGGCCTTGACATGGCTCTTCTCGAAGACCCCGTAGGAACTGCCCATGAAATAGAGCCAGAAAGCTGCTATTACCACTATCTCCTCGATCCCGAAAAGATCTGATTTGAACACATATCTCAGGACCACCTCGGCACACATTATCAGCACAACGAAAAGGCTGGTTAGCACCAAGAGAATACGTTGCAGACCCAAGATCGACTTCCAGAAAAGCGACCTTTTGATCGATCCAATGAGATTCACATTTGACCCCTCCAGAGAAACGCCGGGCAGGTTGTGAACCTGCCCGGCGAAAGGGATGGTCTATTGAAGCGATTCCTTGATCTTGTCCAGGGTTTCCTTGCCGTAGGTGCTCTCCAGCTTGGGCCAGGTGGTATTGCGAATGTATTCCGCAAGTTCGGCCATTTCACTTCCGGAGATGGGGATTATCTCCACACCGGCTTCAGCGAGTTTCTCCTGGTACTCGACGTCCTCAGCGTTACTGTCGGCAAAGCTCTTGTCGGCCTGTTCATTAACGGCGTCAAGGATGACCTTCTGGTCCTCGGGAGAGATCTTGTTCCAAATATCCTTCCCGATTATGTAGCCTGTCTGGTCGAAGAGGCAGTTGTAGGGAATGTAATACTTTATAACGTCACGGAAGCTGAGATAGTTTATCTGTGACGATCCTCCTATCCAACCGTCGCAGACCCCTGTCTGGATTGCACTGTAGGTGTCGGCATAGGGGATGCTTGCGGTCCTGAATCCGAGATCCTCCGCTGTCTCCTTGTAGACCGCAAGCGGAGCGACCCTGATCATGGCATCCTTTGGCGTGCCTGCTTTAACCGGATCTTTTGGTTTCCTGGCAAGCCCTACACCCACAAAACCATCACCGTAGATCCTCAGAAGCCTGACCCCAAGTTTGTCGAGAGAATCCTCAATGATCGAGTAGACATAGGAGCCGGGGGATAGCTGTTCCTGCATCCCCTCTCCCGTCTCGGCCAGGAAAGGAAGGGAACCTACTTCAAGCATGACGTCGAATTGGCTCGGCAAGAATATGAGCCCCATCTCAATGGTCCCACGCCGGATCTCCTCAAAGACCTGTGTGTAATCTCCCAGCTGGTTAGCAGGGAAGATATCAAGAATGATCCTCCCCTCGGTCCCCTTTTCGACAATATCCTTAATAGTGTATAGTGATTTGGTTCCACGGTATTCCGGGGCGGAAATGCCTGCGACCTTGAGGGTCAACTTGTCTTTGGCGAGACTTGGGGTAGCCGCCCCGGTTACTATGAAGCATCCAAGGACGAAGACGGCAAGAACTGCAAAAGCAATATTTCTTTTCATGGCTATCTCTCCTTTTTTTCTGGTTTGTCCTCCCATTCAGCAATAGTCTCCTCTCAGTGAACCGCCTCCCTTTACTAGTGTCTGAACTGCAGATTGTACGACAGCTCTTCAGCCCCTTCCTTCAAGGCTTGTATCCATTCATCAACATTCCCATCGGTGGCATGGGCCTTTGGTGCGGCAAGGGCAAGGCATGACCATACCCTCCCATCCTTGTCAAAAACAGGAACGGCAATAGACAGGATGCCCAGGCTGAAGGTTTCATCCTCAAGTGCGTAACCCCTTTCGCGTATGATCCTGTATTCGTCCATCAGCTGGTCAAGATCGGTCATTGTTTTCGAAGTTCTTTTCTCCAGCTTCATGGATCCAAGGATCTCGCGTATATGCCCGGGGTCCTGGTATGCGCACAGGACCATGGCTGAGGCACCGGAGTTCAGGGGAAGACTCATGCCAATGAAATCGTTGTACTCGTAAATACCGTCTTTTACGCTGTTCTTGTAGGCCGGAAAGGCCCTGTCGCCTTCCCAGATGGTCAAGTAGGTCGTCTCCTGGAATGACCTGGAAATGCGGAAGAGAAGGGGCTTCGCGATCTGTTCTATTCCCTTGAAGCGGCTGTATACGTTTCCCAGACGTAACATTATGGGGCCCAGGTGATATTTCTTCGAGGAAGGATCCTGAATTACGAAGTTGTGTTTCTTCATGACATTTATCAGCTTGAAGGCACCACTTTTACCCATTCCGACGTGAGAGGCAAGTTCTGAAAGGTTGAGCTCGTATGGCGAATCGCCAAGGCGTTTAAGGATCATGAGAGACTTTTCAAGACTGCTCATTTCCCTCCTCCTTTTTCCTAATAGGAAAAAAGGTTTCCAAATTTTGCATAAGTGATTATACCAGCCAGACATGGAACTGTCAAATCAACCCCAAGAACAATCACATAGATAAAGCAGCGAATTGGATTCTCCTCTGTTTTGAACCCTCCTGGCAGGTTAGAATAAGATAGGTGATAAGACCTTACAGGAGGACGACCGATGAAGATAGAACCCTTTGGCGTAGAGCAGTGGATGAATCGCTGGGAGACACTTGCCGTCAACAACATCGCAGAGACTTGCGTGGATTCGCTGCTCCTCTACGAACTGCTTGAGATGTCGGGCCGCAAGGAGGAGGTCATGGTAGATCTCCTGGGCACCCGGATGACCTACGGGGACATAAAGGGGAGCGAGAGGCTCCGGGGCCTGATAGGGGAGCTCTACGAGGACAGGGATCCGGAGAGAGTTTTGATAATGAACGGCGGGTCGGCAGCCAACTTCCTGGCGCTCTTTACCATCGTGGGTCCCGGAGACAGGGTGATCAGCGTCTGGCCCACCTACCAGCAGCTCACCAGCATCCCAAAGGCTTTCGGGGCAAAAGTGGATATCCTTCAACTGCGGCCCGAAAATTTCTGGCTTCCAGATACCGATGAACTAGAGAAGATGGCTGAAAGCGGCGTAGACCTGATCTGCCTGAACAACCCCAACAACCCTACAGGGTCCCTAATGGACAGGGAGACGCTGGAGAGGATAGCAGTGATAGCACGTAAACACGGGGCCTGGGTACTCTGCGACGAAGCCTACCGCGGCCTGGTCCACGAACCCGGTGTTTCGGTCTCGTCAATGGCTGACATCTACGAAAAAGGCGTAAGCACGGGCAGCATGTCCAAGGTCTTCTCTCTGGCCGGTCTAAGGAGCGGATGGATGACCGGACCCAGAGAGTTCATCGAAGAGGCCTTTTCTAGGAGGGACTACACCACTATCAGTTGCGGACCCCTTGTGGACGCCCTGGCAACCGTTGCCCTTGAGAACCGGGACAAGATCACGGAGAGGAACCTTAAGATCATCAGGGAGAGCGTCGGCCTGCTTGGGGAATGGATCGACTCAGAACCTCTCTTCCACTGGGTTAAGCCAACGGCTGGTACAACTGCCTTTGTGGGCTACGACCTGGATATACCATCCGACGAGTTCTGCGTGGACCTGCTTGGTACCACGGGGACATTTCTTCTCCCGGGTAGCTGTTTCGGGATCGACAAGAGGCTGCGTTTCGGATACGCCTATGGAACCGATGCGCTGAAACGGGGGCTTGAGTCGCTATCGGGGTGGGTGAGGGAGCGTGAATCGTGAGACGTAACTCGGAAAACCCTTTAATCGTGAATCGTAAACCGTGTCGCAAGTTCTGGAGATATCGTCATCCCGAATCCGCCTGCTGTCGGACGAGGCGGGACGTCCGCCTATCGGCGGAGAACTGATCCAACAGCCCCTTGTTCAGATTCCTCGTCGTTGCACTACTCGGGATTACATAAAAAGGTTCCTACCTCATCACTTCGTTCGGGGTACTTCGTCTGTAGCCCTAAACTACGCTGGAGGTGCGCTTAGGGTACTTAGTATGTGGTACAAGATCTTTTTTTTCGGTTCACGGTTCACGATTCACGGTTCACGGATCTGAAGGCACTCCCCGGAAACGACCCCCTCGGCGACGGCCGTGGTCTGCCCCTTGAGGAAGAGACGAACCCTGCCGGGACCCTCTTCGTCGATGAGGACAGTATTTACCCCTCCGGGGTTTCTGACCTCCACCGGGGTTGACACCTTGCCCTCCAGCCATGCAGCGACTGCGCCTGCGGTTGAGCCGGTACCACAGGACATGGTGAAATCGTTGACGCCCCGTTCGTAGGTCCGGAGGTCGATCTCCCCGGTGGTCCTGATCTTCATGAAGTTCACGTTCGTTCCCTGGGGGAAACGCTCCCTGTCGGACTGGAAGGCCCTGGCGATCCTGGCAAGATCCATTTCAGCCCTTTCATCCCCCGGGTCCTGGAAGATCACCGTATGGGGAACCCCGACATTAAGCTGACTGTAGACTAACCTCTCGCCGGAGAGTATCAGAACCTGTCCCCTGAGTGCCGATGCTGTTTCGAGGACCCCCATGTCGAGGGTTGCAAAGACCCCCTCCACCTCTGCCACTACGGGCCCTGCCAGGGTGTCGATGGTCATCCTGGCTGGAGCCATACCCTTCTCGAAGGCGTAACGGGCCAGGCACCTGGCGCCGTTGCCGCACATCTCCCCTTCGGATCCGTCGCAGTTGAAGAGGCGCATACGGATATCGCCCCTATCACTCCTTTCAACGGCCATCAGCCCGTCCCCACCGATGGACGTCCTCCTTCGGCAGAGGCGAAGCGCAAGATCCGGGAGTTCATGGCCAGGTATCTCCCCCAACCTGTTGTCGATGATCAGAAAGTCGTTGCCGTTTCCGTGCATCTTGGTGAAGAGGATCCCCTCTCCCGACGTGTTCATTCCTTTATGCTCCCTGTCCACAGCCTGCTTGCAGAACTCTCCGGTGAGATCATAAGCGCCTCCTCGATCCTTGAAAGCCTTTCGTCAAGGACCATCGCCATCCTGGCGATATCCCTCTCCAGGCTCGAAACTTCTGCGGCAGCTTCAACGCTGGTACGCCCCCCCGTCTGGTGGATCCTGCTTATGCCGAAGAGAACGTCCTCTCCCTTCCATCTCCCGGGAACGCCAAGGGTCGTTGCATGAACCACACTTCCGTCTCTTTTTGCATAGGGCACATTGGAGGTCTGCTGCTCCCGGGAGAGCATCCTGCGAAAGATCCTGGCCGCTTCAGGCCTCGTATCATCGGGATGAAGGTCAAGGAGGTGGATCCTCCCATTGTTATCAAGACCGAGCTCTTCCCGAGCGGTTCTGTTAATCCAGACTATCTCTCCGTCAAGGTCGAAGGCAAAGACCATCTCGGCCATGGCGTCGAAAAGGGATAGCAGCTCCCAGGACTCCCTGATCCTGCTCTCGCTGACCTGGACCCTGGCTATGGTCTTGTCAAACCACCGGGAGAGAGCCTCAAGGTCACGTTTTACGTGCTGTGGAACTGTGTCGCTGTCGTGAGAGGCGAGACAGAAACAACCTGCTACTGAGGAGCCCCGGAAGAGGGGGAGAATTGCGAAAGCGTGGAGACCCTCGGAGGCAAGGAGCGGATCCTGGCCGTTCAGGGTCTCGGAAAAGGACCCGTACCATGGAGTATCCCTGAAGATCGCCCTCCCGTGTACAGAATCGGGAGCCCAGGAAGCGTTGGCCTCCACGAAAGGATCACTGACCCCAATTGAGCAACGGAGCCTGAATATTTCTGCCTTCTCGGGGACCAGGTAGACCCATCCACAGTCAAGAGAGCCTTCCGAAGATCCTATCAACGCCTCGAGGCAGATAGGCAGAGCTTCTTTCAGGGTGGCAGCACCGGCCAGTGCCATGGCCCGTTCAAAACCGCTAACACTTTGTTGAGATCTGGTCCAGTCGCTAGTCATTTGAAGTCTCTTCCCTTCGCGATACCAATGAACAAAAAAGCGGCCACGGTCCAAGCCGCAAGGATCCGATCCTGACCCTTCAATACTCCGA
>JAAYDT010000024.1 GCA_012729145.1 Synergistaceae bacterium | reverse complement strand
TGGAGGAGGGCAGCGATGTAAGAGCGGTCGCTGAAGGGTTCGTCTCCATCACCCCGATACACATGGACATGACCCACTACCCCTCCATAGAGCTCCTTCGTGAGGCTGGGTTCGAGGAACGGCAGCGTTGACATTCTCCGGGGGTCTGTGTATAATCTCCGCTATCGGTTGGAACGATCTCAACAAGGTTGGTGCGGTTATGGCAGTTACCCGTATGAGACGAGCGAGACGAATAAGACCTGTTCTATCTGCGTCGGAGTTCGCGCATGAGGCGGCGATGACGGGGAAGAGTAGGTCGTGTGCTCGTCGACAGAGAGGGGATGCAAACCGCTGAAAGCGTTCCTCGTCGAGACCGACTGAATAGAGCCCCCGAGCCGGCCCCCGAAGAAAGCCCTCTTGCAGGGCAAGTAGGGGGGAACGGTTTAAAGCCGTGAGAGTAGGCCTGGGGGCCGAAAAGTAGGGTGGCACCGCGAGTCAAGCTCGCCCCTTCGAAAGAAGGGGCGAGCTTTTTTGTTACTTACAAAAGGAGGGGACAGGAATGGAATACAAGGGAAAGGTAGTTCTTGCTTACAGCGGCGGTCTTGATACATCGGTGGCGATCAAGTGGCTTGGGGATCAGGGGTATGACGTAGTGACCCTTACGGCTGACGTGGGGCAGACCATCGATCTTGAGGGGGTCAAGGAGAAGGCCCTGAAGGTTGGAGCCGTCAATGCATACGTGATGGACCTCAGGCAGGAGTTCGTGGAAACCATGGTCTGGCCTGCCCTGAAAGCCAACGCCCTCTACCAGGGCAAGTACCCCCTTAATTCTGCCCTTTCAAGGCCTCTGATCGCAAAGTACCTTGCATGGGTCGCCGATATGGAGGGCGCCGTTGCGGTAGCCCATGGATGTACAGGCAAAGGGCAGGACCAGGTAAGGATAGAGGTATGCACCAATGCCCTGAACCCCGACCTGAAGGTCATAGCTCCTGTCAGGGACTGGCACTTCTCGAGGGACGTCGAGATCGAATACGCCAAAGAGAACAACATCCCCGTTCCGGTCACGCTGGCGAGCCCCTACTCCATTGACGGCAATCTCTGGGGCAGGTCCATCGAGTGCGGTCCTCTGGAGGACCCCTGGACGGAACCTCCCAGCGATGCTTTTACAATGACCGTTGACCCCTGGGAGGCCCCCGACGAGCAGGAGTACATTGAGGTATCCTTTGAAAAGGGGGTCCCCTTTGCTATCAACGGCAAGGAGATGGACGGCGTAACGCTGATAGCCGAGCTGAACAAGATCGCCGGCGGTCACGGAGTGGGGCGCATAGATATGCTGGAGGACAGGCTGGTGGGGTTCAAGAGCAGGGAGGTCTACGAATGCCCAGCGACGGTCGTCCTTCTCCAGGCGCACCAGGCCCTGGAGAGCATGACCCTGACCAAGGACATAATAGCCGCAAAGGCGGAGCTGTCGCTCAAGTACGCGGAGCTGACCTATATCGGATATTGGTTCTCGCCGCTGAAAAAGGCCTTTGATGCCTTCTTCGATTCTATCCAGGAGCACGTAACAGGCACTGTCCGGGTCCGGCTCTACAAGGGAGCCTCGGTTGTTGTCGGGATCAAGGCCGAGAAATCCCTCTATGTGGAGACCATGGCTACATATTCAGAGGGTGATGCCTTTGACCACGAGGCAGCCGCAGGTTTCATAAGGATATGGGGTCTCCCGGTCAAGCTCTGGAGGCAGGTGCACCCCGAAGTGGAGGCCAAGGGCCCTGAACTGAAGATCGTGAGCGGAGCAAAATGAAATAAGGATGGGGCACTAGCCTGATCCCAGGATCAGGAAATCAGAAAGGTCCGGGTCCGCTTCGCAGGGAGAGGTAGTGATACCCCTGACGACTGCTCCGGGGGGTCCCTTGCTGATCCAGTCAAGCATTTCATCAACAAGATCTGAAGGACCTTGAAGGACCGCCTCGACGCTTCCGTCGGGGCGGTTCCTTATCCATCCCCGAACTTCAAGAGCCATGGCGGTTTGCCTTCCTCTCCAACGAAAACCCACCCCCTGGACGATCCCTGTTATTATGACCCTGACACACTTGTGGCCGTCCATTCTATGTTCACCTCCGCGGGTGTGCCAAGTTTATCATCGTCGGCAAAAGCTTCTGAATATCTCTTTCGAGGGAAGGTCGGATCATGAAGAGAGAAGTCCGGATAGAGGAGATACTGGAAAGATCGGGGAAGAAGGCAACGATAAGGGTATCCGGAAGGGCCTTCCGCCCATCCGGCGGGGGACAGCCCGGTGACAGCGGCTGGCTTGAAGGCGAGGGTTTCAGGGCGGATGTCAGGGATTGCACCGCTGCAGGGAATGATCTCATTCTGGGTATTGTCGTGAAGGAAGGAGAGATACCTCTGGGGCTGCGGGTAACGGCGACTGTCGATGAGGAGAGAAGCAGACGCCTTTCCAGAATGCACACCGGTGAACACATACTCTCAAGGGCTCTGGAGAACCAGCTTCCGGGACTCTACGTGGATAAGGTCTCCGTTGGCGAGAAGGAGAGCACGGTGTTCATGACCTTTGATGGAGAGATCGGGTGGGATGACCTCTTCAGGGCGGAAGAGACCGCCAACGGGGTCATCAGGGCCGACCTGCCTGTTCGGGTGGAGAGGCTTTCCCGGGGGAGTGAGGAAGGATTCAAGGACGTAAAAATAAAGTGGGACAGAATAACCGACAAGGATGTGTCAGTTGTCTCCATCGAAGGTTACGACAGAATAGCCTGTTCGGGGAGTCACGTCGTTTCCACCGCCGAAGTGGGCGGGCTGATCGTTACCGGATTCAAGGGAAGCACCCCCGAATGGGAGGTCCGGTATACCCTGGACAGGCAGGAGATACTGGAGAGACACAGCAGGGTAGTTAGGGTTCTTTCAAGGGAGATCGGCTGCGAAGAGGAGAAACTCCCCTCGGTAATGGCAAGGCTTCAGGAGGAGCGCAGGGAGGCCTCGAGGAAGCTTGACAAGGCCAGAAGATACATAGAGATCCCCTGGGAGCGTCTATCAGAGGAACCTGGGAGGGTCCTCTTCTTCGGTATCGAGAATTTCCCCCTGGAGCTGGCCTCCTCAGGAGCAAAGAGAAAGATTGAGGAAGACCCGGGCTGTATTGTCGGTTTCGTCTCCCAGGGAGAGAGTGGAGGGGCTGATTTCATTCTCGCTGCCGGAGATCAGGTAACGGTAGACCTGAGAGGGTTTCTCAAGGAGAGGAATGAGCTGCAGGCCCAGGGCGGGGGCGCGCCCGGCTGGGTCCAGGGGAGGGCAGGGAACGGTTCATTGTCCATGTGGAAGAGGGCTCTTTTATCCGTAGTTGACAAATAGTCAACACTATGTCATCATTGAACACAACAGATCGGGAGGTGCCCCCTCTCCGGACGGCCCGCCCAGGGAGGAACCCGGGCAACAGAAAGGGAGGAATGGACATTGGCCACCTGCGCCGTTACTTCAGGGAATAAAGGGAGACCATCTGCGATAATGGAGTTGATGCCGGACCTGACTCTGGAAGTTCTATTCGACGGGAACCGGGCGCCATTCAATGCAAAGTGGAGAGACAGGATACTGGTTCACGACCTTGCAGGAGGATACGGGGCCTGACCGCCGCCAGAGGGGAGGTCCTCGTCCTCTTTTTTGATATAGTATCCTTCAGGGAACTGCCCAAAGAGGAAACCGAGGAGGTCCTTAATGCCCATTCTTTTCTTTTTCTCCATTTCGGCAGCGGCGATAACCTTCACTCTTTTCTATACATGGTGCATCCAGAAGCCTGTCCTGACAGTCAGCAAGTCCTTTCAGGGCGAAGCCCGCGCCGAAGGGACGTCCCTTGGAGAGATCGAAAGACTCCCCAAGGCCGTTATGCCCCTGGTGTGGTATCCACTGAGGGTGGTGCTTTTCCTGGGAGAGACCTATATCCAGGCCGCCTGGGGAGCATACTGCGTTCTCCGGGTCTTCAAGGCGATGGGGGAGGCCGGCCTTGAAAGGGGCATGCCCTTTCACATCGCCGCCTTCGTCGCCTGTATCGGTGCTCTGGGGTACGTTGCCAGGAAAGAGCCGAGAAAGGATATACTGACGGTCATCCAGTCCTGCATAGGAATGGGCAGTTATATGGTCTTCGTTCTGAACAGGTCAGCCCTGTCGACCTACTACCCATGGCTGGTGGATTACTTCTCCAGGTAGACCTCTGGGAGGGGAGGTGATTTCTTCTCCTCTCAGACCCAACGAATGGAGTTTGCCTTGAAAACAATGATCACGGGCGATCCTGGGACGATGCCCAGTTTTGAAAGGGAACCTGTTGTAACCCTGGATGTAAAGACCGTTCCCCCCGCGTTGACCGTCACAAGGACGTTCCCTTCCTCGTTCTCAAGGTTCATTCTTACAACTGTTCCCCGGATGGTGTTCCTTGCCGAGGTGTTGCCGGGGTCGTTCAAGGAAAGGATGATGTCATCAGGGTCAAGCAATCCCGTTGAATAGCCCTCTTCCGGTCTCCTTACCGCCGTTATGACCTGCCCGTTCTCGAGGTATCTGCAGGAGGTCCCGTCAGGGCAATCCTTCCAGGGACCGGGGATTATGTTCTCGATGGTCCTGGAACGTATCCTTCCGGAGAACATGGAGATAACTTCATCAGAGGCCGCATAGGCCCAATCGATATCATGACTGACGAGCACTATGGTAGTGCCGAGCCTTTCCCTGGCGTCGACGATGGCCCGGGCGATTATCCTCCCGCTGCCTGCATCGATGCTGGCCGTAGGTTCATCGAGGATGAGTACTTCAGGCCTCAGGACCAGCCTGGAAGCCAGGGCAACTCTCTGGGACTCACCCCCGGAGAGCTGGAACCAGAGCCTTCCCGCGAAATCAACGGGATCAAGACCTACCATCTCCAGGGTTTGGTTCACCTTCCTGGAAATCCCTTCCTTCATTCCCCTGGCCTTGAGGCCATAGGCGACGTTTTCGAAGACGGTCCTCTTCAACAGTTTAGATTCCTGGAGCAGAAGAGTGGCTTCTCTCCTTAGAGTCTCGTCAATATCAATAACGGGCTCTCCCTTGAAATATACCCGACCGCCAACAGGCCTCTCAAGAAAGGCCAGGATCCTCAGAAGGGTACTCTTGCCGCTACCGTTGGGACCTGTTATGCCGACGATAGAGCCTTTCCCGATCTTCATCTCCGGCACTTCGAGAACGGTTCGCCCCCCGTAGGATTGGGTTACGTCCATGAGCTCGTAGATATTCGTCAAATGGAAGCCCTCCTCCTGGCGACGGAAACGAACCCGTTCACCGCAAAGGCGATAGCCAGAAGTACGATGCCCAGGGCGATGCCCTCCGCGAACTGTCCCTTTCCTGTCTCAAGGGCGATGGCGGTGGTTATGGTCCGGGTTCTCCACTTGATGTTGCCACCTATCATCATTGAGACGCCGACCTCGGAGATAATCCTGCTGTAGGCCGTCATGGCCGCGGCGATCACGGCGTAGCGTCCCTCCCATAGAGAGCTGGCGGCAAGTTGACCTGGGGAAGCACCGAGCGTCATCAGCGTCATTTTCACGGAATCCTCCATCTGTTCCGTAGCCGAAGCTGTCAGGGAAACAACGACAGGGAGGCCCAGGACGAACTGACCTATGGCAACACCTCGAAGGGTGAAGAGAAGACCGAAGCTCCCGAAGGGGCCGCTCCTGGAAATGAATGCATAGACCAGTAATCCCACCACCACCGTGGGAATTGCCATGAGGGTGTCCGATACGGCCCTGAAAGCGTGCTTGCCAGGGAAGGTGTAGTAACCCAGCATGAATCCCAGCGGTATACCAACGGCAAGAGTGACAATGATCGAGAAGGTCGAGACCTTGAGAGTCGTAAATATGGCGCTGAAGGTCTCTTCCTGTCCTGAAAAGAGGATGATGAATGCCTTTCTGAAACCTTCTGCCAAGTAACCCATGGCTACCTCCGGAGTGATCTGTCCTGGTTTTTGCCTTTAGATGTTCTGACAACAATGATCTTAAACCATTCTTCAGGCCCCTTCAAAAAGGGACCCCGCAAGATCCCCAGGGGGGTGGGGAAGATGCGGGGTCCCCTGCCAGTTGGCAAGGTAAGTCTATTTTGCGTTGGGAACGAAGAGAGGTTTACCCAGCAGGGTGAAATTTCCTATCATCTTCTGGACCTTGTCAGAGCGCATCCAGTCGGAGAACTTCAGGGCGAGGTCGTAGCGAAGGTGGTCTCCCCTGACGGGGTTGACGGCGATGACGCTGTACTGGTTGAAGAGGACATCGTCACCCTCTACAAGAATGACCAGCGGAGGGTTACCCTTGTGGTTATCCTCGTACTTGATGAAGGTGCCCCTGTCGGTCAGGGTGTAACCTTCCCTCTCTGCTGCGATGTTTATGGTATTGAGCATGCCCTGGCCGGTCTGTATATACCAGCTCTCCTTTTCGGGCTGTTCGATCCCGGACCTCTTCCAGAGGTCTATCTCCATGGCGTGAGTTCCAGAGTTGTCACCGCGGCTGGCGAAGTTCGCTTTCTTGCCGGCGATGGCGATAAATGCGTCTTTGACGGTCTTTCCCATGGTCTTTGCGGGATCCGAAGCCGGGCCAATGATAACGAAGTCGTTGTACATTACTTCGCGGCGGTTGACCCCGTAACCGTCCTCGACAAATTGCTTTTCAAGGTCCGGAGCATGCACCAGGAGTACGTCGACATCGAGGTTCTTACCCAGCTCAAGGGCCTTGCCAGTCCCCACCGAGACCCACTGGAGCTCGATCCCCGTATCCTTGAGGAACTCCGGGGCCAGAGCATCGAGAAGCCCTGTGTTGTCTGTACTGGTAGTGGTGGCCATGCGGAGGATCGGAGCTGCGAAGGCCGCTGTAACCGCAATGGACAATACCACGAGGGAGAGGAGAAGAACCCTTACTGAACGCTTCATGCAAACCAACCTCCTGAAGGTGGAATTACGGAGAGATCTCCGGTAACAAAAAACCGTCTCCCTCAGGAAAGGGGGAGACGGTCCAGAAGTTCGGTCCTTCTCTTCCTCCTTTCCAAACACGGGAGGCGCCCCTGTTTCCGGGAACGCCCTTCGGCCTGTCGCCATAGGGAAGCCCTTTAGGCGGTCAGGCTCGGAGGTTTTTTTGTTACAGGGAATATACCACGTATCGAAGGGCAGGTAAAGAGTTCGTTACTGTTCGGGTGGAATGGCGATAGTACCAAATCGGAAGGCCGGCTGAAACGGTCGGAAGGTGAGTATGATCCAAAAAATTACCTATAGGGGTATATCTATTTCAAAATAGGGGCTATAATATTCGGACTGGCTAATATAAATGAACGAGAGGGGGTAGCACATGAAAGACAGGCAGGCAGGTATGGATGCGATCCACTCGGGGGACAGGGTCCTCGAGGGAGTTTCGAGGCCGAAGGTCCCTCCTATTTTCGCCAGTTCTGTTTTCTCCTTTGATTCGCTATCCGACCTGGATAGTGTTTTTGACCAAAAAAAGCCCGGATACATATATGCCCGTATGGGTCATCCGAACGCCTCCCTTCTCGAGGAGACCATCTCGGCCCTGGAGGGGACCGATGCCGCTCTTGTATTCTCCTCGGGGATGGCGGCAATTGCAACGGCTTTCCTGGCGGCCTTGAAGCCGGGGGACCAGGTTATAGCCGACAGGGTCCTTTACGGAGGCAGCTTTTCTTTTATTGACGGATTTCTCAGGGATTGGGGGGTGTCGGTGGAGCTGGTGGATACCCTGGATCACGATCAGGTCCGTGAGGCTTTATGTCCAAAGACAAAAGTAATCTATCTGGAGACTATCTCCAACCCACTTATGGGTGTCGCAGACCTCCCGGCCCTGGCGGAGATAGCCGCTTCTGCCGGAGCGATGCTCTTCGTAGATAACACCTTCGCAAGTCCTGCCCTCTGCAGGCCTGCCTCAATGGGTGCCGATGTGGTCATCCACAGCCTTACGAAGTATATTAACGGACACAGCGATGTGACAGGCGGGGCTCTGGCAGGGAGTGAAGAGTTCGTTGCCGGGGCCAGTCGTTTGCGGTCGATGATGGGCGGAAGCATGAGCCCCTTTGATGCATGGCTGGTACAGAGGGGTGTCAGGACCCTGCACCTGAGGATGGCAGCCCACTCGGCTAACGCCCTTCAGATAGCCAGGACCTTCGAGAGGCATCCTCAGGTAGAGAGGGTCGAATACCCCGGTCTGGAGAGACATCCAAGCTACGGAACGGCCCGGAAGGTGCTTGAAGGAGGTTTCGGCGGAATGCTCAGTTTCGAGATAAGAGGGGGGGAAAGAGCCGCAGCACGATTCGTGGATGGTCTGAGACTTGTGGAACTGGTGCCCAGCCTTGCTTCCATATCGACGACCATTTCCCACCCGGCAAAGACATCTCACCGTTCTCTTTCAGAGGACCAGCGGAGGGAGTCAGGCATATCGGACGGTCTGATCAGGCTCTCCGCAGGAATCGAGCCCGTGGAGGCCGTTCTGGAGGATCTCCTCCAGGCTCTTGACTGGATCGGTGGAGAATAAGAGAAAAAGGAGGAGGCTACTCAATGAAGAAGGTGCTTGTTACTTTTCCTGAAGACAGGGCAGGTGATCTGGCCCTGGCCGATGCCCTGGGAGGCGTGGCAGAGATCTCCAGGATCCCCGAGAGAGGGGATCCCTCGCGGTCTGGCGCCCTGAAGGAGGCAGACGCTGTTATTTCCTTCATGATGCACAACGAGCTGGATCCCGGGGAGTTCTCTCTCCTGAAAGAAGGCTGTCTCCTACAGTCCATGCAGGCAGGAGTGGATGCCCTTCCCTTCAGCGATATCCCCGAAAGGGTGACCATATGCGCCAATACCGGAGCCTGGGCAGATCCGATGGCGGAGCATATCCTTGGAATGATCCTGTCGCTGGGGAAATACCTCCAGAAGTGCCATGATCGTCTTGGCAAGGGACAATTTGACCGCAGTATCGTCAGCACGTGGTTCCGTGGAAAGACCTGCGGGTTCGTTGGCTACGGAGGTATCGCCAAGGCCGTGGCCAGGCTTGTCCGCCCCATGGGGATGAGGGTCATTGCAGTGAACACCAGGGGAGAGACAGACGAGGATATCGATCTCATCGGAACCATGGATGATCTGCCGAGGATCCTTCAGGAATCGGACGTTCTGGTGATCGCAGTACCCTTGACCAGGAAGACCCTGGGCCTTTTGGGCGAGAAAGAACTTGCCATGATGAAAGAAGATGCCATCCTGGTCAACCCTGCCCGGGGTGCGATAATTGACCAGAAGGCGCTATACGAGAGAATGAAAGCCTTCCCCGAATTTCGTGTAGGGATAGATGCCTGGTGGGTTGAGCCCCATACCCATGGGGAATTCAGGATAGACTACCCCTTCTTTGAACTGGATAACCTGCTCGGCTCGCCTCACAACACGAACCTTGTTGATGGCATCTTCCCAGTGGCGGCTGGTATAGCTGCAGACAACGTAAGAGCCTTCCTCGAGGGCCAAAACCCCAGGAGCATTGTAGACAGAGAGGATTACCTTTTTTAAGGACCGTGAAGTAGCAGGGAGGGGGAAGAACAGCCAATGACAGGACATTTCAGTTTCGAGCTTCCCACCAGGATCGAGTTCGGTCCGGGAGTTTCGTCGACCGTCGCGGAGGTGCTTATCGAACTGGGGAGCAGGCGCCCCCTGGTCGTGACAGACAAGGGTGTTATCGATGCGGGCATATTCGACAGGATAAAGGGATTCCTTGAAAGAGGGGGGATCGAGTTCAGCGTATTCAGCTCTGTTGAGCCCAACCCCAAGGACAGAGATGTCATGAACGGGGCATCGGCTGCAAGGGAGTTCGGGGCCGACTCGATCGTCGCTATCGGCGGAGGCAGCCCCATAGACTGTGCCAAGGGAATAGGCGTGATCATCACCCATGGGGGAAAGATCAGAGACTTCGAAGGCAGGAACGCCGTCTCGAAGGAGACCCTCCCCATGGTTGCCATCCCCACCACTTCCGGAACGGGGAGCGAGGTCACTTTCAGTTCGGTCATCACTGACACCGGGGACAGGTTCAAGTTCAGCATAAGGCACCCCCGGATAGCTGCAAGGGTGGCGCTCTGCGACCCCGAGCTGACAGTCTCGATGCCCCCGATGCTGACAGCTGCCACCGGAATGGATGCACTGACCCATGCGATAGAGGGATACACGGCGAGGCCGTCGGAACCGATCGCTGATGCCTGTGCCCTTCACGCCATCGGAATGATAGTCCGGAACCTCCCGAAGGCGGTCGGTTCGGGGAGGGATATGGGTGCCCGCTCCTCGATGCTGATGGGGAGCATCCTTGCGGGGATATCCTTTTCTCACTCCGATGTGGCCGCAGTCCACTGTATAGCGGAAGCACTGGGTGGCCTGTACGATGCCCCCCATGGGATGTGCAACGCCGTGGCCCTGGCGCCGGTAATGAGATACAACATGTCCTTCTGTGTTGAACGTTATGCAAGAGTGGCCGAAGCAATGGGATTGAGGTTCACCACCGACCAGGAAGGGGCGGAGAAGGCCGTGACCCGTGTGGAGGAGCTGGCCGTCGATGTGGGGCTCCCTCCTTTCAGTTCCCTTGGTGTCCGGGAGGAAGACCGCGAGAGGATCGCGGAGTTCTCGGCGATGAACGGGAGCAACGCGAGCAACCCCCGGCCAATGAAAAAGGAGGATTACCTGGCACTTCTCAAAATGATGGGTTAGAAAGCACTTGCATCAAGACCGTTGTTCAGGGTCGTTCCTTTTCTCCCCCTCTCCCCAAAGGTCTTCCTCATCGGCGACCTTGTAGAGGTGATCGAGGATCTCGGCGAACAGCGGGTCGGTCCGGCGGGGCGGGTCCGTTCTGAGAAAGGTCCTTTCCCTGACGATCCCGTTCTCCTTCCAGGATTTTCCGCCGGAGATGCAATTCTGAACAAAACCCTGCATATGGTCCAGGGACCTTGCGAAACGGGACTCGGGAGTCTTTTCGGCTTCAAATTCGTCCCAAAGGCCCCGGAATTCCTCGGCCAGGTCGTCGGGAAGTGATGAGAAGAGGCGCTCTGCCGCCTTTTCCTCCTTCGCTCTCTGGGCTGCCACGCCAGCTTCGTCGTAGGCGTAGGTGTCCCCGGCGTATATTTCGACAAGGTCATGGGTCAGTACGAGCTTGAGTGTCCTCAGTAGATCTGTCTCAAAACCGATCTCGTCCTTGAGGAGCATCGCCCACAGAGCAAGGTGCCACATGTGTTCGGCAATGCTTTCCCTTCGGTTGCCGTCCCACAGGTAGCCCTTTCTGAGTACGGTCTTTGCCCTGTCCATGGTTAAAAGGAAATCAAGTATTTTGCCGGTTCTTTCGTTCATCCATAACACCTCCGGTATCGGTCAGAATCAGGTTCCCGAGGTCCACACCCTTCCGTTCTGACCTGAGGAGAGCCCTGAAAGGAGTTTGCTTTCGGGATTGAATGCAATATATTGTATTTGAACAAAAGATCCTAACCCCTTATCGGGGGAAAAATCCAAGGAGGAACACTTCAGATGAAGATCGATGACATGTACATGGATATTCCGGGGCGTAGAAAGGAATTCCCCGCCCTCTCAAGGGAACACAACGGATACCCCCTGGCTTTCTTTGACGGACCGGGGGGGACCCAGGTCCCCCAGGCGGTGATTGATGCCGTCGTATCCTATTACTGTACCTGCAATTCCAATACCCACGGATTCTTCGTGACCACGAACGAGTCTGACAGACTCCTCGAGTGTGCCAGGGAAGCCGTGGCCTCGTTCCTGGGTGCGGGTGGGGGCAGGAATATCTCCTTCGGCCATAATATGACCACCCTTAACTATACCCTGAGCAGGGGCATAGGCAAGGCCCTTTTCCCAGGTGACGAGATACTGATCACCCAGCTTGACCACGAAGCCAACCGCGGACCGTGGCTTTCCCTGAGAGAGGAAGGGGTGGTCGTCAGGGAGGTGGCGCTTCTGCCGGACGGGACACTGGACTACGACGATCTAAGGACCAAGATCAACGAGAACACACGTCTTGTCGCCATGGGCTTTTCTTCCAACGCCCTTGGTACTGTCAACGAGGTCGGGCTGGTCAGGGAGTTGACACACAAGGTCGGAGCCTGGCTTCTAGTCGATGCGGTCCATTACGCCCCCCATTTCCCCATTGACGTCAACGCCCTCGGGGTGGACTTCCTCCTCTGTTCGGCCTACAAGTTCTACGGTACCCATATAGGGATCCTCTATTCGCGGGACGGTCTTCTCGACCGTATCCCCGTGTATACACTCAGGACCCAGGAACAGCATGCACCCTACTGTATTGAAACGGGGACCCTCAACCATGCGGCCATTGCAGGCGTCAAGGCCGCTGTCGAGTATGTTTCCACCTTTGGCACAGGCGAGACCCTTCGTGCCAGAATTGTCTCCGGAATGGAGAGAATAGGAGAGTACGAGCATATCCTGGGCCGAGAGATCTACCGGGGACTCAAGGGCATCAAGGGGGTCGAGGTGGTCGGTCCTGACTTTGAAAAGGGGAAGAGGGTGCCCACGGTATCCTTCACGATGGAGGGGATGGACCCCATCGATGTCTGCTCCCTTCTCGACCGTAGGGGTATCTGCGCCTGGGACGGGCACTTCTATGCCATCCGCCCGATCGAGGTCCTGGGTCTCCTTGAAAGAGGAGGGGTCACCAGGGTCGGCGTATCACTTTACAACACGGCCGACGAAGTCCAGAGACTTCTAGAAGCAGTAGCAGATATTGCCGAAGGCAAGTTGCGAAAGGAATAAAATCATGAGGGTCCTCTTCATCGGCTTCGGGAATGTAGGAAGAACCGTTGCAAGGATCCTTTCACGGGAAAGGTCCCGGTTTCCCGGGTTGGAGGTGCTCGACGGCCTCGTTACGGCAGGCATAGTCACCAGAAGAGGAGGCGCCATGGTCTCCAGTGAGGGAATCGACCTGGACCTGGTCCTTAAGGACATGGAGACCCTCGGATGTTTCAATGAGAAGGAAGGGAGCTTCTGCAGGATCACAGCCGAGGAGGCTGCTTCCACCCTTGATTACGATGTGCTTGTGGAGCTTTCCACCCTTTCGATAGAGAACAGGGGTGAACCGGCGGCGACCCATATCAGAACGGCATTGAAGAGAGGCCGCCATGCAGTTTCTGCAAACAAGGGGCCCGTAGCTTTTGCCTACAGGGAGCTTTCGGAACTTGCGAGAAACGCCGGAAGGGAATTCCTCTTCGAGACAACGGTCATGGACGGCGCACCCGTCTTCAACCTGAGCAGGTCCTGCCTTGGAGGGTGCGTTATTAATGCTGTTGACGGGATATTGAACTCTACAACCAACTTCATTCTTGGAAGGATGGAGGAGGGAGCCGGCTTCGAAAAGGCTGTTCGGGAGGCCCAGGAGACGGGGGTGGCCGAGGCGGACCCCGGTCACGATGTTGACGGTTGGGACGCAGCCGCCAAGGTGGCCGCTCTGGCGAACGTACTTCTCGAAGGCGAGATCACCCCCCTTGAGGTCGAAAGAAAAGGGATCCGGAATATTGGTATCGACAGGATAAGGAAGGCAGCCTGTTCGGGTCGCAGACTGAAGCTGATCTGTCGTGCCTGGAGAGATCAAGGGGGGGTCCATGGAAAGGTCGGAGTCGAGGAGGTTCCGATGGATCACCCCTTCGCGCTGGTGAAAGGCGGTGGAGCGGTACTCAGGTTCCACACGGACCTGATGGGACCCGTTCTCGTGACCCAGGAGAAACCCGATCTGTATGATACTGCCTACGGTGTTCTAGGAGATCTGGTACGGATCTCGGGTGCTTTCAGATCATGACAGATTAACCCTTGAAAGGAAGAGCCTCCGCTGATATATTTGAAAGGATTTTAAAAAAGGAGGGGGTAGAGTTGACCAGAGGGAAGACCATGAAGAACCTCGAGGAGGCTTTCAGCGGTGAGTCACAGGCCAACCGGAAGTACCTGGCCTTTGCAAAAAAAGCAGACGATGAGGGTTTTCACCAGATAGCCAGGCTTTTCCGGGCCACTGCCGAGGCGGAGACGATCCATGCCCATACTCACATGCGCTCCATGGGGATGATAGGAACTACTGCAGAGAACCTTGATGCCGCCATCGCCGGTGAGACCTATGAGTTCAAGAGCATGTACCCGGCTTTCATCGAAGATGCAGTGGCTGAGGGAAAGAAGCAGGCAGAAAGGTCCTTCAGGCTTGCCAACGAAGCGGAAAAGGTCCATGCGGGTCTATACGAGAAGGCAAGAGAAACTCTTGGTTCGGGGGATAGCTTCGACTATTTCCTCTGCACCGTCTGTGGCCACATCGCTGAAGGAGGGGCCCCTGACTCATGCCCGCTCTGCGGGGCGAAGAAGCA
>JAAYDT010000112.1 GCA_012729145.1 Synergistaceae bacterium | reverse complement strand
GCGCCGTCGACAAGGTCCTTGGCTTCCTTGAGGCCGAGGCCGGTCAGTTCGCGTACAACCTTGATCGTCGCGATCTTGTTGGTACCGGTGGTCTTGAGGATGACGTCGAACTCGGTCTTCTCCTCTTCGGCCGGAGCGGCGACACCGGGCATGGCGCCCATCATGGGCATTGCCATAGCAGGGGCAGCTGCCGATACGCCGAACTTGTCCTCGAGCTCCTTGACGAGTTCGGAGAGTTCGAGAACGGACATCTGCTCAATGGCGGCAATGATGTCTCCCTTCGAAAGGCCTTTGGATGCGGTCTTCTTCGCGGGCTTTTTCTCTTCGGTAACTTCGGTCACTACTTCTTCACCTTCTGCTGCCTTCTTGGCTGCGGTCATTTTCTGTTCCTCCTTTTTCATTTACACCCGTTGGGATTTGATATCGTTTTCAGGCTGCCTTTTCTTCCTTCTGCTCCTTTATTCTTGAAAGACATGTCACGAGTCCGCGAGTGGTGCCGGAAAGCACCGTTACCAGACCTCTGACGGGGCCTATCATCGTTCCTGCAAGCTGTGCCAGCAGGACCTCCCTCGAAGGCAGATCGGCCAGTGCCCTGACCTGGTCCGCCGAGAGGATGTGATCTCCCAGGATGGCTCCCTTGATCACAAGGGCCTCGTTACCCTTCTCCCTGGAGAAGTCCCTTATCACCTTTGCCACTGCCGCGGCATCCCCTTTGGCAATGGTGAAGGCGTTGGGACCGGTCATGACAGATTCGGGAACGGGCATGGATTCCTGGTGGAGGGCTATCTCCATCAGGGTATTCTTGGCCACGTTCATCTCGCCGCCGGCTCCGCGGATCGCCGCTCTCAGTGCTGTGATCCTTGACACGTTCAGTCCCCTGTACTCGCATACGAAAACGGCTTCTGCTTCCTGGAGCTTCTCCCTCAGCAACTCAACCTGCTGGATCCTCGATTGCGAAGGCATTCATTCACCTCCTTACATAAAAAGAACTCCCGGACCCTCCGGGCCCGGGAGTTCTGAACACACCAACAATACATGCGTTCTTCGCTCATCCAGACCTCGGCGGGCAAGACATTAAGCGCATCGGGCGCACCCGCTGTCTACGGTCGTTGGAACGGTGAAATTATAGCAGCTGTTGCTTTTTAGTCCAGTACGTCTACTCCGCGGTCAGTTCCTTTACCGCAGCGTTGGGATCGATCTTGAAGGATACTCCCATGGTCGACGTGATAGCCAGGCTCTTGATGTACTGCCCCTTGGTTGCCGGCGGCTTGGCCTTGACTATGGCGCCCAGAAGGGCCTTGCCGTTATCGTAGAGGTCCTCGAAGGAGAACCCGGCCTTGCCAAAGGAGTTGTGGATGATACCGAACTTGTCGACCCTGAACTCGACCTTTCCTGCCTTGATCTCGCTGACGGCGTGGGCAACGTCAAAGGTCACCGTACCGGTCTTGGCGCTGGGCATGAGACCACGGGGACCGAGGATCTTGCCCAGTTTGCCCACGGATTTCATCATGTCCGGGGTAGCGATCACTGAATCGAAGTCCAGCCAGCCGCCTTCGATCTTCGGAACTATGTCCTCTCCACCGACGAAGTCGGCGCCCGCGTCCTGGGCTTCCTTGACCTTCTCCCCTGCTGCGATGACGAGAACTCTCTTCACGACACCGGTCCCGTGGGGGAGAACAGTGGTGCTGCGGACCTGCTGGTCTGCGTGGCGTGGGTCGACGCCGAGGCGAACGTGCATCTCAAGGCTCTCGTCGAACTTGGCAGTAGCGTTCTCCTTGGCCAGGGTAATGGCTTCCCTGAGGCTGCCGAGCGGTTCTTTCGTCACCTTTTCGGCAATGGCGAGGTACCTTTTGCTTCTCCTCTTCATGTCCTTTTACCTCCCTGTGGTCCAGACGAGCCTTTGTCGGGCTCTCCCACCGGATACGCCGGGCCTTGCCGGCGGTGGATCCCTTGTTACCTCTTCCCGGACTAGACTACCTCGATGCCCATGGAAACAGCGGTGCCCTTGATCATCTCCATGGCGGCCTCTACGTCGTTGGCGTTGAGATCGACCTTCTTGAGTTCGGCGATCTCGCGGACCTGGTCCAGTGTCACCTTGCCGACCTTTACCTTGTTGGGCTCACCGGAACCCTTTTCGAGCCCCGCAGCCTTCTTGAGGAGGACGCTTGCCGGGGGTGTCTTGAGGATAAAGGTGAAGCTCCTGTCCGCAAAGACCGTCAGGACCGCCGGGATGATCATCCCAGGCTGATCGGCCGTCTTGGCGTTGAACTGCTTGCAGAACTCCATGATGTTCACGCCGTGCTGACCGAGAGCCGGCCCTACAGGTGGGGCAGGTGTCGCCTTACCTGCAGGCAGCTGCAGTTTGATCTGTGCTATTACTTTCTTTGCCATTTGCCAATTTCCCTCCTACATAGCCCGGCTTCTTCCGGGCGATAAAAAAGACGTTGCTTCAGATCTTGTCGAGATCGGTGTAGTCGGCCTCCACAAGGGTGTCCCGGCCGAAAACGGTAACGGAGAACTTGACCTTTCCCTTGTCTTCCAGCACCTCTGCGACTGGGCCCACCTGGCCCTCGAAGGGTCCTGCCTTTACCCGTACCACGTCTCCAGGTTTGAGGTCTATCTCGATCTTGGGTTTGATCTGTTCCTTGCCGATCTTGTTCATGATCTCGCTGACTTCCCGCTCGGTGAGCGGTATGGGGTAGCTCCCGGCGCCGACGAAGCCCGTGACACCGGGCGTATGACGTACGACATACCAGGACTGGTCGTCGAGTATCATGTCCACCAGGACATAGCTGGGGAAGACCTTCCTCTTGGTACGCTTGCTCTTCCCATCCTTTACGGTGACCCTCTCTTCGATGGGAACAAGGACATGGAAGATCTTCTCATCCATGCCCATTGTGGCAATGCGCTGCTGGAGGTTGGCCTTTACCCTGTTCTCATACCCTGAATAGGTCTGAATTATGTACCAGTGTCTTTCTCTCTTGTCAATCATCACTTGAAAGGGGGCCTTACCCGGCCCCCTATCCTCCCGAGAAAGTGGCTCTGTTTCATCTGTACAACTGACCAGGGGTCTTTCCTACCGGATCACCCTGGAGAATACCGCCGTGAGCAGTACGTCGATTATCCCGAGGTAGGCCGCGACCAGGAATGTCACCGCAATGACGACAAGGGTCGAATACCAGACCTGCTGTCTGCTGGGCCAGGTGACCCTTTTGAGCTCTGCTTTCGCCTCGCGGATAAAACTCATTAGTTTCATAAAAGCCTCGGCCTCCTGAACTTGAACATAATGGCAGGCCCGGCAGGACTTGAACCTGCAACCCCCGGTTTTGGAGACCGGTGCTCTGCCAATTGAGCCACGGACCTGCGCGCGAAAGGTATTCTACACTACTTCGTTTCCTTGTGCAAGGTATGAGCCTTGCACCACTTGCAATACTTCTTCTTCTCCAGCTTCTTCTGCTGTTTCTTCTTGTTGACGGTGGTCACGTAGTTACGGCGCTTGCACTCGGTACACTGGAGCCCGATCTGGTCTGCCATGAATTGTCGAACCTCTTCTCACAATAAAGTTGGATCAGTTATCGAGTATCTCTGTGACGACGCCGGCGCCGACGGTCCTGCCGCCCTCGCGGACCGCGAAACGCAGCCCCTGGTCCATGGCGATGGGCTGGATCAGCTTGACCTCAAAGGTCGCGTT
>JAAYDT010000023.1 GCA_012729145.1 Synergistaceae bacterium | reverse complement strand
GGGGTTTGAAAAAAAGATCGCCCCCTGGCAGGGGGCGATCCGGTCCTGTTCACGATACTGTAACTTGCCTTTCCTGTCGCGGTTTGAGGTCTTTCGCCTATCTTTTATGTACACAATTGCTGCAATTCAAGGTCTGACCCCAATTACTTGTTATCCTTGGGTTTCCAGAATTTCCAGACGTTGGCGACCAGGTCCGGGCCGGGCTTGAGGGTTGTCTTTCCGGGCTGCCACCCCGAGGGTGTGACCTCTTTCCCCTTGGTCTCGCGGACAAGCTGGAAGGCCTTGATCTGGCGGATGGTCTCTTCAACGTTTCTTCCAACGGGAGGAGTCAGAACCTCCATACCCTGGATAACACCGTCGGGGTCGATTATGAAACGGCCGCGGACATTGACTCCGGCCTTCTCGTCATAGACACCGTAGATCTTTCCAAGGTTTCCGCCGCCATCGGAGATCATCGGGAAGGGCACTCCACCTTCTACCATCTTGGAGAGTTCGTTGTCGTTCCAAACCTTGTGTACGAACTGACTGTCAACACTGCAGGAATAAACATCCACTCCAAGTTCCTGGAATACGGGGTATTTGTCGGCGACCGCCGACACTTCAGTAGCTCAGACGAAGGTGAAATCACCTGGATAGAAACAGAGGACTACCCATTTCCCAAGTGAATCAGACAGCTTCACGCTGCCGAACTTGCCCTTGTGATATACCGGTGCCTCAAAATCAGGGGCCTTTCTTCCTACCATTATCGACATTCCCTGGACCTCCTTTTTTTCTGGTGCAGCCTTCTCTTCCGGAGCCGGTTCCGGCTCTCCGACAAGGGCTCCTGTCGGGCGGGCACAACCGATCTCTTTCTCCTCCAACGAACACACCTCCCGATGGTATTTACCTCAAAATGAAATAATTTTGGATATCATTTCCCGGTAACATGATAGCATATTCTTCATGTTTAATGTGAGAGAATATTTTATACAGAACCAGATCTTCGGGGTGCCGGAAAGATCCCGCCCCCCTACGGAGGTGCATGGAACTGAGCTCATCTCTGGCATCGGAAAGGCTTTACGCGGAAGAACTCGACAGGAAGGATGACCTGGCCTCTTTCCGGGAGAGGTTCTCCCTTATCCCCGGAGCCGTATACATGGACGGCAACTCTCTTGGACTATGCCCCAGGGATGCGGAGAAGGCCATCGCGGGTACCGTTGAAGAGTGGAAAGGACTGGGCATTCGTGGTTGGATGGAGGGCAACCCCCCGTGGTTCGAGATGGCAGAGAGGGTCGGGGGTGATGCTGCGCCTCTAGTGGGAGCGGACCCTGATGAGGTGGTTCTGGCAGGAACGACGACGGTCAACCTTCACGCCCTGGTATCCACCTTCTACGAACCGACGCCGGAGAGGAGCGTTATTCTCGCTGATGAACTGAATTTCCCATCGGACCTCTACGCCCTTGGGAGCCAGGTGGCCCTGAGAGGCTTCGACCCGGATAAATCCCTGAGGCTTGCAGGGTCCCCGGACGAAAGGACCCTTGACGAGGAGAAGGTCATCGGGGAGATGAAGCCCGATGTGTGCCTGGTAGTCCTGCCGTCGGTCCTCTACAGGAGCGGGCAGCTGCTCGACATGGAGAGGCTTGCCATGGCAGCCCATGATAGGGGCATACCGATAGGGTTTGACTGCGCCCATTCAGCAGGGGCCATCCCCCACAGGCTGAGCGAATGGGGAGTCGACTTCGCCTTCTGGTGCAGCTACAAGTACATGAACTCGGGACCCGGATCCCCTGCCTTCCTCTACGTGAACCGGAGGCATTTCGGCAGGATGCCGGCTCTGGCAGGGTGGTTCGGCTACGACAAGGCGCGCCAGTTCGATATGAACATCGAGTTCGTACCGGCAGGGACAGCCGGCGCCTGGCAGATATCATCCCCGTCGATCCTCGGGTCGGCCTCGGTCAGGGGTGCCCTGCGGGTCACGCTCGAGGCGGGCATAGACAGCATAAGGGCAAAATCTCTGGCCATGACTTCCTTCTTTATGAGGCTTGTCGACGAATTCCTTTCCAGAGAACCCTACAACTTCCGAATAGGCACTCCAAGGGAACCGGAGAGAAGGGGGGGCCATGTAGCCCTGGAGCACCCGACGGAGGCTCTCAGGATAAACGAAGCCCTCATTGCCCGCGGAGTGATACCCGATTTCAGACCACCACAGGTGATCAGGATCGCTCCGATAGCCCTCTACAACACCTTCACCGAGGTCTGGCAGGTGGCGATGCATCTGAAGGGGATAATCGACAACAGGGAGTACGAGAAGTTCTCGAAGGTCCGCAAGGCGGTATCTTAGGCGGCAAAGCCGCCTCGATTGGTGTAAACACACAAATCAAAGACAGACCGTTGCACCACAGACAAGGTGCCCGACGCTGACGCTCCGTCAGCGTCAGGTAGGACACAGAGGGCCGCAGAGGAAACCTTTATTTGTGAGAGGCAAAGGCCAAGACTAAGGTGACAGGACACAGGCATAAGGAAAACCGAACCCTTTTAACCTTCATAAACTGTAATCATCATCCATACCAGTATTGAATTCAGGTTTGGCTCCTGAACACGAACCAGTTTTTGCATTTCTCTGTGCAACTCTGCGTTCTCTGCGGTGCAAAGGTTTAGCATTTGATCTTTCCGTTCACTGTTTATAGTATTTACTTAGCCACTCCAGGCAGGTGCGGACGCCGAAGCCGGTGGCACCCTTGCGGTAGTATCCGTACTCTTCGTCTGAGGAGTCTACCCCCGCTATGTCCACGTGCAGCCACTTGATCCCCTCGCCGACGAACTCCCTGAGGAACATGGCAGCCGTTATTGCCCCGCCGTACCTTCCCCCGTTGTTGGCCACATCGGCCACTTCCGAGCGGATCTTCTTCTTCAGCCGTTCGTCGTCCATGGGAAG
>JAAYDT010000111.1 GCA_012729145.1 Synergistaceae bacterium | reverse complement strand
CCGCCGCTCATCCTGTAAAGGATAGGCAGATCGCTGTAAGCCTCGGAGATGCCAGGTAGCGGGTTGATGTCTATCACCTTGGGTGCCCCGGAGATGTCCTGACGGAAATCCACCCTGGCGATATCCTTCAGTTCAAGTATGCGGAACACATTGAGCGCCTCCACGCCGACCAGTTCCCTCAGAGCCGGGTCGATGGTCTCGGGGCCGAGGTAGCGGACCTTCTCCTCCCAGTTCCTCTTGTGGTCCAGGGAGTAGACGGTATTCCCCTTCTCCGCCTTCGGATCAATGGCCATCATCCCAATGACGGCCGGGTTTCTGTTGCCCATTACTCCCACGGTGATCTCCGTACCGGGGAGGAATTCCTCTACCAGGGCTGGTTGCCGGTAATTTTTCCATACCCTGCGAACCCTCTTTGCCATGTCGACAGGGTTATCCACCACTGAATCGGGGAAAACCCCCTTGGAAGATCCTTCCCACCTGGGCTTGACTATGTATTTGGAGTGCTTTTCAAAAATGGAGATGGACCGCCCCAGATCGCTCTCTGTGGAGAACATGTACAGATCGGGGACTTTCGCTCCTCCTCCAGCAAGCACATGATGGGTCAGCCACTTGTCAAGAGTGATGGCAATGGCGGTGGAATCGGAACCGGAGAAAGGAATGCCAAGGCTCTCCAGAATGCAGGGTACCTGTGATTCCCTCCCTCTTGTAGTTCCGCGCCCTTCGGCTATGTTGAAAACAAAGTCGGGAGGATTCCGGGAGATCTTCTCAAGAAAGGTCTCGTCCTGTTCGTAATGCCCCGTCTCGAAACCGAGCCGGGTGATCTCCCTCTCAAGGGTTTCGACCGTCTCCAGGCAGTCATATTCCTCGTAACGGTCGTCGGGTTCGCCCTGAAGAAGTTCTTTCTTCTTCAGGTTGAAGGTGATGCCGATCCGCCGGACCGGACCTGCGCAATTGAAGGATGATCCAGGATCTTCCTTCTTCACTATTTTCGCCCCCTGCGTTGATTGATACACCGCCCTTTCGGCCGGTGTCGTGACTGGTGATATGCCCCTTCATCCAGTCCTTCGACAGACTTCACCTCCGCTGTTTCGAGCCCGACGTCCTGCCTTTGCTCCCTTTCCCGCTCTCGCGGCTTCTTGGGGTTAACCCCGGCAACTGTCTAGTTATTTCTTCCAACTCTGCCGAGGGTCCTTCCTAAGAACCGGCACCCGGGGGCCTTCAAGGGGCTTTCTGGCGCCGTTCCTGGAGCAATGCCAACGGTCGTGCTCTTGATGATCGGCTATCTTTTGCGGATTATACATCTCATTTTGTAGATTACAATAGGCTCCAAGGGGGAGGTTTTTCAATCCGAGAACTCCCTCGAGTGACGGGGAGGGATGACCGGGATGAAAGGAAGACCTTTGACAGTACAGACAACGGTCGCCTTGCTATCTGCCTTTCTCGTGGCTGTGGGGGCCTGGCCATCAGTGGCAGCGACCAGGGGAGAGTTGATTAACGTCATAGTCTCCTCCCTGGGGCTCCCCGAGTGGCCTGGAGAGACCCATTTTGCAGACACAGGACCCGACCACCCCTTCCGCCACTCCGTTGAGACTGCGGCGGCCCTGGGGATACTGAACCCCTCGGAGCACTTCTACCCCGATATAGAGGCCAGCAAGGCAGAGGCCGTAATGTTCTCCCTCCAGGCTATGGGCCTTCGTCACGAAGCTTCTATTGTGAACTCCCTCACACCTGGAAGATGGCCCGATCTCCCTGTTTACATTGCACCCTACATGACCCTGGCCACCCAGATACAGCCCTCCCCTCCTGAGCAGTTCCTCCAGCAACCCTGGGGCCAGATCTCAGCCCAGGACCTTTCTTCACTGCGCTCCTGGCTCGGAGAGTGCGCCAGCGGCCTTTCCTGGGAGAAAGAGTTCGTCGGAGAGAACTCTGTTCTAGTCCTTCACCGGGAACATGCTGGAAGACCGCCCTCTGAATGGGGGATCCAGTCCGTTGAGTTCGGGACACCGGAAGAGGCCAGCCGGGCGGCGGCGATCCTCCGGGGCATGGGGCTGGAAGCGGTGGTGCAAGCCCTCGAGTGGTCCTGGGTCGCAAAGGTCGGGCCCTTTCAGCACTACGTGAAGGCCTGGGAGACCATGATGAAGATCCCCTCTCCCGAGATGACCGTTGTGCCCTTCAGCACCGATCCGGGAGGGGCTCTCTTCTTCGCAGCCCTGGGATTCGATCCCTCCGTCTCCCCTCCAAGGATAGTCACTGCAGCATCCATATCAGGGAAGAGGCTCCCCCTGGACCTGATCGCCGTTAACTCTGGCGCCGAAGGAGCGATCAACGGCGGGTTCTTCAGCGGGACCAGGATAGTAGGTTCCCTGGTGATAGACTCCAGGCCCCTCAGCGGGCCCCACGGAGCAAGATCGGCCATGGGGTGGGATCGCGACGGCTCTAGGGTCCACTTCGGGAGAGGGGACTTCAGGACTTTCATCTCCATAGGGGAGAAGGAGCTTGATGTAAGTACCATGAACAGCACCCCGCCCCTGAATGGGATCGGTATTTTTACACCCGATGTATGGAGCTATGTCACGGCAGCCCCTGTCGACGGCTGGGAGGTGACCGTAAAAGAAGGGGTCGTCTCCGGGGTAAGACACTCTTCGACATCGAACCACTTCGTGACCAGAGAGGGCTTCCTCGTAATTGCCCGTGGAGTCGCCGGCGAACAACTAAGGAACACGCCCCCGGGGGCCCCTGTGTCTTTGAGGACCCAATGGGTAGACCAGGGTTTCAGGGGGCTCGATCATGTTCTTCAGGCGGGGCCGATGCTGATAAAAAAAGGGACCCGTGTCTTCGACCCCGAGGGGTTTAGCCCCAGGACCCTTTCTGTCCCCCATCCGAGGTCCTTCGTAGGGAGCGACGGAGAGAAGGTCTGGTTCGTGGTCATCGACGGGAGGGATCCCTGGCACAGCAACGGGGCGACCATTGTCGAGACTGCGGCAGTGGCTGAGAGGCTCGGCCTGGTGGACGCCCTTAACCTGGACGGAGGGGGTTCGTCGTCTATCTGGTGGATGGGAAAGATCGTGACCTCGCCGCCCGGAGGTATCGTCAGGCCTGTCCCCTACGCGCTCGTCTTCTGACCTGTTATCCTGAAGCCCTCGGGGGAACGGATCCAGACATCCATCTGGGGGAACGGGATCGTTATTCCCTCGGCGTCAAAGGCATCCTTGAGGCGAAGGCGATACTCTCTTCCGATGAACCAGTGTTCCCCGGGGAAGGTCCGGATGAGAGCCCTCAGGGATATGGAGCTTGCGTCGAAGGAGAGGATACCCTGGACCTGGGGGTCATCCCTCACCTTGTCGGGGAAGTCTTGCCTGATGTCCCTTCCCACTATCTCCATGACGCCCAGAGCCTTCCGGATATCCGTGTCGTATGAGACACGTACCACGACCTGTGCCTGGGACCAGTACTTGGTCGCGTTCACAAGCTCTGTGATCCTGCTGTTGGGAATTATTATATAGTTCCCGTCAAGGTCGGAGAGGTGGGTGGTCCTGAGAGAGAAATACTCCACAACACCGAAATATTCTCCTATCTTCACCACATCGCCGACGGCGTAGTGGTCCTCCACTACCACGAATATACCGTTCAGGAAGTCCCTGATAATGTTCTGGGCTGCCAGGGATATGGCAAGTCCGGCAATACCGAGTCCGGTAAGAATGGGCATTATATTCACATTGATAGTGCTGAGAAGGGTCAGGAAAGCAACGGCACCGAGCCCCCAACGCAAAAGATCCGTCACCAGACCCTTTAGTGTCTCAAGCCGTTTGATCCTGGACGCCCTTTCATGGCCCTCAAGGTGCCCGGTCTGGCCGTTCTCGACCCTGGATATCCCCTTCTCGAAGAGCTTTCGCGTCAGATCGACCACGATCCTGTCGGCAATGTACCACCCCAGGATGACCAGTATGGGCATGACAAGTTTTCCAAGGTTTCTCTGGGCGAACTCCCACTCCATTACCGGGTCCCCCTCGTTGAGATGTTTTGCTGCAGCTTCCTGACTGGATTGATTATACTTGAAGAGTTCAGGCCGGGAAAACGGCCACGTAAGAGGAGGGATCCGCAATGGGAAAGGTGGTTGCCGAAGTGGTCATCGTTCCACATGGAACAGGCTCCACAAGCCTTAGCGGCTATGTCGCCGAGGTCGAGAAGACCCTCAGGCAGTACGGGCTCGAAACTATGCTGACACCGATGGGGACCATTCTGGAAGGTGACCTTGACGTGGTACTGCGGGCGGTAAGAGCGGCCCACGAGATCCCCTTCGACCAGGGGGCTCTCCGTGTGGGCACCACCCTGAGGATAGACGAAAGACGGGACAAGGATATCTCCATGAAGAGCAAGGTCAGATCTGTGGAGGAGAAGCTCGGGGACTGAAAGGAAAAAGGCGAAGGGGGAAAGCTGATGAGGTTTTCCCCTTCGCCTGGATCTGGTCAGATAATGCAGACCTTGCTGATCGATGCAAACTACGGCTTTTTCTTGGCAACTACGTCGGTACCGTCTTCCTGCCTCCAGTAGATGCCTATCTTCAGGTAGGACATCACCAGTGATACGATGGGGTTCAGATAGTTCAGGAACGCATATGGGGCGTAGGCAAGAGTAGCGACACCCAGGACGCTGCTCTGGAAGGCCCCGCATGTGTTCCAGGGAATAAGCGCCGAGGTCAGGGTACCCGAATCCTCAAGGGCACGGGATAGCATTCTCGGCGCAAGACCCTTCTCCTCGAATGAGGACTTGAACATCCTTCCGGGGATGACCAGGGAGAGGTACTGGTCTCCCAGGAAGAGGTTGGCCACGAAGCACGACCCTATTACAGCCCCCATCATCCCACCGACGGTCTTCACCTGCCTGGTGATAGAGCCAACTATGGTCTCCAGGAATCCGCAGGCTTCCATGGCTCCTCCAAAGAAAAGAGCGCAGAAGACCAGTGAGATGGACCACATCATGGAGTCGAGACCACCGCGGGTTAGAAGGTCTGTGAGAAGTCCCCCGACCTCGGTGGCCATCTCGGGGGCAATACTCAGATCGGCCTGGCTGAGCATGTTCAGCAGGGCTTCACCCTCTGCTCCGGCCACCTCAGAGGCAAAGGTGGCCTCGTAGCCGTAGTGGATCGCATTGATGATGTCCCCCAGACCGTTGCCCTGTACTGCAGACATGACGGCGGCTACCAGAACCCCGGCGAATAGTCCCGGGATGGCAGGGGCCTTCATCACCGCGAGCCCTATGACAAGGAGGGGGGGGAGGAACCCCAGAAGCCCGATGTTGAACTCGGCCTTCATCATCTGCTGCATTGCGGAGATCTTCTCGGCATCAAGGGTGCCGCCTGCATACTTCATTCCGATCACTATGCAGATAACTGCGACGATCAGGTAGGTAGGTCCCGTGGACCATACCATGGCCCTGATGTGATCGAAAAGGTTGGAACCTGCTACCGCCGGTGCAAGGTTGGTGGTATCCGAAAGAGGGGACATCTTGTCGCCGAAGTAGGCCCCCGAAATAACCACCCCGGCCGTCAGCGGGGCCGGGATCCCCAGGCCGTGAGCTATGCCCATAAGCGCAATGCCCACGGTGCCGGCGGTCGTCCATGAAGACCCGGTTGACAGGGAGACGATCGACGTTATCAGGAGAGTGGCAAGCAAAAAGATTGAAGGCGAAAGAATGGACAGACCGTAGTAGATCAGGCTGGGGACCACACCGCTCTGGAGCCATATCCCGATCACCATGCCTATGATCATAAGGATCACAACTGCCTGGAGGGCTACAGCTATGGCGT
>JAAYDT010000022.1 GCA_012729145.1 Synergistaceae bacterium | reverse complement strand
TGACCTCCACCACCCCGGCGCCGCACCTTCCCGCAACGTCCTGCATCCTTGACCCGAATACCCCGTGGGAGCAGACAATGACCTTGTCGCCCCTCTCGATCATGTTCACACAGGCCGTCTCCATCCCGGCGCTCCCCGTGCCGGACATGGCCACCGTCAGATCGTTACCGGTCTGGAATACCATCCTCAGCAGATCCCGGGTCTCGTCCATTATGGCGACGAAATCCCTGTCCAGATGGCCGAGGGTCGGTTCAGACATTGCCCTGAGGACCCTCCCCTCTACCGGTGTGGGTCCGGGACCCAGGAGGATCTTTTCAGGCACCTTTCTCACGCGTTTCGCTGGATCCATTTCAAGCCCTCCCTGTCGTGGAAAAAATAATGCCCCTTGTCCTATCTTTTTATCCCGGTACCTGGGTCTGATACCGTCGCCAAAGCACCCTGCTCTCTCCGGGAAGCGGCGAAACTCCCCCAGGAGTAGAGCCCCAGAGCGACCCAGATGCAGACAAATGTTACCACCTTCGGCATATCCAGTGGTTCGCGGAATACAGACACCCCGAGGAAAAAGGTAAGGGTGGGGGCGATGTACTGCAGGAAGCCCAGGGTGGTCAGCTTCAGCCTCCGGGCACCGTAGGCGAACCATAGCAGGGGAAGCGAAGTAACGGCCCCTGTAGATACCAGGAGAATGTCCTGCACGGGGTTCCCCGCAAGGAAAGCCCCACGATACCGGACCCCGGCGACAAGAAGGAAGAGGAGAGCCGGGATAGAGAGGAAGGCCGTTTCGGCGAAAAGACCCGGCAGGGAGTCGATCACTACCTTCTTCCTGATCAGGCCGTAGAAGGCAAAACTAAGCGCCAGTCCCAGGGCCACCCAGGGAAATCTTCCGTAACGGATGACCTGGAAGAGCACCCCGACAGAGGCGATCGATATGGCCAGCCACTGGACCCTCTCCATCTTTTCCCGAAAAAAGACAAAGCCGAAGAAAACCGTTACCAGAGGGTTGATGTAGTACCCAAGGCTAGTCTCGAGCACTTTATCGGCGTTGACGGCCCAGATGTAGATCAGCCAGTTGGCCGCTATGAAAAGGCTGCTTAATGAAAGCAAGGCAGCCCTGCGGGGGCTTCTAAAGGCGACGGCCATGTCCCTTCGGCGCCCCTGGAAGATCATTATCATCGCCACGAAAACCAGCGACCAGATTATCCTGTGGGAAAGAATGCCCAGGGAGGGGACGTTCACCATCAGTTTCCAGTAGACCGGGAGCAGTCCCCAGGCCGTATATGCGGCGATGGCCGCCTTCAACCCCGATCCGGTCTCTTCCCTGGACAGATCCGATGCTTCCATTCTGTTTCATCCTCCCGAATCCTCTTTGAAACTGTTACTATTAGACTTCAAGATGGCGACCGCCAGGAGAAAAAAAGGAGGCTCAAGGGATGGGACGTAAAAGCATTGCTACGCTTCTTCTGCCACCGTTGGTCATCTTTTCGGCGATCACCGTTTACCACCTGTTGTGGATACCCTCTCCCAACCCCGTCTACGCCACCATCAGGGCCTCGGGCATATTGGCCTACGCTTTTTCCTTCCTGGCGATAGTAGCTTCTGCGTTCCCCAGGGAGATCACACGGCTTACCGGAGACCCCTTCATCAGGGCACACCACATCTTCGCTGCAGGAGGGCTTGTCTTGATGGCCATCCACGGACTCTCGGTCCTTTTATTCTTCAGAACCCTCTCGGTGTTCGTGCCGGACCTTGGAAGTCTTCGCGATTTTCTCATGTTCGGAGGGAGGGTGGCACTCCCCCTTTTCATATTAACGGCTGCCACGGCAAGGTTCAGCCGCTCCGTCCCCTTCTGGGGAAGATACACATCCTCAACTACGCCGCATTCTTTCTTGTGACCGCCCACGCGCTGATGATAGGAACCGACTTCGACTCTACATCCATGAGGGCACTGGCCTACGCCCTTTCAGCCGCTGGCGTCTC
>JAAYDT010000021.1 GCA_012729145.1 Synergistaceae bacterium | reverse complement strand
GGATCGAACCCACCGGGGCCGGCCGTACCGACCCCCACCGGGTTTGAAGCCCGGGGCACTCACCAGAGCACACTCGTCTCCGACAGCCACAATATTTTAGATCCTGGCTGGCCCCATGTCCATAAAGAAAGGGACCTGAAGTCTCTCCAGAAGATGGGGCCTGGGACACATCTGGCGTCAGGGACTTCAGATCCCCTCTCCAGGTCCTCTTCCGGTTTGACTCTCCCCGTTCAGCTTCCGCCTCAGCTTCCGCCTGGCTCTCTGAAGTGCGTTGTCCACTCTTTTTCTCGGCCAGCCAAGTATCTTTGCCGATGAAGTAACGGATCCCGTATCCAGAAAGGCGTCCAGTACCGTGCTCTCCGCCACCGAAAGACCCTCCAGCAGATCCAGGTCGATGATCTTTGGGGCCGGGAGTTGATGATGCACCTCCAGCTCAGGCGGCAATAGCCTCTTGATGGATCTCTGGGTCTTTTCCCTCCGTAAAAAGGTCACCATCCCGTTCCTTATGCATGAAAAAACGAAGGAGGAGAACTTGCCCCGGGAAGGGTCGTATCCATGCACGCCCCTCAGTACCGAGATATATCCCTCCTGTAGCAGGTCGTCAAAATGAAGATCGCCTGGTCGGCTGAACCGGCAAGCCAGATGTCTTACCAGAGGAGTAAGGAGGACGAGGAGTTCCTCCAGAGACTGACTTTCGCCCTCAAGGCATTTTTCAAGAAGGTCCCCCGTCGGTTCCGTCCACATATCTCCGGTCCTGCCCTAATCAACCTCCCTGGGCCCAACTGAACCCAGGAGCAGTTTCGGGGGGGTGACACTTTCGCCGATCTCGAAAGCACTGACAAGACCGGCTCGAGCCTCTTCCCAACGGACCCCTTCTCCGGAGAAGAATACCCTTGCCAGCGGTTCCTCCGCCGACACCGCATCACCGATCTTCCTGAGGATCTGGCAGGATACCCCGTGGTCTACTGCATCTTTCTTTGAGAGTCGCCCCCCTCCCAGGAACCTGACGGCATCGCCCACCCGTCTTGCATCGCATCTGGTCAGGATTCCGCTCTCAGCGGCGGAGATCTCCCTTATCGTTCTGGAAAGGTGTTCTCCCCTGGAAACCCTTTCCTGAAAGCGATCAAGGTCGCCCCCCTGGGACCTGACCATCTCCTCGAACTTGCGGAAACCCTTTCCCTCCTCAAGGGATCTCTCGGCGAGGCTCAGGGCTTCATCCAGCGATATGGAGGGTCTCCCGAGATGGACCATTGATGCCGTCAGTCTCAGGGAGAGCTCCCTCAGGTCGTCGGGCCCTCTCCCGAGCAGGAGGTCGACCGCCTCGGCGACTTCCGCGGCATTCCCGACCCACATCCCCAGGGGTTGGGACATGTCCGTTATCAGCGCCATGGAGCCCCTTCCCATTGAGGCAGAAAGATCCACTAGGCTCTCTGCCAGTTCGCGGGCAGAGAGCTGATCTTCCATGAAGGCGCCGCTGCCGCACTTCACATCAAAGACGAACGCCCTCGATCCCCCGGCCATCTTCTTGCTGACAATGCTGCTGGTGATGAGTGGTATGGACGGGATAGTACCTGTAACATCCCTCAATTCGTAGAAAAGGGCTTCAGCCGGTGCCAGGTCCCCGGAGTGGCCGCTTATGGCACACCCTGTACTTCTTACCTGGTCGATGAATCGTCCCATTTCAAGGTGGGCCGAAAAACCCGGGATGGATTCAAGCTTGTCGACAGTGCCACCAGTGAACCCCAACCCCCTGCCGCTGAGCTTGGCTACAGGCACTCCGCAGGCCGCGGCCAGGGGCACCACCACAAGGCTGGTTTTGTCGCCCACACCGCCGGTGCTGTGCTTGTCCACGGGGTTGATATCCGGAGGGAAAGTGATCACTCTTCCGGATCTCGTGAGAGCTTCGGTGAAGGTCCGGGTCTCCATGCCGGACATTCCCCTGAAAAAGACCGCCATCAACCATGCGGCTACCTGGTATTCCGGGATCTCTCCCTTGTGGGCCAGGTTGACGAAATCACGGATCTCTGAAGTCGTCGCCTCTTTCCCGTCTCGTTTTGACTCGATGAAGGCTACAGGGTTCATCGGCCCCTCGCACCCAGCCTGCCTATCATGGCCTGAACAAGTCGGACCAGTCTCCCGGCGGCATTTCCCATCTCTTCAAGGACCTCCTCGTGGGTGAGTGGGTTCTCGGTCATCCCCGCAGCAAGATTGGCCACGCAGGATATGACGCAGACCCTCATCCCTATGTGCCTGGCAGCGATAACCTCGGGCACGGTCGACATCCCTACCAGGTCCGCCCCAAGCACTCGCAGCATTCTGATCTCTGCCGGCGTCTCGAAGGAGGGACCAGGGAAGGCCGCATAAACACCTCTTTTTACCTGGATACCTGTCTCCAGGGCTGCATCCTCGGCCATCCTGATAAGTTCACGATCGTAGGCGCAGGTCATGTCGGGGAATCTCGGCCCCCAGGAGTCCTCATTCTTTCCACGAAGGGGGTTGTACCCCTGCAGGTTGATATGGTCGTGAACGACCACCAGGTCCCCCGGCGACAATCCGTAGCTTACACCGCCCGAGGCATTGGTGGCGAAATAGAAGGGCACCCCCAACTCGCCGAACACCCTCACCGGGAAGACGATCTCCTCCGGAGAGTAACCCTCGTAAAAATGGACCCTGCCCTGCATGACCAGCACCGGTGTATCTCCAAGCAGACCGGAGACAAGCTTCCCGGCATGTCCCGGAGCGGTCGATACGGGCCATCGGGGTATCTCCCCATAGGGGATCTCCACGGCATCCCTGATGGGTTCGACAAAGGAGCCAAGTCCGGATCCAAGCACCACAACCACTTCAGGTACGTTAAGGATCCTGCTTCTAATCGTTTTCACGGCTCTTGCTACATCTTCCCTGCATAACATATCACGGCCCTCCTGTCCGTTTTTCCCGGCCCGGTTCAGGCCCTGGGATGGCTCCGGTCGTAGACATCCCTCAACTCCACGTCAAAATGGGTGTATTTCTCCGTGGTCATTATCGAGGAATGTCCCAGCAGCTCCTGAAGGGTCCTGAGGTCCATGCCTCTCCTGAGAAGATGGGTCGCAAAGGAATGTCTCAGGATGTGGGGGTACAGTCTGGACCCCGATATCCCGGCATCTCTCCCCCGCCGCTGGATCACTCGCCAGACATCCTCTCTCCTCAGGGGCCTCCCGTTCCTGGAAAGGAAGAACCTCCCGCTGGGAGCGCCTCCAAGCCGATCCCTTCCTAAAGCCAGGTATCTTTCCACCCTGCTCTTGACCTTCCCCACAAGAGGGACTATTCTCTCCCTGCTCCCCTTGCCCCTCAGTCTGATGGACCCGGAGTCGATCGCCACGTCGGGAAGTTCAAGGGAAGCTATCTCCCCTGCCCTGAGACCGCAGCCGTATCCGATCTCGATGATGGCCCTGTCGCGAAGCGAAATGGGATCGTCACCTTCGCAGGCATCGAGAAGCCTGTCGACCTCTCCCTCGGTAAGGATTCTGGGGAGCTTTCTCTCCCGCGATGGAAGCCGGAGCAGATCGGGAGAACCTCCGGAAACCCCCTCCGTTGCAAGGAATCTCATCCAGGACCTGATGGTTGCGGCTGACCTTTGAATGGACGACCTGCTCCGCCCCCTTTTCGAGAGAAGGGCAAGATATTCGCTTATCCTTTCCGGTAAAGGAGGTGAGGGGGGGATGTCTCTATCGGCACAGAAGGAGAACCAGCCCCGAAGGTCACTGTAATAGGCGTTAACCGTGTTCTCGGAACTGCCTCTTTCATAGCGCAGATAACTGAAAAAGGGTTCAAGTTCAGGAAGATCCCTTTTCATACTCCGCCGGCCTTCCCGGGGAGGGACAATGGGCCCCTCCCCCGTTTTGGCTTCTATCTCGAGAGGTACCAGTAGATCGCTGTAAGTGTCTTGGAGTCCCGTATCTCACCGGACCCCGCCAGGTCCTTCAGCTGATCCCGACTTAGCCTGACCACGTCCATGAACTCATCGCTGTCACCCTCCTTCGGGGAGTGTGACAGATCCCTGGCGTGGAAGAGTATGATCAGTTCGTTGCTGAACCCGGGCGAGGTGTAGAACCTTGCCACTTCGTTCAACTCCCCGGGGATGTAGTCTATCTCCTCCTGCAGCTCCCTGGCTGCGGTCTCGGCAGCCTTCTCACCGGGTTCGACTATCCCGGCAGGTATCTCCAGGAGGAATTCACCGGCGGGGTACCTGAACTGCCTGACAAGAAATAGATCCCCGTTGTCGGCCTCGCTGACCACGCCAACTGCAGGGGCATGCTCCACGACCTCCCGCATTGCTCTTCCACCGTCGGGAAGTTTGACGCTGTCAACTCTAAGGTTCAGTATCCGTCCACGGTATATCAGGTTCCCGGAGATCTTCTCCTCTCCCGGGGGCATTGATCAGGCCTTCTTCAGCAGTTCCCGGGCGATCTCACGACCCTTTTCAAAGGCCTCGAGATTCATGGGAAGGAACTGCGGTTTTCTCTTTCCCAGCTTGTCCTTTATTGTCTCGATACATGCTTCCAGGCCGACCAGGTCCGTTGCCTCCACAATGGCACCCAGCACGACTATGTTGGAGACCTTGTCGCTTCCGAGAGAAAGGGCGACGCTGTGAGCCGGGATGGGGAAGACGGTAACATCCTTCCTGGGTTCCTGGTATGTGACGAGGTCCGAGTTATATATCAGCAGGCCGCCTGGCTTGACGGACTTCTCGAACCGTTCCATCGAGGGGTTGTTCATAATTACTGTGACGTCCGCCTCTGCCACCACCGGCGAGGCGATCTCCTCGTCACTGATAGCTACCCCGCAGTTCGCGGTCCCACCGCGCATCTCGGGTCCGTAGGAGGGGATCCAGGTGACATGACGGCCTTCGCTGATTGCAGTGTATGCTACCAGCTGGCCCAGGACCATTATCCCCTGGCCGCCGAAACCGGCGGCGATCATTCCTCTGAAGAATCCGGACATATCATTCTCCCTCCCCTATTCGAAGTTCTTGAAGACGCCCAGGGGGTAGTGCGGGATCATGGTGCTCTCCGTCCATTCGAAAGCCTGAACGGGAGTCATCCCCCAGTTGGTCGGGCAGTTTGAGAGGACCTCCACAAAGGAGTACCCCTTCCCCTCGATCTGGTTCTGGAAGGCCTGCTTGATGGCCTTCTTGGCCTCGATGATGTATTTGGGCCTGGCTACAGAGACCCTGGTGATAAAACCTGGGGTTTCCAGGGTCGCCAGCAGTTCGCACATCCTCATGGGATAACCCGCAAGCTGCGGGTCCCTGCCAAATGGGCAGGTGGTGGCCTTCTGACCTATCAGGGTGGTCGGGGCCATCTGTCCGCCCGTCATCCCGTAGATGGCGTTGTTTATAAAGATAGTGGTCAGTTTCTCACCCCTGTTGGCGACGTGGATGATCTCTGCAGTGCCTATTGAGGCAAGGTCACCGTCTCCCTGGTACGTGAAGACGATCTTGTCAGGCCGGGTCCTCTTGATCCCCGTAGCCAGGGCGGGCGCCCTTCCGTGGGCGGCTTCGCAGAAATCGACATCAATGTAGTCGTACATCAGGGCGGCGCATCCGACAGGCGCTGTCCCTATGGTATCGTTCTGGATCCCCAGTTCGTCGATGATCTCGCAGATCAGCCTGTGGGTAATTCCATGTCCGCAACCGGGGCAGTAGTGGGTGTGTACTCCCTTTGCCCAAGCCTTCGGCCTTTCATATATCTTGATCTCCTTCATTGGTCCGACACCTCCCCTGCAACTAAAGAATGGCCCTGATCCGGTCCTCGATCTCCCTGACCGAGGGGGCGATCCCTCCGGCGTGTCCGAAAAAGGAGACCTTGGCCTTTCCGCAAACGGCAGCCTCAACATCCTCGACCATCTGCCCCATGTTCATCTCGACCACCAGGACGTGTTTCGTCCCGGAGGCAAGCTCTGCAAGCTTCCTGCTCGGGAAGGGGAAAAGAGTTATGGGTCTGAGCATTCCGACCTTGATCCCTTCGTTACGAAGATTGTTTATGGCCGATCTGGCGATCCTGGCGGTTGTTCCAAAGGCCGAAAGCAGGATCTCGGCGTCTTCGCACAGGTAAGCCTCGAACCTGACCTCCTTTTCCATCTCCCGGTACTTTTTCTGGAGCTTGATGTTGTGCTGTTCCAGGTCCTCAGGATTGAGGTAGAGACTCTTGAGGATGGACCTTTTGCCCCCGCGCTCTCCCATGCATCCCAGCGCCCAGCTCTCCCTCGGGGGTATCTCGCCGGAGACGTGCTCCCTGATCTCCACTGCCTCCATCATCTGCCCCATAAAACCGTCGGCAAGGATCATGACCGGGTTCCGGTACTTCAGGGCGAGGTCGAAGGCCATCTGTGTGATCTCCACTGCTTCCTGAAGGGTGCTGGGGGCAAGGACGAGAAGACGGTAGTCGCCGTTCCCGCCGCCTTTAGTGGCCTGGAAGTAGTCAGCCTGTGAAGGCAGGATGCCGCCAAGGCCGGGGCCTCCCCTCATCACGTTGACTATGACGGCGGGGATCTCGCACCCGGCGATATAGCTGATACCCTCCGACATAAGGGAGATCCCCGGGCTCGATGAAGTTGTCATGATCTTCGTACCCGTGGACCCTCCTCCCATCACCATGTTTATCGCGGCGACCTCGCTTTCGGCCTGCACGTAGGCACCGCCTATCTTCGGGAGCTTTGCCGACATGTACTCCGGTATCTCGTTCTGGGGGGTGATCGGATACCCGAAGAAATAATTGCACCCCGCCTGGATGGCGGCCTCTGCTATCGCTTCAGTTCCCTTCATAAGAACTCTTGCCATGGATACCACCTCCAGCCTTATTGTTCCTCTTCTATCCTGAACACTTCGATAGCCGCGTCAGGACAGGTCGTGGCACACATTCTGCAGCCAATGCAGCCTTCCTTGAACTGCTCCACCGGCCGGTAACCCTTGCTGTTGATGTGTTCCGAAATTCTCAGTACCTTGACCGGACATGCCTCGACGCAAAGGCCACAACTCTTGCAGTATTCCTCGAGAACGTTGATACGTCCCTTTGCCATTTACCCGCGCACCCTCTTTCCTTTTGGGTTGTAATAGAGGCCGGATCAGGGTTCCGGCCTTAAGTCCCCTGTGACCTGTCTCCAGCACCGGTCCACATGTAGCCATCCTCCCAGGGGAGCATCATGTGCCTGACCATGGGCCATAACTCTATGGGGGATTCCTTCCGTAAAGTTTCCCTCCGGGACATCAGGTGGGGCGGTACTGTGCCGTAAAGGACCTCGATCCCCAGGGTCTTTCCGGCATCAAAGACCTGCCGGTAGCCCCAGAGAAGGTCCTCTGCTGTGGTCTGGTCCATCAGGTGAGGGTTTGCCACCAGGGCCCCCACCTGCAACTCCGATATCCGTTCCATGCCCTTCATGAGATCCAGAATGCCTGCGGTCTCCCTGCTGCCGGGCCTGAAGGGGTTGACGACCAGGATCAGGAGGTAACCCGATCCCTTCATCTGGAGCGAGAACTGCTTCAAGGCCTTCCCTCCGGCGGCATCTCCTCCCACGTCGATGAGAAGCCTCCCCCTGGGGTCCTTGAGCGCCCAGGAGACTTGCGGGGAGATGACGGGCATATCGGACCACCTGGTGCTCTCCGGCGGGGTCAGTATATGGAAACCCTCTTCTCTCAGGCTATCAGCCACCTGTCTTACGCAGAAGTAGGGGTTGATTATATCCACGTCGGCCACTGTAACCTCTTCGCCACATCCCTGGAAGGCCATGGCCATGTTCAGTACCCATTCGGTCTTCCCTGAACCGAGGGCTCCGGTAACGGCAAGGGCCTTGGGCCATTCTCTCTCGCACAGAGAGCGCGGAAAGGGGTGGGCTTCCACTGGTCTCTTCACTTCAGGAGATCCCCCTTCCGGATCGAGCGCCCCCTGGCCCAGCTCGCGCCATCGGTACGCCGGCGGCCTTCTTCCTGAACCTCGACCAGCTCGACAGAACCCAGACTGCAAGCCACTACCGGGTTTTCCTCGGTGGAAGCGAGGATTTCGCCTGGAACGCCATTTTCGGGCCGCATTCGTGTCCTCCATATTTTGATCCGCTTTTCTCCGCAAGTGACAAAAGATCCCGGATATGGGTTCAGCGACCTTACAAGGTCGTGGACCGCTCTGGAAGGTTTTTCCCATCTCAGCTCTGTTTCCTGCTTCGAGATCCTGGGTGCGAAAGAGGCTTCCTCGTGCTTCTGCTCCTTGAAGGAAATCCTTCCCCTGCGGAATAATTCTAAACCATCCAGGGCTATGCGGCTACCTTCCACAGCAAGTATCTCCATGAGGTCACCAAAGGTCTCATTGACACCTATCTCCACCCTGGAGGATATGAGCACAGGCCCTGCATCCATCTCTCTTGCCAGTCTGAAGACGGTCACTCCCGTCTCTCTGTCCCCGTTCATTATTGCTCTCTGGATCGGGGCTGCACCCCGATAGGCGGGCAGTAGCGAGGGGTGTATGTTCAGGCACCCGGGTCCAGCCATTGAAATGAAGGGTTCACCTATCAACTGGGAGAAGTCGATGACAAAGATACAGAAGGGTCTCTCTTCCCCGAAAAGGCTCAGGATATCCCTGTCCACGTTGACATCCCCTGTCCGAAAGACCGGAAGGTCCAACTCCGAAGCCTTCTCGTCAACTGGAGTCCCTCTCTCCCCAAGGGAACGGCCCGCAGGCTTGGGGAGGGCTGTGATAACCCTGCTGAAGGGGAGCTTTTCTGCCAGGATCTCCAGGCAGCGGGCGGCGAACCTCCCTGACCCGGCGAACCAGCAAGGCTCCTTCCGGGTCATTTTTCCACCCTTTTCTCAAGCTTCCTCTTGAGGAACTTTCTTTTCAGGGGGGAGATCCGGTCGAAGAAAAGCCTGCCCTCAAGGTGGTCTATCTCGTGCATCATGGCTCTTGCAAGAAAGCCCTTCTCCTCTATCCTGAAGGGTTGCCCCTTCTCGTTCTTTGCTTCCACCACCACTCTCTCCGGCCTGGCTACCTTCTCGTAGAACCCGGGGGCGCTGAGACATCCCTCTTCAAGGATCTCCTCGCCATCATGTTCAACAACGACGGGATTAACGAGAACTATCTTGCGGTCTCTCCACCCGATAACGGCCACCCTCAGGTTGACCCCTATCTGAGGCGCCGCAAGACCCACGCCATCGTTCTTTTCCATGGTCTCCCACATGTCTTTCAGAAGGGACTGGAGTTCTTCTCCAAAATCAGTAACGTCCTCCGCCCTTCCCCTGAGGACCGGATCGGGGTACTCCCGGATAGTTCTTACTGACATCCAGCGATCCTCCCCTTCTTTCTTCCTTGAAAAGCGGCCCCCTGAAGAGGGCCGCCTGTTGGTCCGGTACTACTCTTCCTGCAGGGACTCCTTGATAATGTCCCCGATGGTCACATTGGTCTCCCCGTCCATGAACTTGGAGGGGTCGTTGCGGGGCTCGTTCTTCCTGCGCCTCTTTTCGGGCTCCCTCTCCTTCCGGGGTTCGGGCTCCTCGAGTACGCTCATGCTTAGCCGGATCCTTCTCTCATTGGGCTTGATCTCTATGATCCGGGCCTGGACCTCCTGACCCTCTGAGACCACGTCCCTGGGTTTCTCGACCCGTTTGCGGCTGATCTGTGAGACGTGGATCAGACCCTCGATCCCATCCTCAAGCTCCACAAAGGCTCCGAAATCGGTCAGACGTACTATCTTTACAGGATAGACACCGTTCACCTGGTACTTCTCTTCGATATCCTTCCAGGGATCGTGGAGCTGTTTGTAGCCGAGGCTGATCCTTTTGTTCTCCCCATCGACGGAAAGTATCTGGACCTCCACCTTTTGCCCCTTCTTGAGGACCTCTCTGGGGTGGCGGATCCTCTGCCAGCTGATATCGCCGATATGGACAAGCCCTTCGATCCCGGGTTCAAGCTCCACGAAGGCACCGAAATCGGCCAGGTTGGTGACCTTGCCCGTCAGCACCTCGCCTTCGGTGTAGCGTTCTGCCACACTGTCCCAAGGGTCGGGCTGGGTCTGTTTTATGCTCAGGGACACCCGGGTGTTCTCAGGGTCGATACCGATGATCTTGACCATTACCCGGTCGCCCTTGTTTACGATCTCTTTCGGCTTGACGTTCCTCCCCCAGGTGAGCTCCGTGTTGTGCACAAGCCCTTCAACGGGCCCCAGGTTGACGAAGGCCCCGAAGGAGGTTATGGACGTGACCGTCCCTTCCAACGTCTGCCCTGTCTCGGTCTTTTCGAAGAAGGACCGTTTCTCCTCCATGAGTTCATTTTCAAGGAGGGCTCTCCTGGAAAGGACGATCCTCCTCTTTCTCCGGTCCCTTTCGATGACCTTGGCGCTGAAGGTATCGTCGACCAGTCTCGAGGGGTTGATCCCCCTCCCCTCCTCGGCGAGGTGAGAGACGGGAATGAATCCCTCAATACCGCAGCAGTCCACTATCAGGCCGCCCTTGACCTTCCGGAGCCCCCTGACCTCCAGGACATCATCACCGGTAAGGCTCGATTCCATTGCGTCCCACCGGTCGTCGAACTCCGTTCTCCAGCGGCTCACGATGAGCTGAGCCTCCTCGCCCTGTTTCAGGGAGACGACCTGCACCCTGACGGTATCGCCCACTGACGGGACATCCTTGGCTTCCACAAGGGACCTGTGGCTCCATTCGTTCCTTGGTAGAAAGCCTTCACACTTGAAACCCACGTCAACCAGCCATCCGTCTTCGTTGGACTCCACCACGGTCCCCTCAACGGTCTTTCCCCGATGGATCGCTCCAACTTCGTACTTTTCGAGAAAACTTTCCATCGATTCATTTCCTTCGCTAGAAAGCGCGGTACTGTCGTTACTGTTGATCGTTCTGTTCTCTTCTGTCATTACCATCCATCCTCCCTGCCGCTCTTTGCAGACGCAAGTCTCGTAGCGATTCTGTGGATCAGCCAGTCGGGTGTGCTTGCGCCCGCCGCGATCCCGATCCTTCTCTTGTCCTCCAACCATCCCCTTTCGAGCCCCTCTTCATCCTCGATCCAGAGGGTCGGTGTTCCTGATGTATTTGCTATCTCGAAGAGTTTTTCCGTGTTGGCGCTGTTCTTTCCGCCAATGATGATAATACCATCTACCGAGCCCGCAAGGCGTGCCACCGACCCCTGCCTCGAAGAGGTGGCGTCACAGATGGTGTTGAAGACCCTCGTTTCGGACGCCCTGGCCGATACATTGGATACCAGCGCGGAGAGGTCCTCCTTCCGCTGGGTGGTCTGGGATACAATGCCGACTTTTTTCAACCCTTCAATCTCGAAACTCTTTAGCCGTGAAGGATCGACAACTGTCACCGGCCCTTCCGAGGACAGCCTGATGGCCTTCACCTCCGGGTGATCTTCGTCCCCGAGGATCATTACGGTGTAACCCTCCCTTGAGAGGAGGGCGGCCTTCTCCTTTGCCTTGCTCACAAAGGGGCATGTGCCGTCCACAACCAGGGCGTTCAGGGAGTGCAGCTCTTTCATGACGAGGTCGGAGACACCGTGGGCGCGGACAAATACGGTCCCCCCCATGGGCATCTCCGAGGGAGTTTCAATGATCACCAGGCCTTTTGAAAGTAGCCTTTCTACCTCCTGGGGGTTATGGATAGGACTCCCGAGGGCATAGACCCTGCCGTGCCTTTCAAGGGACTCCTCGAGGGAGGCAATGGCCCTTCTCACACCGAAGCAGAAACCCTTCGGTTCGGCGAAGACCAGCTCTAGGTCCCCTGTTGTCCTCTTATTCTCGCTTCCCAAAGATCCACCACTTTTCTTGCGATATCCTGAAGCGGAACGCCTGTGACATAATACCACAGGCCTGGCGAAAACCTTCTGAACCATGTCATCTGTCTTCTGGAAAAGGCCTTGGTCGCCCTGATATCTCCCTCTATTGCCTCTTCGATGCTGATCTTGCCCTCGTGGAAGGCCACCAGTTCCCTGTAGCCGAAACCTTTCATCGAAGGGAGATCAGGTCCGTAGCCGCGGTCCAGGAGAGATCTGACCTCCTCGGGATATCCGGAGCTGAACTGCTCCCTGACCCTCTCCCCGATCTTCCGGTAAAGCTCCGCCCTTCCAGGGTAGAGACCAACGTAAAGGGGCGCAAGACAGGATCCTCTTCCCTGGCTTTCTCTCCGGATAGAAGTGGGGTTCTTGCCCGTCCTGTCGATTATCGAAAGGGCCCTGATGACCCTGAACCGGTCGTTCCGATGGACCTTGCCGGCATAGACCGGGTCAAGGCCCTCCAGTCTCCGGTAAAGGAGATCCGATCCTCCCTTGTCCCACTTCTTCTCGTACTCTCTTCTGGTATCGTCCCACCTCTGGCCCCCAAAGTCGATGATGTCGGAAAAAAGGGCCCGGTAATAGAAAGGGGTCCCTCCTGCCAGAATGGGGACCCTGCCCCTGGCGGCTATCTCTTCCACAGCCCTGGCGGCTCTTGCGGCGAAATCCGCTGCCGAGAAGATTTCGTCGGGGTTCACAACATCGATCAGGTGGTGAGGGATCTCCTCCCGGATCTCCCGGCTTATCTTGTCGGTCCCTATATCCATGAAACGATAGACCTGGCGGGAATCCACGGAGATTATCTCCCCTTTGAGCCTTCGGGCCAGCTCAAGGGAGAGTAGGGTCTTCCCCGAGGCCGTCGGACCAATGACGGAGAGGATCTCCCTGCACCCCTCATTCATTGCTCTGACCTCTACCGAAAAGTCTTGACAGATCCCTGTCACGAAGCCTTATGAAAGTAGGTCTTCCGTGAGGGCACATGGTGGGCTCCTCACAACGGAAGAGGTCCTCAAGCAGTGCCTCTGCCTCCTCAAGGCTAATGCTGTCGCTGATCTTGATCGCTGCCTTGCAGGACCTGCCGGGGACCCCGGCCAGGGAAAATTCAGGGGGAAGGCCATCCTCGATGGCCGCCACAGTGGATCTCAGAAGATCCAGCGGGTCAAGGAACCCGTTGTTGGAGGACCCACCGGGTACCGATTCCAGGGTAATGCTCCCCTGGCCCTGGCCGAACCGGAACCCCAGCTCCTCCAGTTCGGTTCTTGAACCTTCAGCCCTCTCAGAGAGGGAGGGGGGCAGATCGACGGGTAAGGGTATCTTCTGCGGGATAGCCTCGGACTGCCTGCTTGAGATCCTCTCAAAGAGTATCCTTTCATGGGCGGCATGAGGATCGATAATAAGAAGGCCTTCGCTCTCCTCGAAAAGGAGATATCCAGATCCGATCCGGCAAATGAAACGCCCCGCTCCGGCCTCTCTTCTCCCTCCGGCATCGATCGACGGCGAAAAGGGAGGTTCGCCCACCCTGTTGAAGAGACCCTCCTCGCTGGGAGGCCCCTGGAAAGATCCGGAACCTGCCCTTCGGACCAGGCCTCTGTTCACCGGGAGGTCCGAAAGGGTCCGCATCCCTTCAGCGGTCATGAAGCCCCCCTCAACGAGGTCCAGAACGGACCTCCTTACCGTATCGAAGACAGGAAGGGAGGAGTGGCAGCGTACCTCCGCCTTGCCGGGGTGTACGTTCACATCGAGAAGTCGGGCCGGTACGGTTATGAAGAACATCCAGTTCCCCGAGGCGCCCTCCCCGCAGGACGAAAGAGCAGCAGAGACGGTGGCGTCCCGAACCCGCCTTCCGTTGAAGAATATTATGGAATCCCTTCTCCTCGATCCTGGCGAAGGATACCATACTGTCTCCACCCTCAACGGCCCCGATGCAACGATGTAATGCCTTGGCGTTTCACTGGTACCCCAGACCTTTCTGAGCACTTCCACCCTTTCGAGGCATCCGTCGGTGGAGAACACCTCCCGGTTTTCGGAGAGGGCACGAAAGGCTACTCCCGGGAAGGCAGCCGAATACTCCCTGACCACTTTTATCGCCCTTCTTGCCTCCGTGGCGGACCCTTTCAAAAAACTCCTTCTTGCGGGGAGGTTGAAGAAGAGATCCTCCACCTGGATCCTGGTCCCCTGTCTACAGGGAAGGGTAACGTGAAGACTGACGCTCCCGCCCTCGGCTCGGAGCATTCCCCCCTCTTCGCCCTGCCTTCGGCTCCTGATCTCCAGTCTGCTCACGGCGCAGACGCTTGCCAGCGCCTCCCCCCTGTAGCCGAAGGATCCGATATCGGAGAGGTCATCAATTTCGGTGATCTTGCTTGTGGCGAACCTCTCCACGGCGAGAGGGAGTTCCCCGTAAGGAATGCCGGAACCGTCGTCCTCAACGACAATGAAGGTCTTGCCGCCGTCCTTCAGTTCCACTGTGATCCTGGCTGCCCCCGCATCGAGAGAGTTCTCAAGAAGTTCCTTGACCACGGAAGCCGGGTTCTCGATAACCTCCCCGGCAGCTATACGGGAAGAAACGTCCGGCGATAGCTGTCTAATGGGTTTCATCTTGACCTCAACACCCCCGTTGCCCGGTCCCTCAGGGAGTACAACAGCTGGAGAGCCTGGATCGGGGTCATCACGTCAGGTTCCACTCCGGCAAGTTCAAGGATCAGCCCTTCGGCATCCTCGCTGAACAGCGGTAGCTGTCCCGCCGTCTGACGGGGTGGCCTCACCTGAACTGACCCGTTGTTCTTTTCGAACTCTTCCAGTATCTCCATGGACCTTTCCAGGACCCTTTTGGGGATACCTGCCAGCCTGGCCACCTCGATCCCGTAGGATCTGTCCGCCGGGGACGGCACTACCTTGTAAAGGAAGACTATGCCTTCGCCGGTCTCCTCGACGGCCATGCTGAGGTTCTTGACACCCGGGAGCCTACCGGAGAGGACGGTAAGTTCGTGGAAGTGGGTCGCGAAAAGTACCTTGGGTCGCCGGTCAGGCTGTTCCTGGAGATATTCGAGGATCGCCCATGCGATGCTCATGCCGTCATAGGTCGAAGTCCCCCTCCCGACCTCGTCAAGTATCACCAGGCTCCTGGAGTTGACGTTGTTGAGAATGTTGGCGGTCTCGATCATTTCGACCATGAAGGTGCTCCGGCCCCTGGAGATCTCGTCCCTGGCCCCAATGCGTGAGAAGATCCTCTCTACGACCCCCAGGCTGGCACTCTCGGCGGGGATGAACGACCCCGCCTGGGCCATTATCGCGAGGAGTGCAGCCATCCTCAGGTAGGTCGACTTGCCGGCCATGTTCGGACCAGTAACTATGGCAATACGGTTCTCTCCACCGTCGAGAAGGACATCGTTGGGAGTGAAGGCTCCTCCGGTAACAAGCGAATTCTCCACCACGGGGTGTCTACCCCCCCGGACATGGAAGCGGTCCTCGTAGTCCACATTGGGTCTGCAATAGCCCTCCTGGGCGGCGACCCATGCGAAGGACACCAGGACATCCACGGCGGCGACAGAATTCGACAGCGCCCTGAGACCAGGGGAGGAATCCTTCACCGAGAGGCATAGCTCCCTGAAGAGCTGCTCCTCCCGCTCCCTGGCCTCTTCCGTGGCAGAAAGCATCCTCTTCTCGAAGAGCCCCAGCTCCTCCGTCACGAACCTCTCGGCCGAGACCAGGGTCTGCTTCCTGGTGAAGAAGGGCGGAACGTCCTTCAGGGAGGACCTGCTGATCTCAATGAAATAACCGAAGACCCTGTTGAACCCGATCTTCATGTTCCTGATCCCCGTTCTCTCCTTCATCTCCTCCAGGTAACTTTCAAGCCACTCCTTCTCGTTCTTCCTGACGTCCCTGAGGGTGTCAATGACCTGGTCGAACCCCCTACGGATCACACTGCCGCCCTGAACAGTCCTGGGGAGCTCTTCCTCGAGGGCAGAGGAAAGGTGCAGCCTCAATTCATCCAGTCTCTCCGGGAGGGTCAGCAGGTCTGACAGACCGATCCTGTCAAGTTGTCCTGTTATGGCCGGTACAGCCTCCAGAGTGTCCCTTATGATGCCCAGATCTCTTGGTCCGGCGCTCCCGAAGGATATCCTGGAGAGCGCCCTGTCAACGTCTCCACAGGCTGAAAGAGCCCGCCGCAGCCTTGTCCTTGCCTCGGGAGCCTGCAGCATGGTCTCGACCTTTTCATGTCTTTCCGATATGGACTCCGGGTCGATGAGCGGATGCAGCAGCCACTCCTTCAGCTTTCGACGCCCCATGGCGGTGGAGCAGCGGTTCAGAGTATCGAAAAGTGACCCCCCTGAACCTCCGGCGATCTCAAGGTTCTCTATGGCCGCAGGATCGATATACATTGAGACCTTGTCGAGGAGGGGCCTTATCTCCACGGCACCACGGGCGGACCTGAACTGGGTCTCCTGGAGGAAGGATAGCAGCACCGCTGCACATCCGCAGGCGGGATCGAGATCGGAAAGCCCGAAACCATCGAGAGAGGAGACCTTCCATTCGCGGCAGATCCTCCTCGCGGCCCCGGGTACACTGAAGTCGTCCTTGCCCCTGGAGGTGATCACAGGAGCATCGCCCGACTGTACCAGGGCGGCAGCTTCTCTCTCCCCGCCCGAGGGACATATGATCTCGGAAGGGGAAAAAGCCGCAAACTCTGCCCTCGCCGATGAGGGGCTCAGCGTACCCGCAAGAAGCACTCCCGTGGCAAAATTCAAAAGGGCCATGGACACGCCATCGGGAAGGACGTTGACACAGGCCAGCCTCCCCTCCGAAGCCGATTCGGCGGGCAGGAAGGTCCCGGGTGTGACCACCCTTACCACCTGCCTGTCGACCAGGGTCCTTCCGTCCGGTTCGGATACCTGTTCGCAGATGGCCACCTTCCGCCCCGAGGCCACCAGCCTCTCCAGGTAGTTCTCGACAGAGTGGTAGGGAACGCCCGCCATAGGTATCTTCTTCTCGGGATCCCTGGCTGTGAGGGCTATGTCAAGGATTGACGCTGCGATCCTCGCGTCCTCGAAGAACATCTCGTAAAAGTCGCCCATCCTGAAGAAGAGCAGGCATTCGGGATACCTTCTCTTCCACTCGATGTACTGCTTGAGCATGGGGGTCATCTTGACGTCTTCAGGCAGCTTCAAGAGGAGATCCTCCTGTTATCCAGGTAGGACTGCAGGATAAGGGTCGCGGCCACTTTGTCTATTACGCCCTTTCTCCTCCGCCTGGAGAGGTCCCCCTTGATGAGAGTCCTCTCAGCTTCGGCGGTGGAGAACCTCTCATCCCAGGCCACTATCTCGACCCCCCCGTAACCTTCTTTCTTCCGTAGCTTTTCCATTACAGCCTCTACCCAGGCCGCCTCGGGACCCTTTGAACCGTCTGTCCTTACGGGGACGCCGACGACGATCATGCCGATGTTCCGCTCCTGGACCAAACCTCTGACCTGCTCCATCCAGTCCTTCCCGGCTTCAAGTACATCGATCCCCTGGGCGAACGTTCCCAGGGGATCGCTTATGGCAACTCCTATCCTGACCCTTCCGATGTCCAGACCCAGGATCCTCTTCAAGCCTTTTCCCCTGTCATTTCCAGAACTATTCTGCGGACATTCTTCAGTGAGACGGGGATCCCGGCCACATCGCTGAAACCTGCCTGGGCCATATCGGGTCTTCCGCCTCCGCCGCCTCCCAGCTCCGAGGCTATTCTCCTGACCAGAAGACCGCAGTTGACCCCCAGCTCCACGGCCTCTCTGTCGGCCATGGCGACCAGGCTCCCACGACCCCCCTCTTCGCTGGCCAGCACGACCAGAACGGGGGAGACCTTCTGCCTGACCCTGTCGCCCACCTCCCTGAGAGCCTCCGGCCCCGTCCCTTCGAAAGCTCCCGAAACGACAAAAACACCTCCGGTCTCCTCCCGACCCGCCACCAGCTGTTCTACCCTTGAAAGGGCGGAGCGGCTTTTAAGTCTATCCATCCGCACCAGGAGGGAACGGTTCTCCTGGACTATCTCCTCTGTCCTTTTTTCGAGCTCCTCGGAAGGGACGGAAAGGACCCTCCCCAGGTGCTCGACCCTTTCAAAGAGCTTCCGGTGGTGCAGGAAGGAGGGTATGCCGGCCAGTGCCGTGATCCTCCTGATCCCCGACCCTATGCCCTCTTCCCGAATGATCTTGAAGGACCCTATGTCCCCGGTAGCGTCAACATGGGTCCCGCCGCAAAGCTCCGCGCTGAAACCCGGGACGCGTACAACCCTGACGCTTTCACCGTACTTTTCGTTGAAGAGGGCCTTGGCCCCCATCCTTCTGGCGCTCTCGACATCGGTCTGGATCACCTCCAGGGGGGTGTTGAGCACGATCTGGCGGTTCACGATCATCTCGACCTCCCCTGTCTCTTCCGGTGTGAGGGGCTTCATGTGGGTGAAATCGAACCGGAGGAGCTCCTCGTTGACAAGGGAACCGGCCTGGGTGACATGTCTGCCAAGTACCCTTACGAGGGCTTCATGAAGAAGGTGGGTGGCAGAGTGGTGAGCCTTGATGGCCCGACGCCGGTCCCCATCGACCTGGGCTGTCACGGGGCGGCCTTCTGCAGCTTCTCCTTCGCTAATGATCACTTTGTGCACCACCAGGTCGCCGGCAGCCCTGAAGGTGTCCGTTACCTCGGCGAGGAATTCCTCACCCCTGACTATGCCCCTGTCGCCGACCTGGCCGCCACCCTCTCCGTAGAAGGGGGTATCCTGAAGAACCAGAAGGGCCTCGGTGCCCTTGGGGGCTGTCTTTACCCTCCTGTCGTCTACAATGACGGCAGTCACCGTAGTCTGGATCTTCTCGGAGATATATCCACTGAAAGCGGTGGCTCCGTGTTTGTCCCTGATCTCCTCGAAAAGGCCCTTCCCGAGACCGCCCCAGGCAGTCTTCGCCCCGGCCCTGGCCCTCTCCCTCTGTTTCTCCATCTCCACGGTGAAACCTTCGTGATCGACGGAGACGCCCTTCTCCTGGCAGACCTCCTCTGTCAGTTCATAGGGGAAGCCGAAAGTATCGTAAAGCTCGAAAGCGACCCTTCCGGGGAGTGTAGACCCCCTCTTGCCGGACATGGACCCGATCTCTGACTCGAGCAGCCGAAGACCCTGCTCCAGGGTCCTACCGAACCGATCCTCCTCCATTTCGATGACCTGTTCCACAAGGGGGCGTTGCTCCGAAAGCTCGATGTAGGGGTCGCTCATAACCTCCAGCAGTGTCGGGTACATCTCCATCAGGAATGGTCTTTCGACGCCGAAGAGTCTTCCGAAACGTACGGCCCTTCGCAGGATCCTCCTGAGAACGTAGCCCCGCCCCTCGTTGGATGGGAGTACCCCGTCGGCTATCATGAAAGCCGTGGCCCGGAAATGGTCAGAGATGACCCTTGCGGCCATGTCTCCCATCGGGTCTTCACCGTATCTTATACCGCATATCTCGCAGGACTTTTCGACAAGGGGCTTGAAGAGGTCCGTCTGGAAATCCCCGGCCACCTGCTGAACCACCGAAGAGAGGCGCTCCAGGCCCATTCCCGTGTCAATATTCTTTTTCGGCAGTGGCTCCAGGGATCCGTCCTCGAGGCGGTTGTACTGCATGAAGACCAGGTTCCACACTTCAAGGAAGCGGTCACAATCGCAACCCACACCGCAGTCGGGCCTTCCGCACGAGAAGGAGGGGCCCTGGTCGTAGATGAGCTCCGAACAGGGTCCACAGGGGCCTACGGGCCCTACAGACCAGAAGTTGTCCTCCTCGCCCATGCGGTAGATGCGGTCCGCCGGAACGCCGATCTCTCCGTTCCATATGGAGAAGGCCTCATCGTCCTCCCGGAAGATGGTGGGGCAGAGCCTGTCGGGGTCCAGCCCCACCTCGCCGGTAAGGAACTCCCATGCAAAGGCTGCCGCATCGCTTTTGAAATAGTCGCCGAAGCTGAAGTTGCCCAGCATCTCGAAAAGGGTATGATGCCTGGCGGTCCTGCCGACATTCTCGATATCGTTGGTACGGACGCACTTCTGGGAGGTGGTGGCCCTGTTGAAGGAGGGTACCCTCATCCCCAGGAAATAGGGTTTGAAGGGGACCATGCCAGCTATTGTGAAAAGAATGGACGGATCATCAGGCACCAGCGAAAAGCTGGGGAATCTCCTGTGATCCTTTCTCTCGAAGTAGGACAAGAACAGCTCCCTGAGTTCCTTTCCGCTTCTCCATCGCATCTTCCGGATGTCTCCTTCTGTTTTTTCTGGCGATTATATCACTACCGGCGGACGGCACGGTCCAGGAGGTCCTCCCTGCACCTGGAGATCTCGCCCATGACCTCTCCCCTGTCCTGACCGGGGAACTCCCCCTCGCGGAAGAGCCACCTGCCGGCGGCCATCGTCCCCAGTATATCGGAACTGGAACCGGCGTAGACAAGGAAGCCGATGAGATTATCGGGGTCCCAGCCAATGTAGTGCGGGCGGTCAAGATCGACCATCACCAGGTCAGCCTGCCAGCCCTCCCTGATAAGGCCAGAATTCTCGAAACCAGCGGCCGACGCCCCTGACAGGGTGGCCATTCTGAAGATATCCCTGGCTGCGATGGCCGTAGGGTCCTTGGCGATGCCCTTGTGTATCAGGGCGCACAGCCTCATCTCTCCCCAGATGTCGAGCCTGTTGTTGCTGGCGGCCCCGTCGGTACCGAGCGACACTGGCACGCCCGCCTCCAGGAAGCACTGTAGCGGCGCATGACCGCTCCCCAGTTTCATGTTGCTCGTCGGATTGTGGGCCACCGTTACGGAGGTGCCTGCCAGCTCCGGAACCTCTCCCTCGGGGAACCATACACAGTGGGCCAGGATAGTGGCCCTGGTCTCCAGAAGTCCCGCCTCCTCCAGGTAGGCCAGGGGGGAGAGACCGAACTTCTCCCTTATGAAGGCTGCCTCCCACTCGGCCTCGAGAAAATGAAAGTGAACACCGGAACCAAGATCTGCCGCAGAACCCACGATATCCTTCAGGACACCCAGAGAGACAGTGTAAGGGGCGTGGGGTCCCAGCTGGACCCTGATGTTCCCCTTGCCGTTCCATCTTTGGAACAGCTCCACCCCCTCACGGAACTTCACGGGGTCGTCACCGGTCAGTCCGCGGCACATGCAGCACCGGACGCCTGTCTCAGTGGCGGCTTTGGCCACTTCGTCCATCTCGAAGTACATGTCCGTAAAGCAGGTAGTTCCCGTGGAGACCATCTCCATAATGGCTCCCCTGGTCCCCCAGTAGATGTGTTCGGGGACCAGCCCGGCCTCTACTGGCCATATCCTCTCCTCAAGCCACTGCTTCAGGGGGAGTTCCTCTCCCAGCCCCCGGAGAAGGACCATGGCGGCATGGGTATGCCCGTTGACAAGACCAGGTATCAGCAGGTTCCTCCCCTTGCCCTGGACCGTTTCGATGTCTTCGGGCAGTTTCCCGGGACCGGGGCCGATCGCTGTGATCCTGTCTCCCTCCACAAGGATATCGCCCCTCAATGCCCTTTCCATCTCTGCGTCCATGTAGATGAAATCCCTGAAGAGGATCGCCATGGTCGACTACTCCTTCCACTCCCGCATGTAATTCTTTTGCTCCTCTGTCGGCTTCTCCAGCCGGGCGCCCTGGGCCTCAAGGGCCATTGTAACAATGGCCCGGTCAATATCTTCAGGGACCTGGTATACGCCGGGGGAGAGCCGGTTATCCGCCAGGTAAAGCACAGACCTGAGCTGAAGACCGAAGCTGAGATCCATTATCTCGATGGGGTGTCCGTCGCCGGCAGCGAGGTTTACGAGCCTTCCCTCTGCCAGAAGGCTAATTTTCCTTCTGTCCTTCATCACATAGGTGGTGACGTTCTCCCTGGCTTCAAGAACCTCTTCCGAAAGGTCCTCCAGTGCCTTCTTGTCGATCTCCACGTCAAAGTGCCCCGCGTTGCCCAGTATGGCCCCGTCCTTCATGACCTGGAGATGCTCTCTCCTGATAACCCCCTTGTTCCCCGTCAGGGTCAGGAAAATATCCCCCTGGGCTGCCGCCTGTTCCATGTCGCAGACCTGGCAGCCGTCCATCAGCGCTTCGAAAGCCTTGTGGGGATCGGTCTCGACGACCACAACCCTGGCGCCGAAACCCTTGGCCCTCATGGCCACGCCGCGTCCGCACCAGCCGTAGCCTGCAACGACGAAAACCTTTCCTGCAAGAAGGACGTTGGTCGCCCTCATCAGCCCGTCAAAGACGGACTGACCCGTTCCGTAACGGTTGTCGAAGAGGAATTTGCTCCTGGCGTCGTTGACCGAGATCACCGGAAAGGCGAGGACCCCCTGCTCGGCCATCGCCTTCAGTCGCCTGACCCCCGTTGTCGTCTCCTCAGAGCCTCCCCTGATGCCAGGGAGAAGGTCAGGTCTCTTCTCATGCGCCATGACAACGAGGTCTGCGCCGTCATCAACGATAATCTGCGGGGAGGACATGAGGACCTGCTCCAGATTCCTGAAATACTCGTCGTCGGTCATTCCCCTGCGGCTGTAAACGCCTACCCCTCCCTTAACGAGGGCAGCGCAAACGTCATCCTGGGTGGAGAGAGGGTTACTGCCCGCGGCAATCACCTCTGCGCCCAGCTCTTTGAGGGAGAGCAGGAGGCAGGCGGTCTTGGCCTCAAGATGCAGACATGCACCGACGGTAATGCCAGAAAGGGGCCTCTCCCTGCCATGGATCCCGACGAGCCCTGCCAGTACGGGCATTCTCTGCTTCGCCCAGAGTATCTTCCTCTCTCCCTCCCTGTATGCGGAGGCCTCTGCTATCGTGGATCCCTTCAAATGATCACATCCTGTCCTTCCGGGTCATTTTCACCCATGTCTTTAAGATCGTAGGGGGCCCTGAAAATCCCTTTCTCGCTGATGATGGCCGTAACGAGCGCCGCAGGAGTAACGTCGAAGGCCGGGTTCCATACCTTGATCCTGTCGGGGATCCTCTTCCCTCCTGGGAGAAGCCGTACCTCTTCACCCGAACGCTCCTCTATTATGATATCCTCCCCGGAGGCGAGGGAAGTGTCAAAAGTGCTCCAGGGCGCCGCCACGTAGAAGGGTACCCAGTGCTCCTTAGCAAGGACGGCAAGCGAGTAGGTGCCTATCTTGTTGGCCACATCCCCGTTGGAGGCTATCCTGTCGGCCCCGACAATAACGGCGTCGATCTTTCTCTCCCTCATCAGGGCACCTGCCATGGAGTCGCAGATGACGGTGACATCGAAACCATCCTCGGCCAGTTCCCAGGAGGAGAGACGGGCACCCTGAAGGATCGGTCTCGTCTCGTCGAGAAAGACCTTGACCTCCTTGCCGCGCTCTCTTGCCGCCCTGATGACGCCAAGAGCCGTGCCGAATCCCCCCGTGGCCAGGGCACCAGCGTTGCAGTGGCTCAGCACGCTGCACTTTTCGGGGAGAAGGGCCTGCCCCAGGATACCCATGGTCCGGTTGGCGGCAATATCCTCCTCCAGTATCCCTTTAGCCTCTTCAAGAAGTTCCTTCTTCAGGTCCACTCCCTCAGGAACGGCAAGAGCCCTCTCAAGCATCCTCCCGATCGCCCAGAAGAGGTTGACCGCCGTAGGTCTTGTCGATATAAGCCTTCGGGCGGCGTGGCTCAACTCGCTCTCTTTGCCCCCCGATCCCAGGACCAGACCAAAGGCCGCAGCTATCCCTATCGCAGGAGCCCCCCTGACGGCAAGATCTTCAATGGCCCGGGCAACGCACTCGACGTCGCGGCAGAGGATATGTTCGACCCCGGAGGGGAGTTCCCTCTGGTCGAGCAACACCAGCATATCCTCTTCATCGTCCCAGCGGACAGCGTGGTACTCCATGGTTTATCTACCTCCCCCTTTACCGGAGCTCTCCTGGACGGATCTCACGGTGGTCTGGACCCTTCCGTCGATAAAGGCCACTATCAGGTCATCACCAGCGGAGACCTCGGCAGCACGGGAGACGACGTTCCCGTCGCCCGAAGAACAGGAGACAAAACCCCTGCCCAGAACCTTGAGAGGAGAGAGGGCATCCATGGCCGAAGCGATCTCCCTGAAGGAGGACCAGGAAAGGGTGAGGATCCGCTCGGCTGCCGTCACCGCCCTTGTCCTGAGTCTCTCAAGGGCAGTCCCGGCCGGCAAGAGGGCGGACCTTTCGAAGGACCTTGCCAGCAAGTTAACCCTTCCCTCCAGAAGCATCTGGTGACGGTGCATCTCCCTGGAGATGCCGCTAGCCATCCTCGCCCTTATCCCGCGGATCTCCCTGAGGAGGTCCATCCTGTCGGGGAAGAGTGCCTCTGCGGCAGCCGATGGTGTGGGAGCGAAGAGATCAGCGGCCAGGTCCGAGAGCGTCCTGTCAACCTGGTGCCCCAGCCCTGTCACTACCGGAACGGGGCACGACCTTACGGCCCTAACGACCTCCTCTTCATCGAAGGGATTGAGGTCGTCGCGGCTACCCCCTCCCCTGACAAGCATCACAGCTTCGACTTCGGGGATGCTCCCGGCACGAACCAGGCCTCTTGCGATCTCCTCTACGGCGGTCGCCCCCTGGACAACCGTCGGGACAACCAGGAGTCTGCAGAGAGGGAACCTCACTCTGGCCACCTTTACTACATCCCTGACAGCTGCACCCGTAGGGGAGGTTACAAGGGCTACCCTGAGGGGGAGCGGGGGGAGCCTTCTCTTAAGGGCGGGTTCAAAGAGCCCCTCCCTCTTGAGACGTTCCATCAGCTCCTTTTTCGCCCTGGTCTGAGCTGCCTCACCCAGGGGCCTAATGGTCCTGGCGTAGATCTGGTAGGCCCCCCTGGGACCGTAGACCCCTGCCTTGCCTGTCACAAGGACCTCGTCACCGTCTGCGGGCCAGAGGGGGATCCGTCCGGCATCGGACCTGAAAAGAGCGCAGGATATCCTTGACTCCTCCCCGAGCAGTGTGAAATAGACATGCCCGCTGGAGTGCCGTTTGAACCCCGAAAGGGTCCCCCTGACCTGGAGGGATGAAAGGGTCTCGCTCTCCTCGAAAAGAAGTGAAATGTAACGGGTCAGCTCATCAACGGTCAGTATCCCCGGCATCGGGACTCTCCGTTCCTTCTCCCCTGTCCAGGACCCGGACGATCTTGCCCAGTACGCCGTTCACAAACTTGCCCGATTCGGCGGTCCCGAAGTGCTTTGCCAGTTCAACGGCCTCCGAGATGGCCACCGGAACGGGGATCAGCCTGGCGACTATGCTCTCGTAGAGAGCAAGCCTTATTGCCACTCTGTCTACGATGACCATCCGCTCCGGCCTCCATCCGATGATATGTCTCCGGATCAGGTCATCTACGATGTTCCGGCTCTCTGAGACGCCCAGGACCAGCCTTGCGGCGTAACTCTTCACCTCTTCATCCTCGGAGTCGAAGGGGTAGAGCTCCACCGCCGCAACTGGAGAGATGTTCTCGCGCATCTCCATGGAATAGAGGATCTGGAGTGCGATCTCTCTCGATCTTCTTCTCTTCTGGGGGACAATTGCCTTCAAATTGCCACTGCCCTTCCTTTACGGTCTCTTTTCCGAAAGTTTCCGGAACCACCGGCGGATCTCACTCCCCCGCTCCGTGGTGTAAAGCGCTGCAACGGAGAAGGCAGCCAGCCCAAAGGCGGTAGCCAGAAGCGTCCCCGAGACACCCATTCGGATCACCGCCACCAGGACCCATACCGCGACACCCCAGGTCAGGGGGAGCCGCACAATGGTCGAGGCCGTCAGCGCTTCCTGAAGACGGTCCTCTCTGATCCACCCTGCCTGGATGTCCGAGAAGCCAAGTTCCCGGGCAAATTCCCTGAACCTCTTCTCCGAGGCGGACTTGTCCGACGGTGACAACCCCGGCTCCAGTGCAAACGAGACATTCAGCATGTCCCGGTCGGCAAGGAGCGACACCTCGGAACAAACAGGGCCATCGGGGTACATCCTGGAGTAGGCGTCCCGGATACCTCCTCCGGACAGCCAGAGCTCCCCCTTTTCACCGGATCTCCAGAAGTAGTACAATCAGATCACCCCACGACATAAAAGGCCGGCCCCGATGGGACCGGCCGCTTGATAACCGGCCTGGGCCAGTACGATCAGGGCTTGTCCTTCTCTATCTTCCCGAAAATGCTGGTCTTCTCCTTTTTGGGGGCCTGCTCTTCGGTCGGCGCACCCGCAGGAGCCTCTTCCTTCTTCTCCTCCACGGTGCTCTTCCGGGCCTCCACAGGAGGGGTAACGATCTCGACGGGGGGAGAAGGCTGGACCTTTTCCTTAATGGTCATCTCGAGTACGGGCTTCTTGACGTCCTCGAAATAAAGCCCCTTGACGAAGACGTTGACGGCCTTGATGTTGTAGCCTGTGTTCTGTTCAAGGGAGTTCCTGATGGACTCCTGCACATACCAGGCAATATCGGGGATCATGAGACCGAACTTGGTCCTGATGTACGCGTCGACCACCACAGAGGGGCCGCCCTCTTCCTCGACCATTATGTCCACTCCCTGGGCAAGACGCGTCCCACCCTCGCCCTGGTCGGGCTGCACTCCGATAACCTTCATGAGGGCCTGCGATGCCAGTTCGGCAATTACCTCCTCGGATATCCTGACCCTTCCGTCAGTGCTGAACTTCATCTTCTTTTTATCCTGGAGATCCGTCGGGGTATGGCTCTCCTCGAAAGAGCCGAAGATCTTCGATGCACTCATGTATGATCCACTCCTTTCGCTTTTTTTACAATAAGGTCGTTACGGCGGTCCGGGGCCGGCTCCCCTCCGGACCCTTTCATGTCAGCTCTGTTCGTCGAAGTAGACACCCTGGGTAAAGACGTTCACGGACTTGACGTCGTATCCGGTGAACTGCTCCAGCGTACTTCTCAGCGATTCCTGGACGTACCAGCAGATATCGGGGATCCTGAGTCCGTATTTCGTTCTGATGAAGGCATCCACGACTATAGCGGGCGATTCGCCCTCTTCGAAGGATATGCTGACCCCGTCGACGGGCCTTCTGCCTATTCCTGTTCCTTCGGAAGCCCCGGGCTCCGCCGGTCTGACCCCAATTACCTTTGCCAGAGCCTGGACGGCTATCTGTTCCACCACATCCTCGGATATCCTGATCTTTCCCGGATCGGACACTTCAGACCTCTTCTGGTCCATGTCATCCCCTCCAGATGAAAAGGATCACTCCCTGTAAAGCCCTTTTACGAATACGTTCACTTCCTCCACGGTGTATCCTGTGTTCTGTTCGAGCCCTCTCTTTATGGACTCCTGGACATACCAGGCGATATCGGGTATACGGAGGCCGTACTTGACCTTAATGGCCGTATCAACACGGATAGAGGGGACAGGACCTTCGGTGATGTCGATCTTTACTGCGTCTTTATCCTTGCCCTCCGTGTCTGCTGCCCTGACGCCGATAACTCCGAGGAGAGTCTGGTTCGCCACCTGCTGGATAACATCCCTGGAAATCTTCATCTCATCCTCGCCCCTTTCCGCCCTATGGCCGACCCCTGGATCGGGTCTTCCCTTTTCGAGATCAGACCCCTGGAACATATTCAAGCCACCCCCCGAGATGTTTAAGCACCGTTAAAGTTTATATTAAATGCAGATCATTTCCAACCATCTCCAGGCTCCCACGAACTCTCCCATAGCAGGACCCTTCAGGGACCGGCAGAGCCACTGGCCTGAATCGGGCAAAGGGTAGCTCCACCCGACAGATTCATTCTGCTTCCTTCTTCTCCTCCACAGGTTCCTTGAACGTCGTCTGTTCGTGTTCGAAGAAGACCCCCTGGACAAAGACGTTTACGGCCTTCACGACGTACCCCGTATACTGTTCAAGGGTCTTCTTGATCGATTCCTGTACGTCCCAGGCTATGTCGGGGATCCTCAGACCGTACTTGGTTGTGATGTAGGCGTCGACCACCACCGAGGGCATATCGCCCTCCTCGACAGAGATCCTGACGCCGCCGGAGGTCTTCTTGCCGAGCCTCAGGTTCGCCACAAGGCCTGGGCTCGCTGGCTGGACGCCGTTCACCTTGAGCAGGGCCTGGGTGGCTATCTGGGCTATGACCTCTTCGGAGATCCTGACGCTCCCCTCGCTCTTCTCCTCTGACAGCCCGGGGTCGTTCCCGGGCTCGACAGGACTCCCTACGGTGCTGTCAACGGGTATTTCCTTGTCAGGTTCTTTCCTGGATGGGCTCATTCCCTATCCCTCCTTGACCCCATTGATTCGGGTAGATATCAATCCTGGATGATAAAGCCGCACTCCGGGCACTGGAGAGAACCGTCCTCCATCCTTGCCTCGGACCTGAAGAAGAAGACATGTCCGCACTCGGGACACTCCTGGGAGTCGAAGATCTCCCCCGTCTCGTCGTCCATGAGATCGTCCATGTCGTCCAGGTCTCCCTCAAGGCTGCTCATATCCTCCTCGAGCTGCTCGCAGTACTCCGAGAGGTCCTCGAGGAACTCCTGCTGCTCGTCAAGTACATCGGCGTGGTCGTCTATCTCGTCGGCCAGTGCGTTCAGGGCGTCGACGATGCCGGTGTATATCTTTTTCTCCGCCTCACCCTTGGGGTCGAGACCCTCCAGGAGGCCGTTAAGGAACGCTATCTTCTCCCTTGCGCTCATTGGTATGAACCCCCCTGTTCTGTTTTATCGTCTGGCCCTTTCAAGGTATTCGCCTGTACGGGTGTCCACGACAATCACGTCGCCCACCTCTACGAACATGGGCACCGTCAACGCGAACCCTGTCTCCAGGGTCGCCGGCTTGCCGCTCCCCGATACGGTGTCCCCCTTGTAGCCGGGGGAGGTCTCCACGACCTTGAGCTCCACGCTCTTGGGGAGTTCTATCCCCATGATCCTACCCTCGTGCATCTCGAGCTCAACCTCGAGGTTGTCCGTCAGAAAGGAAGCGGCCGAACCCAGACTGTCCTTGTGGATATATATCTGGTCGTAGTTGTCCATGTCCATGAAGACGTAGTTCTCGCCGTCCTGATAGAGGAACTGGGCCGCCTTGTCATCGAAGATGACCCTTTCGAGCTTCTCTCCGGACCTGAAGGAGTTCTCCACTATGGACCCGTTCTCAAGGTTCCGGAGCCTGGTCCTTACAATTGCCCCGCCTCTCCCCATCTTGTGGTGCTGGCAGTCTATGATCTCCCAGATCCCCTCCTGCCAGAGGACCTTCATTCCGGAATGGAAACCGCTGGTATCTACCACCTGACCCATATAACAAACCCTCCCGCTGGATCCATCAAGATAGATTCAAAGACCGGCCCAAAGGAGCCGCGGATAACAGTTTAACCCTACCAGGGAGAGGTTTCCAGTCCCCGAAGGCCGTTCAGTTCAGCCTGACATCACTCCCCTGGATCACCGACTCCGGCACGTCCAGGATATAGGGCACAACCACCATGATGACCTCTGACTTGGTCACGCTTGTGTTCTTGCCCTTGAAAAGCTCACCCAGCAAGGGAATCTCGGAGATGATCGGTATCTTCCAGACGTTCTCGGACTTGTTCTCGTTGAAAAGACCGCCGACCACGAAGGGCTCTCCGTCCCTTACCCTGACTATGGTCTGGACCTCGCGGGTGGTCGATTGGGGTATGTACCCCCTGAGAAGCGAATCATAGGTCAGGTTTGCGTCGCCTGTCTTGACGCTCATCTC
>JAAYDT010000110.1 GCA_012729145.1 Synergistaceae bacterium | reverse complement strand
GTATAGCGTCGCCATACCCCGGCATGCCGCTTCTCGTCAAGGGAGATCCTCTCGAGGACTTCCCGGTTCTTCCCCTCCATTCTCCTGGCCAGTCTCTGGTAGATGTTGTACTCGGTTATCTCCGTCCTCTGGAAGAGCATTATCTGCTTTCGGATCTCCGGGGAGATCTCTGTGCCCGCCATAAGGGAATACCCCCTTCAAAACTGTCTGATCCACGGAGTTGCGCCTGTTTCCTGTATCTTTGCTCAAGATACTATATCAGGACAGTTCCCGGTACCTGAGCCCATATCTGATATGATACTCCCCAAGACAGAACATAATCGAGGTACTGACCATGTATAAACCATTTAGCGTAGACTATCTGAACCTGCTGCTTTCCTTCTCCGATGCAGTGGATCTTGCCAGCACCAGGCTCTCCCAGCACCAGATAAGAACGGCCTTCATCTGCTGGGAGATGGGCAAGGCCGCCGGGCTCGACTCGAAGGATACTGACGATCTCTTCACTGCCGCCCTGATCCATGACATAGGGGCCCTCTCGCCGGAGGACAAGATAGACCTCCACCGGGTGGAGGTCTATGACACGGAGAAGCACTGCATCCTCGGGAAGAAGCTCCTGGGCCCCGTCCCGGGTTTTGAGAGGATAGCCGGGATCGTGCGACATCACCATACTCCCTATCCGAAACTGGTCCCTCTCTCCCGGAAGGACGCGCTCCTTGCCCAGATCCTTAACCTTGCAGACAATATCGAGAGGGCTATCGACAGAACCCGATTTATACTGCACCAATCCGACGATATTTCAAATCTGGTCGGGGGTCTATCGGAAGCGATACTCCCGGAGGCGATAGATCTTTTCCTGAAGGTGTCAGTGAGGGAGGATTTCTGGCTCGACGTAGTATCTCAAAGGATCTACGGCTACCTTCTCAATTCGGGACCCTGTCGCCACCGGGTCCTGGATCTTCAGCAAGTGAGGGATTTTTCCAGGCTGTTCCGGAACATGATAGACTACCGTTCACACTTCACAGCCACTCACTCGGCTGGTGTGTCCGCCTCGGCGGTAGCCCTTGCGGGCTTCATGGGCAAGAGTGAGATAGGATGCAGCCTTATGGAGATTGCCGGTGATCTTCACGACCTTGGCAAGCTTGCCATCCCCAACAGCATACTCATGAAACCAGACAGACTTACCCCCGAAGAATACGCAATTGTTAAACAGCACACCTACTTCACCTATTCGGTGCTCATATCCATAGAAGGGATGCAACAGATAGCCGAGTGGGCCGCCTTCCATCATGAACGTCTCGACGGGGACGGATACCCTTTCCATCTCACGGGGAAAGAGATCAACCTGGGGTCAAGGATCATGGCTGTAGCGGACATTCTTACAGCCCTGGCCGAGGAGAGGCCCTACAGGGCCGGGCTCCCCCAGGACAAGGTGATGGGGGTCATCAGAAAACAGGTCGGATCAGGTGCTCTCGACGGGGGAGTGGTGGATGCCCTTGAAGCTGACTACCGTGAGATCATTGCGCGTATGTTGAAGTCACAGCACGAAGCTCACGAATACTTTGTGAAGGAGATCCAGCCGTTGACGGTTTGACCGTTAAGGCGAGGAGGACATCATGGTCAGGATCCTGAAAGTAGTGAACCGCGACAGGTGCATAGGCTGCCTTAGCTGCATGTACGCCTGCACGCGCAAACTGAGGGGGCTCGGGGGTACGGGCAAATCCGCCATGCGCGTCCGGGCCTATTCGGGAGCCGAAGGGGCCTTCTCGATCCGGGTCTGCTCGAGATGCGTCCGTCCGGACTGTGCTGCTGCCTGTCCTGCTGGGGCGCTGACAACTGTTGAGGGCGGTGGCGTGAGGCTGGACAGGGATAAGTGCATTTCATGCGGGGCCTGCGTTAAGGCATGTACCATAGCCGCGCTCCAGTGGGATGAGGAAGACGGTGTCCCTATCCCGTGCATTTTCTGCGGGCAGTGTGTGGACTTCTGTCCAAACGGCGTTATTGCCCTTGTTGAACGCACCCCGTCCGGGGAAGGTGAGTAGCATGCAAGGGAGGGTACTCTTTACCGACCTCACTTCTGGAAAGAGCAGAATAGAGGAAGATGGCGGCCTCTTTACCGAACTCCTTGGTGGAACAGCCGTTGCTACTGAACTGCTAGCAAGACACGGTAATTCGGAAACCGACCCCCTCTCGCCGCTAGCCCCGGTCATTTTTACCATCGGTCCCTTCAGCGCCCTTTACCCGGTTGCGACAAAGACCGTGGCACTCTTCCGCTCGCCCCTGACTGGCGAACTGGGAGAATCCCATGCGGGGGGGCGATTAGCGGCGGCGCTTAGAGAGACGGGGAT
>JAAYDT010000020.1 GCA_012729145.1 Synergistaceae bacterium | reverse complement strand
GGGATGGAGACGGCCTGTGTGAACATGATCGAGAGGGGCGACAAGGTCATTGTCTGCTCCCACGGGGTATTCGGGTCAAGGATGCAGGACGTTGCGGGAAGGTGCGGCGCCGGGGTGGTGGAGGTCAACGCCCCGATGGGCAGGCCCGTGGATCCCGGGGAAGTCGAAAAGGCCATCAGGGCCAATCCTGACGCAAAACTCCTGGGGATAGTCCAAGCCGAGACCTCCACCGGGGTTCTTCAGCCGCTGGATGAGATCGCATCCCTGGTACATGAGGCAGGCATGTTTATGCTAGTCGATGCCGTGACGTCCCTGGGAGGAATGGAGGTACCCGTGGAACGCCTCGGTCTGGACATGGTCTACAGCGGAAGCCAGAAGTGCCTTGCCTGCCCCCCGGGACTTGCACCTGTAACAGTAGGGCCGAAAGCCGTGGAGCATATCAAGGGTCGTAAGACCAAGGTGCAGAGCTGGTACCTCGACCTGACCATGATCATGCGCTACTGGGGCGAGGAGAGGTTCTACCACCATACAGCCCCTGTGAACATGATTTACGGGCTGAACGAGGGTTTGAGGGTTATCGCCGAGGAGGGGCTCGAGAACAGGTTTGCCCGTCACAGGTATAACGCAGAAGCGCTATGGGCAGGACTGGAGGCAATGGGCCTGGAACTTCTGGTCGAACCGGCCTACAGGCTTCCGAGCCTTACCTCCGTGAAGATGCCTCAGGGGGTGGACGAGGCCCTCGTCAGAAGAAGGCTCATGGATGAGTACTCCATAGAGGTCGGGTCCGGGCTTGGGGACCTCAAGGGCAAGATCATAAGGATCGGGCTTATGGGTAGTGGCTCCAACCGGAGGAACATTGTCCTCTTCCTTTCGGCGCTGGGCGAGATCCTGTCCGGTGAAGGGTTCTCCAATGATACCGGTGCAGCACTGGATGAGGCCTTGTCGGTAATCGAGGGGAAGAGAACAGTAGAATGAAGATGGACCCGGGGGCAGATACAGTAAGGGTAGCCGTAGTCCAGGCTGCCCCCGTGATCATGAACAGGGAGGGCACGGTCCAGAAGGCATTGGATCTGATGGATGTCTGTGGCCGGGAGAACGCCAGGATCGTGGTCTTCCCCGAGGCCTTTATCCCTGCCTACCCCCGGGGTTTGACCTTCGGGACAGTGGTGGGTAGCCGATCTCCCGGGGGCAGGAAAGATTTCCGGAGGTACTTCGAGAACAGCGTGGAGGTGCCATCAGAGACCACCGCCGCTTTGGGGGAGGCTGCCAGGAAGAACGGGGCCTACCTGGTGATGGGCGTCATTGAACGGGATGGCGGGACCCTGTACTGCACCATCCTCTACTTCGGCCCCGACGGGAGACTTCTTGGGAAACACCGCAAACTAAAACCAACGGGATCGGAGAGGATCCTGTGGGGTGAGGGGGACGGCAGCACCATGACCGTGATCGATACCCCCTACGGCAAGATGGGCGGACTTATCTGCTGGGAGAACTACATGCCTCTCGCCAGGGCGGCGATATACGGCAAGAGTACAACTATCTACCTTGCACCGACGGCGGATTCCCGCGAGGAGTGGCAGGCTACGATCCGTCACATTGCCCTTGAGGGCAGATGTTTCGTCCTCTCCGTGAACCAGTATGTTCACAAGTCTATGTATCCCGAAGACCTTGCCTGTTTCACCGACCTGAAGGACCAGCCGGATATCATGTGCCCCGGCGGAAGCGCGATCATCGGTCCTATGGGTCAATACCTTGCGGGGCCTGTCAGGGACAGGGAGGAGATCCTCTTTGCGGACCTCGACCCTGGGGCCATAGCGGAAAGCCGCTTCGATCTTGATGTGACCGGTCACTACGCTCGATCCGATGTCCTCGCTCTTGTGGTTAATGAGAAGCCCCTCGCAAGCGTATCCTTCGTTGACGGAGGCGATGCCTGCGATCAGGGGCTGGCGGAGAAATGATGGCCTGGCCGCGATCGCCCTCGATGACGGTGTTCAGGTTACTGGTCGCTGCCGCGACGTTCCTGTTCCTTGGGTCTGCGGCAGCCCGTCCTTCTCTGGCGGTCAACGTGATAGCCCCCGTGGAAACCTCCATCGGAAGGCCATTCCTTGTTTTTGTTTCGTCCAAGAGGCCGCTGGAGGAGGTGGTGATCTTCTGGGAGGGGAAGGAGATACCCCTTGCGGTGGAGCGATCCGGTCAGACCAGTGAGGCCATGACCCTCCTCGGGACCGATGTGGGGAGCTCGAAGCCGGGGGCAAAGACCCTGGAGGTCCGGTCCTCCGTCGGAGGCAAACCGGTGTCGGTCACCAGGCAGGTCAACGTCCGCCACGTGGACTTCCCCGTGCAGAAACTATCCCTCCCCCAGGAGATGGTGGACCCTCCCAGGGAGGTACTGGAGCGGATCGCCAGGGAGCGCAAGGAGACGGCCAGAGCCCTCTCCACGTTCACCAGGTCGAGGGTGTGGGCTATCCCTTTTGTCCGTCCCGTCCCGGGTAAAATTACCAGTCCATACGGTTTCCGGAGGATCCTCAACGACCAGCCCCGCGCTCCCCACCGGGGAGTGGACTACCGGGCTGCCGAAGGCGATCCCGTCAGGGCCGCCGCTGACGGTACGGTGGTCCTTTCGGCTGAACACTACTACGCCGGTCAATGCATATATCTTGACCACGGGGGAGGTGTGGTATCGGTCTACATGCACCTTTCCAGCAGATTTGCAGAGGAGGGAGAGACCCTGTCGGCCGGGGATATTATCGGGCTTGCCGGCAGGAGTGGGAGGGTGACCGGACCCCATCTGCACTTTGGCCTTAGCCTTCAGGGAATGATGGTGGATCCCGAGCCCCTTCTCGAGAGTTAGCAGGGATCCGGAGTCAGTGGATCTCCTGACCCGCATCCTCCAGCGATCTCATCAGTTCCTCCCATCTTTTCATCAGGGGCAAGAGCGTCCTTTCAAGGTCAGCTCTCTCCAGAAGAAGTTCTTTGACTTTTCCGGAGTCTGACAGTGTAGAGGGGGCGGAGAGAGAAAGGTCTATCTCACCGATCCTCTCCTCGGTCCTGTCGATCTTTGTTTCGAGAGGTTCCAGCTCTTCGAGGAACTTCTTCCTGTTCCTGTAAAGCCGGTTCCTGCGTTCTGCATCGGCCCTCTTCTCCTCCCTGAGGTTTATCCTGACCGGGTTGTCAGCGGAGGCTCTTCCTGCTGTCTGCGGTCCGCTTTGGGCCGGTTTCTCCGCCCTCTTTTCGATGAAGTAGGAGTAGTTCCCCGGGTAGTCGAATATACCCCCATCCCTGACCTCAATGACCCTGGTGACCAGGTTGTCCAGGAAGTCCCTGTCGTGGGAGACGATAACGATAGTTCCGCCGTAGCCGAGGAGGGCTTCCTGGAAGAGGTCCCTGGTGACCATGTCAAGGTGGTTGGTGGGTTCGTCCAGGATGAGCAGGTTGGTCTGCCTGAGAAGGATCTTGAGCAGGGCCAGCCTGGATCTTTCCCCGCCGGAGAGTACCCGGACCGGTTTTTCGATGTCGCTCCCCGAAAAGAGGAAGCATCCTAGGAGGTTCCTGCGCTGGGGTTCCGTGCAGGGGGAAGGGGCGTTCCTTATCTCGTCCCATACTGAGTTGCCGTAATTGAGATTTTTCGAGCTCTCCTGGGAGAAGAAGGCGCTTTTTACGTTGTGCCCCAGGGAGATACTTCCCCGGGTCGGTCTCTCCTCCCCGCTGAGGAGTCTTGTAAGGGTCGATTTCCCTGCGCCGTTCACCCCGACCAGGGCCACCCGCTCGCCCCGCCTGATGGAGAGGTTGACCCCGGAGAAGACCCTGTTATCTCCGTAGGAGTGTTCAACTTCGATGGCGCTGATAACCTCAAGACCACTCCTGGGACATGGAGGGAATCTCATTGAGACTCTCCTCGAGGCTTTGGCGGTCTCGATCCTGTCGATCTTGTCCAGCGCCCTGATGCGGCTCTGTACCTGGGCCGCCTTTGATGCCTTGTATCGGAAGCGCTCGATAAAACTGACCGTCCTTGCAACCTCCTTCTCCTGCCTCTTTGCCAGCTTTTCTGCTTCTTCCAGCTCCCGGGACCTCTTCGTGACGTACTCCGAGAAGTTGCCAGGGTAGGAACGTGCCCTCCCGCCGGATATCTCCACGGTGGTCCCGGTCAGTTTGTCAAGGAAGCGTCTGTCGTGGGATATGGCCAGCAGGGTGCCCCGGAAGGATGCGAGGTATCCCTCCAGCCACTCCATGCTCTCCGTATCGAGATGGTTGGTTGGTTCGTCGAGAAGGAGGACGTCAGGTCCTGAAAGCAAAAGTGACGCCAGGGATATGCGCATCTTCCATCCACCGGAGAACTCTCCCGACATTCGATCCCTGTCGCCGCTCCTGAACCCCAGTCCTTTAAGTATCTTCGCAGCCATCGCCTCGAATCCGTACCCGTCCAGGGCTTCATAGGAGAAGACCAGCCTGTCATGACGGTCAAGGAGAGAGCTCCTCTCCGCGGAATGGGGTTTCAGTCCCGAAAGCCTGTTGCGGACCTCATTGAGATCTTTCTCGACGTGGGTCAATCCGGTCTTTTCCTTGAGGAGTTCCATAAGGGGGGCGTTTCCTATCTCTACAAGGTCCTGGGGGAGGTAACCCAGGCGCCAGCGCAAAGGAAAGGAGATCTCCCCCCTGTCGGGGGGGATCTCCCCTGCTATCATTCGGAAAAGGGTTGTCTTGCCAGCCCCGTTGTCGCCTACAACCCCCATTCGGGAGGAGGTCGGGACCGCCAGGGTCAGGTTGTCGAATATCTTCTTCCCCCCCAGGGTGAGGGAGATGCTGCTGCAGCGGATCAAGCGATCACCTGGACAGGTCCTAGAACGGGTCGAAACCGGGCCGGTAGATCAGTACCGAGCAGTGGGCGTACCTGGAGACGTTCGTAGTGGTGCTTCCGACCATCATCTGCTGGATGCCGCTGACACCCTTGAATCCTATGATGATCAGGTTGAAGTCCAGTCTCCTTGCTGTATCGATGATCACTTCGGCCGAGTCGCCCTGTCCGATGAAGATCTCGTGTTCGTGAGGGCGGTCATGAGCGTGTTCCTGATACGAGAACTCGGGGTGTTTCTCTTCGGCTATCCTTATCAGATACTGGATCTTCTTGCGGGCGCTCTCTTCCGCCTCCCTGGTCACGTCGGGGTTGATCCAGGTGCCGTAGCCCTTCCAGAGGTGCGGACTTGGAAGAACGTTGATGAAGGCCACCTCCGCTTCCAGGCGGTGAGCAAGACTGTGTCCGTATTCAACAAGGTGGTCGGCCATCCTGCCCATATCGACACAGACAAGGATCTTCTTAGGCATGACGTCTCCTCCTGTCTCAGGTTTTATACCATGGATTATACGATACAAACCCTCGGTAAGGTCCAGGTTGCTTTCGATACCTTATACTGTTGGATGTGGACTGGCAGGTTTTCGGATCATGAAAGGGGAGCTTCCATGGGTCCATCGAGCATATTCAACCACGTAATGGGTCCCGTTATGCACGGTCCTTCGAGTTCACATACTGCTGCGTCCTTCCATATCGGAAGGATGGCCCGTTCCGCCCTTGGGGAGGAATCGGAAGCTTTCGTCTGTGCCGACCTTGTGCAAGGGGAGAGCAGGTTGGTTCAAAGGTAGCTCCGAATATCTTCCAGGGTCTTTCTGTGTTTCAGGGCGGGGCCTGGCGTCTTTGCGTACCCCATACATATCAGGAGGTCGACCCTTGCGCTGCGGGGCAGCCCGAGTATCTTCCTTACGGATCTTTCGTTGAACCACCCGAGGATGCAGCTTCCTATTCCCTCTTCCGCCGCCTGGAGGACGAGGTGTTCGCAGGCTATACCGATATCTATCAGGGTGAAGTCCACGCCCCTGATGAAACCGCCCAAACGGGCGGCCGTTCTGGCGTTCTCGCGAACGACAGCTATCTGGACGGGGGCTGTCCTGGCGAAGGCGTTCATGGTGTGGATCCCCGAATAGGCGGCCTCGACGAACTTCTCCAGAAACTCCGGAGTGTCAACCACAACAAAGCGCCATGGCTGCGAGTTGCAGGCCGACGGGGCCAGCCTGGCAGCCTCAAGACACCTGTCTATGGCATCCCTGGCGACCGGGTCGGTCCTGTAGGATCTTACGCTTCTTCGTTCCCTTGCCAGATCAAGGAAAGACATAGCTCACCTCCACGCCCTGTCGGGCAGTCCGTCTTCGCTCTAATGCCCCTGGGCTTCCCTTGTACCATCTGGCGCCACCTTCAGGCAAGGAGGTATTTGAACAATGTCCAAAGAGGCGTACCCCTTGGTCCTGGTGATAATGGCAAGCGTAGCGGCGGTCCTCCTCCTTGTCAGGGGCCCCGGACAGATAGGCCGCAAGATGCTCAGGTTAATGGGCCTAGTCTTTCCCCTGGTTGTCTTCCCGTTGTGGGGGATCGGCGTTTACAGGACCTGTGTTATCCTTCCGGCTGCCGTTCTGGCCCTCCTTGAAGCGGCCAGGTTCTCCGGTCGCCGTGACAGGTCGACGCTGGGCCGACTCCTGTCACCAATAGCAAAGGAGGGGGAGGGGAGAGGTTTTTTCGGGTTCTCCACATATTTCTGGGGATCGGCACTTGCATCCCTTGCACCGGGCGGAACAGGTCCTGCCGTGACGGCCATGGCCACACTCTGCGATCCCTGGGCATCCATGGCCGGTACCGCCTGGGGAGGACAAGGATCCTCTCTGGGAAAGACCTGGGTCGGCAGTTTGACCTGCCTGCTGGTATCATCGATGACCGGTCTTTCCTTCGCCGTCCTCTTCCCCCGGGCTGGCATCTCGCTGCAGCAGACATTGCTGGCCTCGGTGGCGATGACAGCGGCAGAAAGGTACTCCCCGGGGGAGTTCGACAACCTCTCGATACAGGTTGTCGGGGCAGCGGTTGTCACCCTCTCTTCCTTTGGCTCTCTCTGAGGCCTAGAGGGCTTTTGCCAGGGACCCTTTCAAAGACCTCCTCATGATAAGGCACTGGTCCCTGAAGGCGGCCACTTCGGCCTCCAGGTTCGGGTTGGGGGACTCCCCGAAAGAGGCGTGCATGACCGGTGCGACAAGTCCAGGGTCGACCCTCCTTCTCGCCTTGAGCATTCCCTTTATCCTTGCAGTGGCGACCCCTTCCTGCATGCACGTGAAGGGCCCCACGTGGAAGACCCCGCATACGGGGTTCTCCGGATCCTCTTTGAGCCTTCCCGAGAGGAAGGCGTTGAACAGTCCGATGGATATTGATGATTCTCCGGTTATATCGGAGTGATAGATCCCCTCGCGCTCCACTTCCGGAAGGGTGTCCTCGGGATGAGGCAGCACCTTCCTGTCGCCGAGGATGTCGTTCATGCCCCTTTCTATCATTTTCTCGGCGAAGTTCATGTACAGGGCCGCGGCCTTCAACTCCAGTCCGGGACTCTTCCTTGATGCTATATGGATGACATACCGCAGCCACTCGGTGACCGGTCCCCGGACCATCTCCAGCCCCTCCCTCTCGAGCAGCTCGACTACTTGCCCAGTGTAAGGATCGTGCTGTCTCATGTAGATCTCGCCCAGGTAGAGGACCAGTGGGGATCTTTCATGGCTTTCAGGGCAGAGAGAGCTGAAGACCTCAGCTGTTCTCCTCCCCCACTCAACAATGCCCTTGAGAGAGGCCCCTTCCCGGCGGAAGGTCTCTTCAAGAAGACTTAGCCTTTCCCGGGCTGTCTTGTTGAAGGATCCCCTGTCGAAAGAGTAGGGGCGGAAGCGGAGAACCAGGTCGTCGAAGAGGTCCGCGGCCCTTATGGCGTTGTAGATGTCGCGGAAAAAACCGGTCCTTGTCATTAAAGGCCAGGTTATGCCGAGGATCTTCGGGTCGAGGTAGCCCTTCTCTGTCGTAGGCGAGACAATGGGAATGCTCCCGAATCCCAGGCTGTCCAGACTCAGGGCCAGCACTTCTGCGTACTTCCCGAACCGGCAGGGTCCGCTCGTGGTGGGCATGAAGACGAGATACTCGCTGCATACCCTCTCCTGACCCTTCTCTCTGGCCTCCCGCTCCAGGAAGGATATCAGATCACCGATCACACCCCTAAGTGGGAAACAGGTCTCGGTAGAGATGAGCCTTTCGGCGGTCTCCCTGGATCCGGGCGTATCGGTGGGGGCCACTATGGCATCTATCCCCCAGTATTTTGCAGCGGCCGCTCCGAGGGTGCTGGCGTTGCCCATCCAGGGTACCAGCCATCTTCTTCCCTCGATCCCGTCAGGCGATCTCCGGACGAAGGAGAACCTTTCCAGAGGTGTCTCCTTCGGCTGCCACCGGGAGGCCACCCTTTCAAAAGCCTCGGCCCTCGTTACAAAGGGAGCGTTGTTGGTCTGGGCATCGGTCAGCAAGTGCAGGAAGGGTTTTCCCGCCCTTCTGAAGATAGCGTCCTCCATGATGAATTTGATGGAGTCCGGACCGCAGGCAAAGTTCATTTGTCTGACAGGGAAAAGCCTTTCATGCCTCGCGGTGAAGATGGAGGCCTTGAGGATCTCGGAGCTGTGCTCCCAGTATTCGTTCTCCACCAGGTCGTCGATGGGAATATCCGAAAAGAGATGTCTCAGGAAGACCTGTGGGATGAAGGGCATCCCCCTGACGGTGGCGAACATCCTCCCCGTAGAGGATGAAGCGGCCGGATCCAGGACGACGTAATCCCTGCCTATTCCAACGTACCCCCTTTCTCCGTTTCGGGAGAGGGTCTCCAGGAAGGCGTCCCCCAGCCGGGCGATATCCTTGTTGAAAGCCTCCTCGAAGGTGTCGGCCTTGCGAAACGCATCCTGTATCTCCTGCATTGTGAAGTGGTAACCCACCCTGAAAAGCTCTCTTTCCAGTGATCTTGCCATCTGTTTCCTGTTCCCGAGGTGCCAGACGGGGCGTATGACCTTTCCCTCCGGAAGACCAAGGTCGTCCTCGGGGAGGAAACCCTCGGCCTCGGTGTAGATGCAGAACATGTGTGAGGGACCTGTCTTCCTTGTCCGCCTTATCAGGCTCGGGATGAAAATGTGTTCTATTCCCGGGTCGGCTGCCAGAAGCGCCGTGTGACCCGCCGAAAGCTTCATGGCTACGCAGAAATCCGTGGGGGAGTTCCTTAATCCAAGTCTTGAGATCCTCTCATCCGAGATGGGCGAGAGCACCGGCAAAAACCCCAGCGACGAAAAGAGGGCTGAAGACCAGATCGCCCTCCCGCCTATGGTGGTCGTGCATCGCCGGATCCCTATCCGGGGCCTGGTGTCGCGCGCCTCTCTTTCCAGGGCGTCAAACTGGGCTCCCTGGAAGTGTTTTTCCAGGATGGAGTGAAAGATCCCCACGTGATCTGGTCTTGCGGATCCTGATCCTTCGCTGTTCCCCAGTGGGCAGAAACCTCCCGTCACGATCTCCTCTCCGGCAATGGAATATATCCTCAGTTTGCACTCCCGTTTACCGCAGGACCTTGCTCCGAAGTGCTCCGGGCAGGTCGTATCCAGATGGCTGAAACTCTCGGAGGCGGCGCCCCACCCTCTGAAGGCGGAGGCAGTCTCTTGCCCTTCCCCCCTGGCCGAAAGGATCCTTTCCCTTATGAAAAGGGCAGCCCCGAGGGCTCCCATGAGCTCCCTGCCGGGGTAGGCATGGATATCCCGGCCTGTTACGTCCGCCATGGCTGCCAGGAAGGCTTTCCCAAGCGATGGGCCGCCCTGGCAGGAACATCTTTCGCCCACGTGCCTTGTGCCCCCCACGAACTTGTTGAAATAGCTCGAAGCCGTCGCCCTCGTTATTGCGGCGGCTATCTCCCCGGTCGAGTGGTTCTCAGCGATCAGCCGCTGCTCCTCGAGTTCCATGAATACGCCGCAAGTTGCGTCGATCACCGGGACGCGGTCCGCCTCCATGGCCAGTTCCTGGAGCGAATCACGGACATCCAGCCCCAGGATAGTGGACATGTTCTCCAGCGTCTGGCCGGCTCCTGCCTGACAGGAGTAGTTCATCCTGGCCTCGTCCACCTGATCGGTGACACTGTCTTCCTCACGCCTGAAGGTGGTGAATTTCATATCCTGTCCACCGATCTCGAAGATGGTGTCGATCCTGTCATCCATGGACCTTATTCCCACGGCGTGACAGGTTATCTCGTCGACGGCCCCGTCGGGGACGAGACACCCCCTGCTTTCCAGGGTTTTTCGGAGGGAAGGGCTAGAAAGGACCCTCTCGTAGAGCTGCCTGGCCGAACCGGTGGTGCATACCCCGGACACGGGCAACTCTCCCAGGGTCTTTGAAAGGTGTCCCATGATTTCGGCGAGGGCACCCAGAGGGTCTCCATGAGTGGGTATATACCTGCTTCCGAGGATCCGACGGTCTGCCAGCGAAAGGGCTACTGCCTTTGTGGTTGTGGAGCCGCCGTCGACTCCTATCACCACCTCGGGTCCGCCGGAAGCTCCTTCGCGATCACTCAGGGGAGAAGGGGCGAAACCGTGGATATGAACCCTTTCCAGTGATTCCCTTAGAGGGGGGAGGTACTGTCTTTTGGAGCGGGCTATCCTTGCGGCCTCGTCGATCCTGTTCTCTTCTATCACAAAGCGGTTGTCTTTTTCGTGGGCCAGCAGCGCCGCCCCGATGGCCCCAACGTTGGCGAAATTATCGGGTCGTACCAGGTCCAGGGATGTCAGGTTCTTGATGTTTTCGAAAAGAGGTGCACAGCCTGCCGGCCAACCGGTCAGTACCGATCTTGTGCCCTGTCTGATATCCCGGTTGCCGATAACGTCCTGAACGATGTTCGACGCAATGGTCCTGAAGAGCCTCGCCATGATCAGGTCTCTGGGGAGACCTTCGTTCTGGTCGTGAATAAGGTCCGACTGTAGAACTACACCGCACCTGGCGTTGTATGGAGGCGCTTCAGGGTGCCTCGAGGCTTCGGATGCTGCCATTTCCAGAGTTCCTTCCAGGGAACCGGGTCTCTCTCCGCAGGACGGGAAGAGCCTTCGGACCTGTTTTTCAAGCAGGGTCCCCGAACCGGCCCCGCACTTGCTGCTGGTACTCCAGTCGAGGATCACGGGGTTGAACCTGTCTCCGGTAACATGGAAGAAGCATGCGTCCCTGGCCCCCAGGTGGAGAATGGCTTCGCACTCAGGCTCCACGAACCTTGCGCCCCGGACTACGCAGACGCTGTCGAACTCCCTGAGGATCCCCGGGAAGGCTTCAGGAAAGTGCAGTGAGCCTATACCAGTGAAGGCCGTCGAGACTAGTGAACCTCCCGGGAACAGGTCAAGTATCTCTCTCAGGGATCTTCTGAGGGAGTGGAGGGGGCTACCCTGGTGAAGGTTCGGAGGAGGCGAAAAGACGACAGAATTACCGTCGTTCACCACTACACAGTGAATGGCTGCCGATCCTATATCGAACCCGGCGAAAAACACCCTGCTTATGGCCGCCACCTCCCCCAGAAGCGTCTCTAACCCCTGACGCAGGTCGAGGC
>JAAYDT010000109.1 GCA_012729145.1 Synergistaceae bacterium | reverse complement strand
GAATTACCGTCGTTCACCACTACACAGTGAATGGCTGCCGATCCTATATCGAACCCGGCGAAAAACACCCTGCTTATGGCCGCCACCTCCCCCAGAAGCGTCTCTAACCCCTGACGCAGGTCGAGGCCTGTTCGGTCAGACAATTATACCTTGAAAGGCTTTCACGGGGTTTCACTCCGCAGGGCGAAAATATGATATTGTTGCCCCGTCGACAAGCAAGAAAAATGCGGTGGAGGTGCGGCAATGCGTATAGTGGCGACTGACCGGGACCCCTCCCAGTGGAGAGGCGACGCACTGGTCCTTTTTATCATTGAAGGGAAAATGGACCCCGTGGACCAGCTTGGAGAAGAGATAGCCTCCCTGGTCAAGCAGAAGGCCTCGAGGCTCAGATTTACAGGCAAGGAGGACAGCCTTCTTGCAGTGGACACTCCCGGAGGGATTGTCGGTAGTATTTACCTTGCGGGGCTGGGAAGCGCTGACGGCGCCTCTCCTGAACCCTGGAGAAGAGGGATCGCCCTTGTGGTACGACAGGCCGGCAAGGATCGGCACAGGAGAATACTGATCCTGCCAGGCGGGGCGGCGACTTTGGAAGTACACTCGGCGCTGGCCGAAGGAGCTCTCCTTTCGGAGTACAGTTTCGACAGGTATAAATCAGGACTTGATCCGTCAGAAAAGCCCGAACCCATCGAGGAGCTTCTGGTTCACGGGGGCGATGAGCGTTCCCTTGCAAGAGGTTCAATGAACGCCATTGCCCAGAACTTCGCCAGGGACCTGGTCAATGAGCCGGGCAACGTTATCAACCCGGCCGGATTGGCTGAAAGGGCCTCGGCAATGGCAGGGGAGTGCGGGCTCGAATGCAGCATCTTTGACGAAGAGAAGATGCGGGAGATGGGAATGAACGGCATTCTGAGCGTCGGTGCAGGGTCCCATAACGCTCCGAGACTGATACACTTGGTCTACCGCCCTTCAGGCCCGTCCAGGGAGCGTATCGCCTTCGTTGGCAAGGGGCTTACCTTTGACAGCGGTGGTCTGAACATAAAACCCGGGGACTACATGAGAAGCATGAAGGGTGACAAGACAGGGGCCTGCAACGTACTGGCCCTGATGAAGGCCGTAGCGGAGTCGAAACCGGATCTAGAGATCCATGGCTTCGCCGGTGCCGCCGAGAACATGCCCGGAGGCGGCGCCTACCGGCCGGACGATATCATCAGGATGTTCAACGGCAAGACCGTTGAGGTGGACAATACCGATGCCGAGGGGAGGATTGTTCTTGGGGATGTTCTTGCCTACGCTTCCAGTCAGAAGCCTGCTGTCATGATCGACATGGCCACTCTGACCGGGGCCTGCGTTGTGGCCCTGGGGCCTTACACAGCAGGGATCCTCGGGAACGACACCGCCCTTGTCGCCTCCTTCAGGGAGGCATCAGGCAGGACAGGCGAGCGGGTCTGGGAGCTTCCCATGGACGACGAACGGCTGAAGAAGAAGATCCGCTCGGAAGTGGCCGATGTGGCCAACAACGGGGGAAGGTACGGCGGGGCAATAACGGCTGCCATGTTCCTCAGGGAGTTCGTCGGCGAGG
>JAAYDT010000108.1 GCA_012729145.1 Synergistaceae bacterium | reverse complement strand
TCGCCTTCGATCTTCCTGCTGGCCACTCTTCTGATCACGTCCATAGTCTCTATCTCGACCGGCTCTTCATGGACCACTGCCGGGACCGTAGGTATAGCCCTCATGGGCATAGCTCACGGTCTTGGGATCCCCGCCCCGCTTACGGCGGGCATAGTGGTCTCCGGAGCCTATTTCGGCGACAAGATGTCGCCTCTTTCGGATACGACAAACCTTGCGCCGGCCGTTGCAGGGGCAAACCTTTTTGACCATATCCGGGCAATGGTCTGGTCCACTGGGCCGACCTATCTTATCGTAGCGGCGATCTGCGTTTTCCTGGGCATGAGATATGCGGGCGGGGCGCTTGACGCAGAGAAGATCTCCGCCATGCAGCAGATGATGAAGGCCGAGTTCAACATCGGGCTTCTGGGGTTCCTTCCCCCCCTTCTTGTAATCGGGCTTGCGGTGAGGAAGGCCCCGGCCATCCCCGGTCTTTTCGCCGGTGTTCTGGTGGCGGCGATCATGTCCGCTGTCCAGGGTAACGGCATCGGCGACATCATCGATGCGATCCACTACGGCTATGGTGCCTCCGTCTCCGGCGAGTTCGCTGGTGCCGAGGGCGAGGCTCTGCTCAACATGCTCAGCCAGTTCAACCTTGACATCGCTCCGGAAATGGCGACAGAGGTCGGGGGCATGCTCAGTGAGCTGGTCTCAAGGGGCGGCCTCGATTCGATGATGTGGACCATCTCGCTGATCTTCTGCGCCCTCTTCTTTGGTGGTGTCATGGAGGCCTGCGGTTTCCTGGAGACCATAGTCGGTTCCATCACCAGACAGGTCAAGACCGTCGGCGGAATGATGGGTTCCGTCATCGGTACCTGCTTCCTGGCCAACCTCTTCCTCGGGGACCAGTATCTTGCTCTGGTCATCCCCGGCAGGATGTTCAAGACTGCCTTCGAGGAGAAGGGCCTTGCGCCCAGAATGCTCTCCCGTGCTACAGAGGATGCGGGAACTCTCACTTCGGCGCTGATACCATGGAACACCTGCGGAGCTTTCCAGAGCAGTGTCCTGGGGGTCGCAACGCTGGCCTACGCCCCCTATGCCTTCCTTAACTACCTCAACCCGATCGTCTCCATTATCATGTCCTACATGAAGATAGGCATCTACTGGAGAAAAGAGGACGGAACTGACATTGTGGCAAAGGAGAAGCCGTAGGGAAAGTTTTCTTTTTGAAATAGCGGCTGTTTTTCCGGCGGCGGGGGAACCCGCCGCCGGCCCTTTTGTGCCCTGACCCCCTTCATGGTTTGACACCCCGGAATCCGAAGGTGTAGGATAAATATCAAAATGCATACAAGTCAATACATTATTTCCTTACAGGAGGGGAGAATATGCGTATGCGGGACAGGAAAGAGATACCTCTCTGGAAGGGTGTCTCGGAACAGGAGTGGAACGACTGGAAGTGGCAGGTTGCCAACCGCATAACGACAGTGGAAAAGCTTCGGCAGGTCATCGACATCACCGATGATGAGGCAGCCAGTATCGGAAGGAGCCTTGGCAAGCTCAGGATGGCAATTACGCCTTACTACGCATCTTTGATGGATCCCGATGACCCGAAATGCCCAGTGAGGATACAGGCGGTTCCGACTGAGCACGAGACGAAGCTGGCCAAGGCGGATCTTCACGACCCTCTTCATGAGGACGTGGACTCGCCGACACCGGGGCTGACCCACCGTTATCCGGACCGGGGACTTCTTCTGATAACTGATCAGTGTAGCATGTATTGCCGTCACTGCACCAGGAGACGTCACGCCGGGGAGACGGACAGGGCTTACGGTGAAGAGCAGATCAAAAAGTGCATCGAATACGTCAGGAAGACCCCTACGTTCAGGGACGTTCTTCTTTCAGGCGGGGACCCACTGACGGTGGATGACGACAGGCTGGAGTGGGTCATTTCGGAACTGAGGAAGATACCCCACGTGGACTTCGTGAGGCTCGGGACGAGGATGCCCGTTGTCTGCCCCCAGAGAATTACCGACAAGCTCTGCACCATGCTCCGGAAGTATCACCCCATATGGCTCAATACCCAGTTCAACCATCCCAAGGAAGTGACCAGTGAGACCGCTGAGGCATGTGCCAAGCTAGCGGACGCCGGTATCCCCCTGGGTAACCAGACGGTTCTTCTGAAAGGGATCAATGACTGCCCCTACATCATCAGGGAGCTGAACCAGAGGCTTCTGAAGATCCGGGTCAACCCGTATTACATATACCAGTGTGACCTTTCCGAGGGAATAGAGCACTTCCGGACGAGCGTGGGTAAGGGTATCCAGATCATAGAGTACCTGCGGGGTCACACAACGGGGATGGCCCAGCCGCTGTTCATTGTTGATGCCCCCGGAGGAGGCGGTAAAATACCAGTGGGGCCGAACTACGTTGTAAGCCAGTCCGACAGGAAGGTTATCCTAAGGAACTACGAAGGCGTTCTGACGACTTATACGGAGCCAGACGACAACCAGAGCCACCCCGAAGAGCTCTACCACTGGGAGGAGTACACTGCCCGGCAGAGGCAGCTCTCGAGGGAGGGCCTTATCAAGCTTTTCGAAGGGGAACTTCTCTCTCTCGAACCTGCCCATCTCGACCGCCGGGAGAGGAACAAATAATCGGAAACAAAGAAAGGCCTATTGCAGGAGGTGCGTTCCTTGGAGGAGCTGCTGGTATCCCGTTCCGTCACACCCTTCCCCAAGTGGATGAAGTGGATGGTCCTTCTTGTGGGGATCCTTCTCATAGGGGACGGAATGCGGAGCTTCATGTTCCACAAGATACTCGTAGGAGCTGTTCTGGCCTATATTTCAGGGTATGACAAGAGGATCGTGCTTTCTCCGGGAGGGATAGTCCGGCAGACAAGGACCTGGATCACTACCCACTCGACCACCCTTCCCTGGGACGAGGTGCAGTACGTCAACTTTGCCTACAGGGGTTCGAAGATGATGTGTTTCTTTGAAAAGGACGTTACAGGCCTCAAGGTGCTCTTTGACAGGAACGATGAGCCTGAGGTCAGGAGGATCCTGGAACTTTACATTCCCGATGTGGAGACTGGAGTGGTGGGGGGGAGTTAGACAGTTAGGCGAAAAGATGATGTTGTTACTCCTTCAAAAAGGTGTATTCTTCACGAAGAAGAGGCATCAAACGTTTTCCCATCATAAGTGACCTTGAGAGGGGGAGTGGAAGGGCTCTCCGGGAAGGGCCCTGTTTTGGGGAGTGTCAGGTTGCTGAGGAAGATTTCGCTTTTTGAAGGAGGTTCTGGTCTATGGTTGAGAGAACGCAGGTCAAACCGGGTCTTGGTCTTTCTTTGGCAGTGTTCGCTGCAGCAGCCGTAATGATAAGTTATGGTGTTCTGAAACTTGGCGTCGACGCGCATGTTCCCATAGTATTCTCAGCTGTACTGGTCTGCATCGTGGGGCTCACGGTACTGAAAATGCCTTGGTCCCAGATAGAGGAGGGTGCTCTCAACGCCATAGCTGTAGCCCTCCAGGCAGTTGTGATCCTTATGATCATAGGCATGGTGATCGGGATATGGCTCCAGAGCGGTGTGGTCCCCAGCCTGATCTACTACGGTCTGTCCATTCTTTCGCCTTC
>JAAYDT010000004.1 GCA_012729145.1 Synergistaceae bacterium | reverse complement strand
TGCTGGGGCAAAGAGCCGGGCACAGACCACATCCGTCACACCTGTTTGGGTCTATTCTTGCAACTTTTTTGCCGCCCTCATTCACCATCTCTATTGCATCAAAGAAACACCACTTGGGGCAGAGACCGCAACCCACACACTTTTCGGGGTCGACTTTGCTGATCGCCTTGTGCTCCCTGTCTACGTTGTCCCAGGTGATGATCTGTGGTAACGTGATCCCCCTGAGTTTGTTGATGTCGTCTATGTTGTGTTCAATAAGATATTTTTCTATCCCTTCCAGGAACACCTTTACCTCACCGAACTGCCTTGTCCCGTACATAACAGCAGTACAGGTCTGAACAGTGGTAGCTCCGCACATGATCGCCTTTATGACGTCCTCCCAGCTGGATATGCCGTTAGTTGCGGATATCGGCATACCAGTCGCTGTCGCTATCTTGGCTATCCACTTCAGGGTAATGGGACGCATCCACGGACCGCCTACTCCTGCATAACCTCCGTGAAGGAGGGGCCTTCCGGTCTCTATGTCCACATCCAGGGCGGAGAACCTGTTTACCACCGTGAAGCCTGCCGCACCGGCATCTTTACACCTCTGGGCGACATCGACAATATTCACGGCTTCACTGGTAAGCTTGATGAAAACCGGGATCTTGACGGTCTCGCAGACTACCCTGGCAACCTCCGACGCTCCCTCAGGGGAGTTCCCCAACTCCTGCCCGCTCTTGTAACCAAGATCCTTGGGGTGAGGACAACCGAAGTTAAGCTCCATCATGGGAAGACCTAGATCTTCTACCCTTTTAGCTAGCTCGCGCCAGGTATCAATGGAACTCCCGGAGATGCTGCCCACAAGAGTGGATCCGAGATCGTCGCAGTATTTCTTGGCTTCACGGAGCTCACTGAACCATTCATCAGTATCGTAGGTGGCAAGGAATTCACAGGAATAATTGGAGTAGGCATGGGGCCACCCCTTCTTGTGAAGAACCGTAAAACGGGGAGAAACATACTGCTGTGCCAGAGGTTCGGGGCTGAATGTCTTTGCGATTACACCACCAGCTCCCGATTCTGCACAGCGGCGCATGTATTCGGCGTTCTTGCTCGGTGATGCTGATGCTATGACCATGGGGTTCCTGAACTTGACCCCGCAGTATTCAACACTGAGATTCGGCTTCATGTGTCCAGAGGCACCTCCTTGGTGTTAAGAACAAGACCGGGAAAAAACTATCTGGGTGCTCCAAGTTTCTCCTTGAGAAGGGAGCATTCCTTGTTCAGCGACTTGTTCGGGTCCTGGTAGCGGAACTCGATAGTGGTGCAGCCAAGAGGTATGTCGTAGGGGCCGTGTTTCATCCCTGGCAGCCTCGAACCGTAGTAACCCGGAGCGATCGTTATATCCTTGCCAAGGTCAACAAGATACCCTGCAACAACGTAAACCTCCTCACAGAAATCGTGGGAGAGCTCTCCCGTTATCTTGGTCTGGGGGGGGAATTTCAGCATCCTGGTATAATTCCCCGTTTCAGGGTCGTAGCAAAGTATCTTCTCCATTACTCCTTCCGGAGTACCAGCAACCCTGCGCCACTCTCCGATAAGATCGATATCCATGATCTCAAATTCCTGTTTCGACATTGCAGACACCCTCCTTGAAAAAATAATTTTCTTTATCGGCTAAATCTTCTTGAGAAACCAGCCGCTTACCGGAGTGAACACGGTTGACAGCTTTAATGACCGGTTCTTGATGGGGTCATTGATCGACACTTCGAAACAGGGGCTGTAGTCAATATTGAAGAGAGATGCGATGGTGCCGGAAAAGACAACAAGGCCATCCAGATCGGGGAGATCAACGATCTTGCCGATCCTTTCAATAAGCTCCTGGGGACCCATCAGGGCACCCAGTTTCCCGTTCTGGAAGAGGACTTTCTCTCCGTCTTTTTCGATCCAGCTCTGTAACTCAAGCGAATCCCAATGGTCAAGGACATCTTCCAGTCTCCAGACATCCCTGGAGATAAAGTTCGGGTATAGCTGCTTGGCTTTCGGGATGTCCACTTCCTCGAGCTTCCTGTCGGTGTGATCGTTACCTGCGGCAACGAATACGTCCTTGCCATGGAAAAGAAGCACGTACTCAGCTTCACCTGTGTTGTCATTCTCATGAAGGACATCGTGGACTTCCTTTTGTGTTACACACTGGGGGAAAACGGGGAAATAAACAGGAGTCTCTTCCGGAGCGGGGATCCCTTTTCCCTTCAACTCATCTATATGGGCCTGTACACTTGCCTGGTCTCTGCCTGTATAGCCCGCGTTGATGACCTTCCTGATCCCGAACTCAAGTATTCTATC
>JAAYDT010000019.1 GCA_012729145.1 Synergistaceae bacterium | reverse complement strand
CGGTCGAAAGTCGCCATGCACCTGTCGGGGACTACGCTGGCACCTGGATAGGGCGAGGATATGATATCGGTAACTTCCAGGATCCCTTCTCCGAGAACAGGGTGTTTTCTGGGCGTGAATCCCTTTTCTATCGCAAGGAGCGCTTTCATCATTTTCTTGATGGCATTGATCCCCACAGAGGGGTTGGAAGAGTGGGCGTTCTTGCCGAAGGTCTCGACTGCAACCTCTGCTCTCCCCCTCTGTCCTCTCTTGAGGGTAAGGCCTGAAGGCTCCCCTATCACGACCAGGTCCGGGTTATATTTTCCGGCTATCTCCCCGGAGGCAACGCCCTCGAAACATTCCTCGTGAACACAGCCGCCCACCAGTATCTCCCCGTCAAGAGTGCCTGCCAGGTCCTCCTTTACAAGGGAGGCGGCAACTATCATTGCGGCCAGGTTGCCCTTCATGTCGGTGGTACCTCTTCCGTATATCTTCCCGTCGACCAGTTCACCGCCGTAGGGACCGTAGGCCCACCTGGTCGGGTCGCTGATATCTACATGGTCCATATGTCCCTCCAGGAGGATCTTTTTACCCCCCTTGCCAAGGACTATTTTGCCGACCACATTCCCGAAGCGGTCAACTGAGACTTCGTCAAACCCGAGTCTTTCCATGGTGCTTTTTACAAGCCCTGCCATAGCCTCCTCCCTGCCCGAAAGGCTGGGAGTCCTCACCATTGCCCTGCAAAGGTCTATCAGGGCTTCTTCTCTTTTCTTCGAGATCATATGCATGCGCCTCCTTGATATTTTCTGGACCGTTTCTCATCAGTTACCCAACACGGCTCCAGCTATACCGTAATATCCAAGACAGCCTTTCAGGAGCTGGTCAACCTCGAGATACTCATCGGTAATATGAGCAAGATCCTGGAACGAGGGTCCGAAAGCCACAGTCGGGATCTTTCTGACGCCGCCGTAATAACATCCGTTAGTCCCGAACCCCGGTCTGTCGGCCACTATCGGGGGCAATCCGATCGAGTCTAGCCCCTCGAGACATCTTTTTACAAAGGGGTGCTCCCTTTCAAGGAGCCATGCGGGAACGAAGTGTTCTCCCTTTATCTGGACTCCCGTGTAGCATCTCTCTTCAGACGATGAGATCCTTGCCGAAGCCTTCAGACCGGGAATGGAACGGCCTGCTTCACCGATTATTTCCTCTATCTGGGAAAGGATGCCGTCCCTCGTTTCACCCAGTATGACCCGACGGTCGAAAACAGCCTGGCATCTTGACGGGACTACACCAGTTGCCGTTTCAGGGTATGAGACCAGTCTTGTCAGTTCCAGGATGCCCTCACCAAGGAACGGATCCGTGACAGGCCGGAAACTGCCGGAAAGGACCGAAACAAGGGAGACCATGTGGTTTGCAGCGTTTATCCCGTATTCGGGGTTGGCGGAATGTGCGGGTTTGCCAAGGGTCTCGACAATTATCTCAGCCCTTCCACGCTGACCCCGTTCTATTTTGAGGGCTGAAGCCTCGCCGGAGACAACCAGGTCGGGATGATGACTGCTGCAGACGAACCTGGAGGAAGCGCCCTCGATCCTTTCCTGGTGGACTGTGGCGGAAACGGCAATTCTTCCCGCGCATTCCGGATGCCTGTCTTCCTTAAGGAAAGAGGCGGCACAGATCATGGCCGCAAGGCTGCCTTTCTGGTCTGTGGCTCCTCTGCCGTAGATCCGGCCGCTTTGGAGTATCCCCCCAAAAGGGTAGAATTCCCACTCGAAGGGATCCGCAACGTCGACATGGTCCATCTGCGCCTCAAAAAGAAGGCAGGGCCCATCGCCACCGAGATCGATCGTTCCGGTCACATTCCCACAGGGATCTATCTCTGCCCTGTCGTATCCCAGCGAGAGCATGACATCCCTCACAAAAGAAGCCATCTGTCTTTCGTTCCCTGATTCGCTCGGGATCCTGACAAATTCCTGACAGATACGGACCAGTTCACTTTCCCTTGCGGCATTAAGCACAGGGCAGCACCAACCTGGCATTTGGTATCAACTCTCACTTGCCATTTTATTATCCAAACAATTATTATCAATAAAGAGATTCTGAATAAAACGATAGGTTATTACTTATATTAGGGGGGGGGTAAGACCTTGATTACCCTTTTTCAACTGAACACTTTTTGCTGCGTAGTAGAGGAAGGATCTTTCCGTTCCGCGGCTGAAAGACTGTTTGTCTCCCAGCCCTCCGTCAGTCAGCACATTGCCTCTCTTGAATCACACTTCGGGGTCAGACTTTTCAACAGGCAGAAGAGAAGGATCAGGCTGACTCCTGAAGGGCGCCTTCTTTACACCACAGCAAAAGAGATCCTCGGGAGCCTGGAAGATGTGAAGGATAGGATAACGAACCTTCAGGCAATGGAGACAGGTACCCTCAAATTGGGGTGTTCCCCCTTTGCCTCGGCATCTCTGCTCCCGGGAGTTCTAAGGGCTTTCGACGGATCCTTCCCCTCCATCAGGATATCGCTGATCTCCGGAGACTGGGACTTTCTTCTGGACCTACTGAAGGATAACAAGGCTGAACTGGTAATATCCGAAAGGAGACTGAACGTCACTATTGATCCCGAGATCACCTTCCACTCCATTGGAGAGGAAAAACTCTGTTTTGTCGCCTCCCCCAGGGTAGTTGGTGAAAAAGATGAAATTTCTCCCGAAGAAGCATCCTCCATCCCGTTCATTACTTTTTCTCCGGACAACAACCTGTGTTCATACCTTGATGACCTTGCGATACAGAACCAGATCCCTTTCAGATCAGGTCTTGTCGTGAACCGTCTTCTTTCTGCAGGCAACCTTGCGGCGGAGGGGCTCGGGGCAGCCTTTCTTCCTGAAAGCTTTGCACTGTCTTTCTCGAGGAAAAGGCACTTGAAAGTCTTCAGGATCGCAGGCTCAAGACAGGCAACTTTTGAGATCCTTGCCATGTACCACAGGACCCACGGTCTGACCTATGCCGGCTGGGAGCTGCTCAAAATATTCGAAAACCGGGTCCTGGCAGGGGAAACGGTGGTGACCGGGAAGGGCTAGCTGGTCAAAGGCTGGCCTGGGTGATGATCTCAACTGTGAATGACCACATCTCCCCTCTTTTTTTCGAGAGAATCCAGGTGTTGCGCGTAGAAACGCCTGACGAAGTGTTCCTGGTTCTCGTAATCCCAGTGGACGAACTGGAGGTACCTCACCGACTCCTCCAGGTCACGGGAGGATATCCGGGAAAGAAGCTCGCAGTGCTCATTCAGACTGGCCTCCTCCCACTCCGGGATGAGGTCTTCGTTGCCGGGAAATTCGTACAGCCTCTCTTTCATGACCCTTATCTGCCTCAGTAGTTCATCGTTCTCGGTCCTGTCGAGCCAGAGACCGTGAAAACGGTTGTTCCTGGCAAGGTATCCCTGTGGATCGTTCTCGCTCAAACACTTTATCATCTCTGCATTTATCCTCCTGGCCCTCTCGACGGATACTTCGTCAATAAAGGGGAAGGCAGCCCTCAGGGCAACAGCTTCAAGAGCCCCCAGAATGGAATAGATATTCCGGATCTTCCTCAGGGAGAGACCGTTCAGAACCACTCCCTTCCTGGGTATGACGGTGATGAACCCCTCCGTCTCGAGCTGGACCAAAGCTTCCCTGAGGGGGGTCATGCTGATCCCCAGGCTTTCGCTGATCTCCCTGACATTGATAAAAGATCCGGGAATAAGAATGCCCTTCTTCATCTGCTCCCTGAAAAAGTCGTACACAACAAATCTCAGAGACCCGCTGCGGTTGTTCAGATTTCCCGTATTCAATGTACGAACCTCCCTGAACTCTCTTGACGTGATGAAGCGGTTCTGGTACATAATGAATATATTTGAAATATATTTTCCTGTCTATAGATTCTTCCATTACTTTCAAATTAAACAACAGGATCCGTTCATGACAGCGATCTGAGGGGGGAGATGCCTAAAGAGAGAAGAACGCAGGCGCAAATGGTGTTCTCTTACGGTGCCCCTTTTCCGGGTCAATAGACCGGGAAAGGAGAGACGCTTCTTCAAGGAGGGGTTCGATACCATGAGAAAAGTTTTTGCGTGTCTGTTGATCCTTGCACTTTCGCTCACCGTCGCCTCGGCGGCATTCGCTGTAACCAAGGTCGGTGTCATGACCGGCACAACTTCCCAGGGTGAGGAAGAGTACCAGGCTGCACAGGAGATGATCAGGAAGTATCCGGGAAGGATCATCCATGTCACCTATCCCGACAAGTTCATGGATGAGCAGGAAACCACTATCCAGCAGATCCTCAGCATGGCTGCAGACCCCGATGTAAAGGCCATAGCGCTGGTCCAGGGTGTTCCCGGAACTGCCGCGGCGATCGACAAGGTCAAGGAGATCCGTCCCGACATGTTCTTCATCAATATTGTTCCCCACGAGGATCCGATGCTCTCGGCCCAGAAGGCCGACCTGGTCCTTGAGACGGACAACCCGAAACGTGGCGTAACCATAGTTGAACTTGCGCACAGGATGGGTGCCAAGACCTTTGTTCACATCTCCTTCCCCCGCCACATGTCCTACCCGCTTCTTTCGGAGCGCCGTGACATAATGAAGGCCGAGTGTGAAAAACGCGGGATGGAGTGGGTCTTCGTCAACGCTCCCGACCCGACAGGCGATGCCGGAATAGCAGGCGCACAGCAATTCATCCTCGAAGACGTGCCGCGCCAGGTAGAGAAATACGGCAAGGACACTGCATTCTTCAGCACCAACTGCGGCATGCAGGAACCACTTATCAGGTCGGTTCTGACGACTGGGGCCATCTACCCCGAACAGTGCTGCCCGAGCCCATACCACGGATACCCCGGAGCTCTCGGCATTGAGATCCCCGAGGGCAAGGCCGGAGACGTAGCTTTCATACTTGATGCCATCACTGAAAAGGTCGTTGCAGGCGGCGGTGCCGGAAGGTTCGCCACCTGGAAGATCCCCATCAACATGGCCTTCACCTATGCTTCGGTTGAATACGGCTTCGACCTGGCCGATGGAAAGATCAAGGGCGTCGATATCGAGCACATGAAGGCACTTCTTACCAAGCATGCAGGTAATGCACAGTTCAGCACCTACAACAACGTCGCCACTGGCGAGAAGGCTGACAACTTCCTTCTTGTTGTGGGCGAGTCCATCATCTTCGGCGGGAAATAGCACCAGGAAGATCCGAATCGACTGAATGATCTGAAACCTCAAAAAGAGAAAGACGGGGCCTCGCGACATCCGGCCCCTCTTTCTCTGCCCAAATTGAAAATAAGGAGGATTCCGGATGACGGGACCTCGTCTTGAAATGAAAAATATTCGCAAGGAGTATTTCGGCAACAAGGTTCTCAAGGGCGTCAACATTTCCGTCGAACCGGGTGAGATCCATGCCATTGTCGGAGAGAACGGTGCCGGCAAATCCACACTGATGAACATCCTTTTCGGGATGCCGGTGATCCAGAGTACGGGAGGATTCAAGGGCAAGGTCCTCTTCAATGGTGAGCCGGTGCCCTCCTCCTCCCCGGAGGATGCAATGGCCCTGGGGATCGGTATGGTCCACCAGGAATTCATGCTTCTTCCAGGCTTCACCGTCATGGAGAACATCAAACTTAACCGTGAACCTACAAGACCCAACCTGTGGAGCAGGTTCCTGGGTAGCAAGATGGAGACCCTTGACATCCAGAGGATGCGCAACGACGCCCGGGAAGCTCTCGACAGGCTTGACCTCGGTATCGACGAGATGCTGAAAGTAGCCGGTCTTCCGGTCGGTTTCATGCAGTTCATTGAGATCGCTCGTGAACTGGACAAAAACAACCTTCAGTTACTGGTTCTTGATGAACCCACGGCGGTTCTCACCGAATCGGATGCGGACACTCTTCTTGAAACGGTAAAACGCCTTTCAGAACAGGGTATTTCCATTCTTTTCATAACCCACAGGCTTGACGAGGTCCTGAAGGTTGCCGACCAGATAACCGTCCTTCGGGACGGTGAGCAGGTCGCGACAATGTCCCCGAAAGAGGCAACCGTCGGAAAGCTTGCCGAGCTTATGGTAGGCAGGAAGGTCCAGGCCGTGACCAGGAAAGACAATTGCGAAACCGACATGGAATGTTCTGAACCTCTCCTCTCTATACGGGACCTGCACGTCGAGATGCCGGGCGAAGAACTCCACGGCGTAAATCTTGATGTCGCCCCAGGTGAAATACTTGGGATCGGAGGCCTTGCCGGTCATGGCAAGATCGGCATCGCCAACGGTATTATGGGTCTTTACCCCTCCACAGGGAAGATCATCCTGGCTGGGGAAACCGTTCCCCTGAACAACCCTGTTGCAGCCCTGAACAGCGGGATGGCCTTTGTGTCGGAGGACAGGAGGGGCATAGGCCTGCTCCTGGAGGATTCGATAGAGATGAACATCATTGTCCAGGCCATGCAAAGCCAGGGAAAGTTTTTGAAAAAAGGCATCCTCCAGCTGATGGATTTCGAGGCTTCCAGAAAGCACAGTGAAAAGATGATCAAAGATCTTGACATACGCTGCACCGGCCCCGAACAGCTCACAAGACGCCTGAGCGGCGGGAACCAGCAAAAGGTCTGCATAGCTAAAGCCCTGACACTGGAGCCAAAAGTCCTGTTCGTATCGGAACCCACCAGGGGTATTGATGTGGGGGCGAAACGCCTGGTGCTCAACCTGCTTGTGGAACTGAACAGGAAGGCCGGGGTAACAATTGTCATGACCTCCTCGGAACTTGCCGAGCTCAGATCCGTCTGTGACCGGATAGCCATTATCTACAAGGGGCGTCTTGAGGGGGTACTCCCCCCTGATGACAGCAATGAAAGATTTGGCCTGATGATGGCTGGAGCACTGACCCACCACATGAAGGAGGTCTCCTGATGCCGGAAGACACCCTCGTACCAGAGAAGACGACATTAAAGGAGAGGTTCCTGGACTTTTACCGGGACTTCGGTGTCGCCCGACTTATCATCTTCGGGTTCCTTCTGTTCCTGCTGGCTTCTGCCCTGTTCCTGAAACTGCCGATGGAACAGATACTCTCAAGCATACTTACCCGTTTCGGAATGAACGGCATCCTCGTCCTTGCAATGATCCCCTCCATCCAGAGTGGCGCAGGACCCAATTTTGCCCTTCCGCTTGGCATAACCTGCGGTATTGTGGCGGCTACCCTTAGCATAGAACTTGACATGGCAGGTTTTTCGGGTCTCTTCTTCTCAATAGGGGTAGCAGCCATTCTGGGGGCGATAACGGGTTTCTTCTACGGGATCCTGCTGAACAGGGTCAAGGGACAGGAGATGACGGTGGGAACCTATTTTGGATTCTCGATAGTTTCCCTGATGTGCATTTTCTGGTTCCTTGCCCCCTACAAAAGCCCTGAGATGATCTGGCCTTACGGTGGATCAGGCCTCAGGGTGACCATTGCCATTCAGGAAAGACTGGGAAAAGTGCTGGACAATTTCTTGTCCTTCGACATCCTGGGGGTAACGATACCCACAGGTCTGCTTCTGATGTTCGCCTTGTTCTGCCTGGCGCTCTGGGTCTTTTCCAGGACAAAGACGGGGATAGCCCTTTCCACAGTAGGGTCTAACCCCAGGTTCGCCGAGTCTTCCGGACTTAACGTGAACCGCTACAGGATCATCGGCTCCTCCATCTCCCACGCCGTGGGCGCGGTAGGTATAGTGGTCTACGCCCAAAGCTTCGGTTTCATCCAGCTCTACATGGCACCTCTTTTTATGGCGTTCTTTGCCGTCGCCTCAATACTTATCGGAGGGGCGAGCCTCAAAAGGGCTACAGTCACTCACGCCATTATCGGCACATTTCTTTTCCAGTCCATACTGGTAGTGTCAATGCCGGTCGCCAACGTCGTCGTGGCAGACAACATTGCCGACGTTATCAGAATAATCATAAGCAACGGGATCATCCTCTACGCCCTTACCCGCAAGGAGATAGGAGGTGACGTGAGTTGACCTCCGACAGCAGGGGCCAGTCAAAAAAACTAGCGCTCCAGGAGACCGAGGCTAAAGCTTACAAGGAACGTATATGGAAGTATTACCTGAGGAAGAACGTAGTTCCTATCTTCTTTATTGTCCTCTGTTTCTTTGGGGGCTACTACAGCGGGCTGAGTCTTCCCTTCCTGATAAACGAGATAATCACCCGAATGGCTCGAAACAGCTTCCTGGTCATTTCGCTGATAATTCCTATCCTTGCCGGAATGGGACTCAACTTCGGGATAGTCCTGGGAGCCATGGCCGGACAGTTCGGATACATAGCAACCGCCAATTTCCAGATGGCTGGCTTCAGCGGCTTTGTCGTGACGACCCTTATCTCGATCCCCCTTTCAATACTTTTCGGCTGGCTTACGGGCAAACTTTTCAACCAGGCAAAAGGCAAAGAGATGATCACGGGGATAATTCTGGGCTTCTTCGCCAACGGGATTTACCAGCTTATCTGCCTTTACTTCATGGGGAATTTCATCCCCATAAGGATCCCGACCATGTTGCTTTCAACCGGTATAGGTCTCAGGAACACCCTTGACATCAAGAGCATGCACTACGCCCTGGACAACCTGTGGAAGATCCGCATCAATATCCCCGGGCTCATATTCCCCATAATTATCCCGGTATTCACCCTGCTGGCTGTGGCTGTTCTTTGCGTCGCGATCCATTTCCTGATCAAGACAAAGCTTGGGCAGGAGTTCCGTGCGGTTGGACAGAACAGGCATATCGCGGAAGTTTCGGGGATCAAGGTCGACAAGATAAGGGTTATCGCCATTATCATTTCCACCGTCCTGGCGGGCATAGGCCAGGTGATCTTTCTGCAGAACCTGGGCAACATCAACACCTACGGAAGTCACGTCCAGGTAGGGACCTTCGCCGTAGCTGCCATTCTTATCGGAGGCGCCTCAGTCAGCAAGGCGACCATCGGACAGGCCCTGCTCGGGACCCTCCTTTTCCATACGCTCTTTATAGTCTCGCCACTCGCAGGCAAGAACCTTATTGGCGACGCAATGATTGGTGAATACTTCAGGGTATTTGTAACCTACGGAGTTATCGGGCTTGCTCTTGCCCTTCACGCCTGGCAGGCTCGCCAGAAACGCCGTTAAATAAGGGGGTCCTTCCATGTGCGGATCAAAAAGGATTTCACTGGCCCACCCACTGATCAAAAAGAGCGGTTTTGACGCTCTCGTTGTTGCACCGTCACCTGACCTTGAATATCTGACCGGCCTTGCCCCCCACCCGGGAGAGAGATTCAACGGCCTCTTCCTCATGGCCGACGGCCGGAGTTTTGCCGTTGTCTCCAGGCTTTACGAACAGGAATACAGGGAAGGGCTTCCAGCTTCAGCTCCCGTCTATGAATGGAGCGACGAGGACTGGTTCTTTGATGCCCTGTCACAGGCCTTCTCAGACCACGGTATCGGCGAAGGCGCCGTTATCGGCGTCAACGACTCCGTAATGGCCGTTGATGCCGTAGAGATCGCCCAACGCCAGAAAGTCAGCCTTGCCAACGGCTGGCACACCCTTGGCGGTCTTCGCCTTGTCAAGGACTGGGAGGAGATCGCCTGCCTCAAAAAGGCAGGAGAGATATCCGATCGGGCACTGGAGGCCCTGTTGCCCTTCATCAAGCCTGGCAAAACCGAGAAGGAGATCAGAAGAAAACTCCTGGAGCTGATGGATGACTTCGGAGCCACTTCCCAGGCCTTCACTCCCATCGTGGCCAGGGGGGAGAACGCCGCTATGCCCCACTACGCAGGAGGAGAGGGTATTATCAAGGAGAAGGACTCCGTTCTTCTGGATTTCGGCTGCCGTTACCGCGGCTACTTTTCGGATATGACCAGGACCTTCTTCATAGGTGAGAGGCCGGAACCGGAGATAGAAGAGATGTACCAGATCGTGCTGCGTTCCCAGGACAAGGGGGAATCTGCTGCCCGTCCGGGGATCACTTCGGAGTTTCTTGACATGACTGCCCGTTCGGTGATCGAGGAGGCGGGCTACGGCAAGTACTTCAACAACAGGCTTGGCCACGGGATCGGCCTTGCTATCCATGAATCCCCGAACATTATGCGGGGCAACCAGCAGACCCTTGCCGAGGGTATGACCTTCAGCATTGAGCCCGGCATCTACATCCCGGGGAGGATAGGGATAAGGATCGAGAACTGTGTTGTTGTTACCACTGACGGTTGCGAACCTCTTACCAGGTTCCCCAAGGAACTCAGGGTCCTTTGAAGGGTGTGAGGGCAATGACTGAAAGAGATCTTCTGGGAAAGTACGAGAGCCGGATAATATCGAATTTGCAGGATATGGTAAGGATAAGGAGCGTTGAAGGAACTCCCGAGGAGGGTAAACCCTTCGGGGACGGAGTCCACCAGGTTCTCAACCTGGCCCTGGAGACGGCCTCCGAACTCGGTTTCCGGACCGTCAACCATGACGGGATGATAGGATACGCCGAGTACGGCTCCGGTAAGGAAATGGTTGCCGTTCTCGGTCATCTTGACATAGTCCCTGAAGGGAAAGGGTGGACTTACCCCCCCTTTGGGGCTGAGATCCATGACGGGAAGATGTTCGGACGGGGAACCATCGATGACAAGGGGCCGACCATAGCGGCCCTCTGGGCCCTCAAGATCCTCTCTGATGAGGACCATCGGCTATCAAGGAGGATAAGGATCATCTTTGGCACGAACGAGGAGAGCGGATTCAGGGGAATTAAATGGTACGCCGCCAACGAGGAAGCTCCCGTTGCAGGCTTCACTCCCGACATCCACGAAGGCATAGTCCACGCCGAGAAGGGTGGTCTTCACATCGGGATAGATGTGCCCGTCGGGGAACATGAAGGGATCAGTCTGATCTCCTTCCGTGCCGGAGAAGCGGTGAACATCGTCCCGGACCAGTGCGAGGCCGAGTTCGAAGGTGATCCTGCGGCCCTGGAAAAGTGGGCGGGCGTTCTGCGTGGAGCCCTGGATTCCACACCCCTCGGGGGGGAGGTGGTACTCGAAAAGAGGACCCTTTCAGCGAAAGTCTTCGGCAAGGCGGCCCATGCCAGTCTTCCCGAAAAGGGAGAGAACGCCATTGCAGCGCTCTGCAGGCTGATAGATGCCAATCCCCCCTCCCATCGCCCCTGGGAGGCTTTCAAGGTCATCTCCGGGCTTCTCTGTGACCCAAGGTTCGGATCAGATCTGGGGATCTCAATGTCCGATGACGTCTCGGGTCCCCTGACCTGCAACCCCGGTCTTGCCTCTTTCTCGAAGGGTGTCTTATCTGTAGTCCTTGACATAAGGCACCCGGTAACCGTAAAGGGCGACCTTGTAGTGGAGAGGATGAAGGAAAAGCTTGCTCCCCTCGGGCTGACCCCGGTAGAGAGATCGAGGAACACTCCCCTGTTTGTGCCCAAGGATTCGCCTCTTATCAAGGATCTCAGCGAAGCTTTCTTCGAGACAACGGGGAAGCACCCGAAAGTGATGGCCATAGGAGGAGGGACCTATGCGAAGGCCCTCCCCAACGTGGTGGCCTTCGCCCCGTTCCCGTCGGGTCTTCCCGACCTCGCCCACCAGGCAGACGAATACATTGGGATCGAAGATCTTCTCTCTTCGGTCCTTGTCGTCAAGGCCGCCATGCTAAGGCTGGCAAGGTAGGGTACGAACAGGATCAGAGACAGGGAGGGTGCAGACGCCCCTCCCTTTGTTCAGACCTGGCCGTACCTGTTCCTGAAGATCTTTCCGGAGGACAGTTCCTCTTTCGGGATCCCGGGCTTTTGCTCGGCCGGGTAACCCACGGCGATCACGCAGAGCACTTTCAGAGGATCCGGGATCCCAAGCAGCTCTCTCACATGATCCTCGGCGGATTTTCCCGGGGCATGCTCTCTGTTACGCACATGAGCCCAGCATGACCCCAGTCCGAGGTCAGCGGCTGCAAGCTGGATGATAATGGCCGCGATGGACCCGTCCTCAACCCAGGTATCGACGGTCTTTTCGTCCCCAATGATTACTACCCCAAGGGCAGCCCCCGCTATGAAAGCTGAGCTGCTCCCCCTTGTATCGGCCAATTTGACCAGCAGATCCCTGTCATCAACAAAAATGAACTCCCATGACCTCAGG